>CAYQNS010000202.1:0-6501 GCA_964418755.1 uncultured Desulfobacteraceae bacterium
TCCACCATCTGTTTTTACCTCTACCATAAACCAGGGCTTTTGATTTCGAGTGACAAGAAAATCCACCTCACGCTTCTCCTTATCACGGAGGAAATGGAGACCATATTCTCCCAACCCGTTATCGGTCCACCAGTGGACGGCTTTCAATAAGTGGGATGCGACAAAGTTTTCCGGCTTTGCACCGGCATCCGCAAGGAGAGACCAGTCCCAAAGGTAAATTTTGGGCTGTTTAAGCAAAGACCGTGACACATTTTTAGACCAGGGCTGTATGGTAAAACAATAATATAGCGATTCCAAAACCTTTATCCAGCGGCGTATGGTATCCACTGAAACTCTGATTTTTTTCGCAAGATTGGAATAATTAATCATTTGGCCGGTTTGATATTTAAGCGTCTCTGCCAATAATTCAATTTGCCGTACTTCCTGGACTCGCGTAAGATCTCTGATATCTTCAGTAAATAGTTGCTGCTGCCTGAGACGTTTCCATCTGTTTGAAAATCTTAGGTTCGCCTTCAGAAACGGTTCGGGAAAACCACCAAAAGTATATAAGGAATCAAACGCCTGCGGGTCTATCGGCCCGGGAATTTGTATCTCCTTTTCAGCAAGGCGGGCTCCTATAATTTCTCCCACTGAGATGGGATGAAGATGATACAGGAAATATCGGCCCATAAGACTATCGCCACCCTTTTTAAAGACATCCAGTCTGGAGCTTCCAGTTACGATGATTCTCACGCCCGGGCTATAGACATCAAAAAAACCTTTGAGAAAATCCTTCCATTTTGAATACTTGTGAATTTCATCAAAAATAACGATTCGGTGCTTTTCCTGCAACTCTTTCACGCCGATTTCTTCACCAATCCTGTTTGGTCCTTCGATGATCAGCGCACGATGGTCCTGGTTGTCCCAATTGAAATAGTGATACTCCTGAGCCAAATCGGTGCACAAGGTCGTTTTCCCTACCTGTCTCGGCCCGACAACAAATACCATCTGCCGATATTGCCCTAAATGTTCGGTAAGAACTGAAGAATAAGATCTTTCCATGCTGTCATTATTATTTAATGACAAGCTGAAAGTCAAGACTGTTTTACGGCGTATCGTAAATTGGTCAAGACTATTTTACGGAGCATCGTAAATTGGTCTTGGTTGGATTTTTTATTAAACCACGGAATACACAGAATACACGGAAGATGAAGTCAAAGCCGCAAAGGATCTGCAAATGAACACCGTGCTCATGTCTATAACATTTTGAAAGCAACCGGCCTTAAACCGGTTTTTCGGGTCAACTTCGGGCATTACCCGAAAGCACAAATTGAGAGAATTGTTTTTTAAAATTTCCGTGTGGTCCGAGTATTCCGTGGTTAATTTCATATGGCGTCGGCCCTTGCCCCGCCTGCGTCAATACCATGAGCGCAACAATATCCCGCATTAAATTGTAAAACATTCCGACACCCATTTTGCTTGATTTTCCCACAGCATTTCCCCCGCCTTCCCGGCAATCGATGGTTTTCCTTTGATTCCAACAGGATAAGTTGCCCTGTCGCCCTTTCAGCCCGGAGGATGTCCCGATGCCGCCCTTTACGGTCGATGGTACCGCCATGTTTTAGATTATCTACCGAAGGCAAGAAAGAAGGGTCGGTTTGGCGGATTGCTTGGTGTATGACACATGGACGAGAAAGTAGTAATTGTTTCAACCCTATCTTGCCTTTTCGTCAAAATATTTTGGGAATATCTTGACATGCATCCGAGATAGAGCTAATATTATTGCTACTATGTTGGAGATGTGTCAAATGGATCAGCCAATGAAACTGAATGAATTTCTGTTGCAGCACGCCGTGTTCACGCTGGACGAACTGGACCGCTTCCTGTCTGCCAGAGGGTCCGGCAACCCGAACACGCGCAAGTCGCTCCTGACCTACTACCGCAAACAGGGACGGATAATACCTGTTCGTCGCGGGCTATATGCATCAGGTCCATTGGGCGGCGATTCGGCATCAAGCCCGGTTGATCCCTATCTCGTGGCGGCCAAGATGACCGCGGACGCGGTTCTCGCATACCACACAGCCTTGGAATTTCATGGAAAAGCCTACTCGGTCTATACGAGGTTTTACTACGTATCCACGAGCAAAACACTACCGCTTACGTTTCAGGCTTATGAATTTGTGCGCGCTCCCGTACCTCATCCTCTCAGCGCAAAGGGTAAGGAGATGTTTGGCGTCACCAGCCATAAACGGTCTGGGGTGGAACTTAGGGTAACCAGTCTTGAAAGAACCTTTGTTGACGTGCTGGACCGGCCGAACCTGACCGGAAGTTGGGAAGAGATATGGCGGTCCCTGGAATCGGTGGAGTTCTTCGATCTCGATCAGGTCATCGAGTACGTTTTTCTATTGGAGAATGCGACCACCGCCGCAAAGGTTGGTTTCTTTCTGGAGCAGCACAAAGAAATCTTGATGGTTGAAGATACACACTTGAATCCATTGCGAAAGATGCGCCCCCGGCAGCCTCATTATTTCATACGCGGTAAGCGCAAGGGCTGCCAGTGGGTTAAGGGCTGGAACCTGCTGATTCCGGTAGAAATCCTGAACAAGTCCTGGGGGGAAGTGCTGTGATCTTTTCATCGTCGGAAATAATGCCGGTAGCCGAATTCGCAGGTTTTGCGGCGGAGATGGTTGAGAAGGTGCTCCACCTGCTGGGTCTGCTGGATGCCTTGAACTCGCACCCATTTCTCAAGGGGAAATGGGTCTTGAAGGGCGGCACCGCCTTAAACATGTTTATACTCGACCTTCCCAGATTGTCCGTGGATATCGATCTCAATTACATCGGGATTCTGGATCGCGAGGGAATGCTGATGGACAGACCCAATTTTGAGCAGGCCGCCCAGGCGGTTTTTTCCCGAGAAGGGTTTACCACCAAGAGGGTGCCGGACGAACACGCGGGCGGGAAATGGCGGCTTTCCTACCAGGGTTTCACGGGACAATCAAGAAACCTCGAAGTTGATCTGAACTTCATGTTCAGACAGCCATTGTGGGATATTCAACTCGTTGATTCTCATCCGCTCGGGGATTTCAAAGCCAAGAGTATCCCGGTCCTCGACCTGCACGAACTGGCGGCCGGCAAGCTCGCTGCCTTACTTGCGCGAGGGCAAGCGAGGGATTTGTTCGATTGTCACCGGATTCTCGATATGGACGATCTCGAACGCGACCGGCTCCGCATAGCATTCGTTGTTTACGGCGGGATGAATCGCAAGGACTGGAGGACCATTTCAATCGAAGACGTGGATTTCGATCCAGCGGAATTGACGAGGTTACTCATTCCCACTCTTGACACTCGTGCAATACAGGAACAAGGTTCACCAGCAAAATTCGGGTCGCGTCTTGTTAGAGAGTGCCGGGAAAGGCTCGGGAGGGTGCTGTCTTTCAATGATGCTGAACGGGAATTCCTGGATTTGCTGCTCGATAAGGGCGAAATCGATCCGACGATTTTGACCGCCGATGAAATCCTTCAAAAACGCATTGGGCAGCAGCCACTCCTCCAATGGAAAGCTCTCAACGTTCGGAAATACAAAGGGTTATCCTGACGGGATCCTTGCGGATGATTAGATGAATACAGGGTCTGTCAGCACAGGCGTCAGGGAACGATTCTGATCAAAGGCGATGGCGGGGTGGCTGGTTTTAACCGGTGCTTCTCGGACGGCCGATTACACCCCAATCATTCACACGTCGCCTCTATTTTTATGCATGTTTAAATTATAAATTGCATTTTACATAAAAAATCCTCACCGGCAGCCAGCAATCTGAGGTCGCCACTGCGATCAATCAGTCTTTGGCCGGACGCACGGCTCTCCTTAAATTATTGCCGTTTTCCATCGAAGAGCTCGTCCCCCATCAAGAGGACGTCAGTCTCAGCGGACTAATGCTCACGGGTTTCTACCCTCGCATCTGGCGTGAAGGGTTATCGCCGACTCAGGCCTTGGCCGCCTATATCGAAATCTATGTGGAGCGGGATATTTGTCAGCCGGGATCCCTTACGTGGCAATCTCTTTGAAAATCTGGTTGTTATGGAGGCGCTTAAGTACCGATTGCACCGTGGCCGCCGCAGTAACCTTCACTTTTATCGTGACAGTAATGGTATTGAGGTGGACTTGCTCCTCAACTATGATATCGGTTATAAATTAACCACGGACTACACAGAATACACGGAAGATGAAGTCAAAGCCGCAAAGGATTTGCAAATGAACACCGTGCTCAGGTCTATAACATTTTGAAAGCAACCGGCCTTAAACCGGTTTTTCGGGTCAACTTCGGGCATTACCCGAAAGCACAAATTGAGAGGATTGTTTTTTAAAATTTCCGTGTGGTCCGAGTATTCCGTGGTTTATTGCTTTTTTCAACTTGACCTGAGTGCAACTTGTTAATGGCAAAGATGCTTTGGAAAAAGCACGTCGGATTTTTAATAAATGAAGTATATTTTTCATCCCGAAGCACTTGAAGAATACCAAAGTGCAATTTCTTATTTCTTCCAGACCTCTTTCTTCAGTGAAAATTTTACACCGACATATGTCTAAATATCAACCTGTTCGGGAATTTTAACAGAATAGTTGGACAACACGGTGCCTTATACAAAAGTCTTTCCGTGTATTCCGTGTGGTCCGTGGTTTAATGTTTTTTTCAGAGATTTTTGTTAACCACTGACCACACGGAATACACGGAAAATGGTTAATTCTCGCTCCCAAGCGCCTGTATGATAATGCAGAGGTGATTATCTGTAACGATTGAATAAAAGTGTCCCAAAATTCAAGCCTTAAAAAATATATTTTCACGAGATCTGTTCTTCGACATTAATCCGCGATTGGCTGAAGCATTCGCCAGAACCGTTGAAACCGGTATCGAAAATATCATAATGTTTCCAGAGGCATGGTCGATCGTTGAAGGAGATGTACGACGACATCTTATCCGTCGGTTTCCCTTCGGCATATACTATTGTATTGAAAACAATTGTATATCAATTTATGCTGTTATGCACATGAGTCGTCATCCTGAATATTGGAAAAAACGACGTAAACGTTAAGCCGCTTCTTGGGAAAAGAATTAATTTTTTAAATTTTCCGTGTATTCCGAGTATTTCGTGGTTAATTTCATATGGCCTCGGCCCTTGCCCCACCTGCGTCTATGCCACGACCATAACAATATCCCGCACTAAACTGTAAATTATTTCGACACCCTTTTGGACTGATTTTTCCGCCCCATTTCCCATCCTTTCCAGACAACTGCCGTTAACCACAGCCATTACAGGTTTCTAAGCGCTGGGGCTGTGCAAAAGGCATGAATTGTGACTGTTCGACCCTGTCGGAGATTTTTACACTGGTCAGGTCGCGATGGGTATAAGTTCTAAAATGGCTGTAATTTTAACTGGTTGAATAAATGGCACGGTAGTTGCTGTCATAATAAATGAAAGCAAACGGTTTTATTTTAATTAGTTTTTTAAGAAGGGGGGAAGAAATGAAAAAGTATTCTATCTTATTATGCGCTATTATTTTAATATTTTCCGTAGGGACTAACGCGCAAGCTGTACCCGTTTATGCTCAAAGCGCGGCCTGGTGGGCTGGTCTGAACGCCAATCCTAATAGTTATCCAGACAGAGATATCGTGGATAATGCGTTGGGGGCACCGGATGGAGACTTCCTTAGCTTGGGCCTGGGAGGTCTTGCAGTATTTGATTTCGGAATGGACTTTGCCTCTATCGCCAATGTTATTGAAATAACGTATGGAAATCCTTTAAATTGGCCTGAAGAGGCTGCAGTATTTGTGGCGCCAAGCAGCTCTATTGTTTCTCCTGATTTCTTCCAAACTGTTCTTGATACCCAAGAACCAGGTCTCCAATCTGATGCAGAATTTGTATCAAATAATTGGCAGTTTGTCGCATTTATTGACAATCAAGGTGATGGTATTTCCGAGATAGTGCTTCCATCAACTTATGCGCCATTCCATTATCTCGCTATACTTGATGTGTCTGAAATAATAGATGGTCGAGATGGCTTTGACATCGATGCAGTATCTGTAAGTCCCGTCCCCGAGCCCGCCACCATCCTGCTCATGGGCATCGGCCTTCTGGGCATGGTGGGCATCGGCCGCAAACGGTTCAACAAGAAGGGCTGATAAGCATTCAAGTATCGGCAATCAGCCACCAGTTGGCTGAAATTCGTTTACATATCCCCCAGGGTTCTTCCCGGGGGATTTTTTTGTTTTTTTCCGAGTCGTCCGTGTATTCCGTGGTTAATTCTAAAATCAAACGGTAAGCTTCATGGTAAAAGAACAGGTGTTGTCGCAGTGTTTTCCGCCAATCCCAAATGAAACAGTGTGAGGGGTAGCGGTTCAACAGGCACGCCTTTGAGAACGCTGCCCTGCAGCCCTTTACTCAGTATGCGGCTATTTGGGTATTTGGAAATTTGCTTGAGGTCTTTCGGCCTGAGTTGTGTGCCCCATTTGATCTCCACAGGCCAGAAAC
>CAYQNS010000203.1:0-6495 GCA_964418755.1 uncultured Desulfobacteraceae bacterium
AAAAAAACCGGTAAAAATTTTGTTGGACTTTGCCCGTTTCATTCAGAAAAAACCCCATCGTTTACAGTCAATCCGGATAAACAGATATTTCATTGCTTTGGATGTGGTGTCGGCGGAAATATTTTTAATTTTTTAATGAAACAAGATGGGATGAGCTTTCCGGACGCGGCCCTGCTGCTGGCAAGGCGTTACGGGGTTGATATCCCCATGCCTCAAATGTCATCGATCCAGAAAAGCCGGATTTCGGAAAAAGAAAGTCTTTATGCATTAAATCGCCGGGTCATGGAATTTTACCAGCATATGCTGACAAAAAGCAGTGCAGGGGACAAAGCCCGGCAATATCTGAACCGGCGGGGTATGACCGGCCCGATTATTGAATCTTTTAAATTAGGTTATGCCCCGGGGCGCTGGGACAGCCTGGTTAATTTTTTCGCAAAAAATAAAGTTTCCCATGCCCTGGTTCAAAAATCCGGTCTGGTAGTTACAAAAGAAAACAGCAACAGAACCTGGGACCGTTTCAGGGACCGTATTATTTTCCCTATTTTCAATTCAAGCATGCAGGTTATCGGATTCGGCGGCCGGGTCATGGATGATTCTTTGCCTAAATATCTCAATTCGCCGGAAACCCCGATCTACAGCAAGAGCCGCTCCCTGTATGGTCTTCATGCTGCCCGACGTCCGGCCAGAATCAATAAAAACATATATATCGCAGAAGGATATTTTGATGTCCTTGCGCTGCACCAGCACCAGATAGCAAACTCCGTTGCGACTTTGGGAACATCAATGACACCTGAACATGTTCGCATTTTAAAGGGGATTATCGGTAAGCAGGGACAGGTGATTTTGGTCTATGATTCCGACGCGGCCGGAATTAAGGCGGCCCAGCGGAGTATTGAACTGTTTAAGAAAGAATATGTGAATGCCCGGATCATGGTACTTCCAGCCGGGCATGATCCGGATTCATATCTGCTTGAATTCGGTCCCGGGCGATTTGCCGAACTGGCTGAACATGCAAGGGGAATCATACCGTTTCTGACCGATTCCGCTGTAAAAAAACACGGGCTTTCCGTGGAGGGGAAAATTAGAATAATAGCGGATCTTATAGGTACTCTGGCTGCCATTGAGGATGATGTGGAACGCTCGCTCTACATAAAAGATCTTGCGGAACGCATTGGTGTTGACGAAGTTGCAATTATAGAAAAAATCAAAAAAATTTCAGGTGCGGGAAAATTAAAGGTACAATCACCGGGAGCCTCTGTAAAGACAGGATTGGCCGGCAATAATACCGGCGATGGAAAAGGCATACGTCTGGAAAAACAAATTATTACCATGCTTCTTCAATTCCCCGAGATTGTACCGGAAATGATCAAGAGGAATGCAATTGATCTTTTTGAAGATAAAAATTTGCGATCTATCGGAAAGATGATTATTATAAACGATACGATTGCAGGTGACGGCAAGGGCGTATCCGAACCGGGAAAAAATAACTCCGGACGTATAGCCGATATCCTGGCGTCCATAAATGATCCGGAAATACGAAGCACGGTTATTTCACTGATTATTGAGGAGGTGGACTGGGATAAAAATGGCTGTAAAAAGCTGCTGTCACAGTTTGAAAACAGATATAAACGCAGGGACAATACGCTGCTTCAGGAGATAAGAACGGCTGAAAAAAACAATGATCATGCATTGCTGTTACAATTATTGAAACAAAAACAGATTCAAGCCCGGAGATAAATAATTGGCAAGGGAAGTGGAAATTAATTACCATCCAAGGTTTGCCGGTATTGCAGGAGGCTAAGAATTTATGGTCAGACAACCCGTTGAAAAGACAAAAGCGTCAATAAAGAGAACAAAAATGGTTGACAGGAAAAATATAGGCGGAAAGCAAGGCACAACCAGGACTGCAAAAACAAAAAAAAAGCGCCCCGGAGGAAATGCCGTTCGAAAACAGGGTGGTAAAAATGCTATCGATAAAAAAGCAATGAACAAATTGATTCTTAAAGGTCAAAAACAGGGCTATTTATCTTATGATGAAATCAATAAGGCGCTCCCGGAAGACATGCTGTCCACGGAACAGATCGATGATACCCTGATACTTTTCGATAAGCTGAACATAAAAATCGTTGACGAAGAAAAACAAAGCATTTTGAAGATCAAAAAGAAAGCTTCGGAAGAAGCCGGCAAGGGCGGTAGTGCTTCGGCCGGTGATTTCGGTTCGGTCACGGATCCTGTCAAGATGTATTTGCGAGAAATGGGTTTGGTCACGCTGCTAAGTCGTGAAGGAGAGGTGGAGATAGCCAAAAAAATCGAAGCCGGTGAGCAGAATGTTTTGAAAGCGTTGCTTGAAGCCACTATCAGCGTAAATTGCATCTTTGATCTCGGGGAGCATATTGAAAAAGGGGAACTGCGTCCCAAGCATGTATTGAGAGATATTGATGAGGGCGATACTTATGTTGATGAGGTTTTGCAGATAGAAAGCTTCATGAATACAATTGATATTATTCGTAATATAGATGAGGAAAATTGCGAATATCGGGAAAAACTGTTTTCAAATAATTTCGAGCCCGATGAACAGCGTAGAATCAGAAGATGTATCGCCCGGCGCAATACCAAAATATTTGAAGCCTTGCAGGGTTGGCGGCTGGCAGGCACTTTAGTAGATAAGATAGAGGAAAATATCAGGCAGCACATCGAGTGGTTTGATAGCAGAAATAAATTGATCTGCATGTGTGCGGAAAATTTTGACGCATCCGTTACCGAACTTCGGGAAAATCTGGAATCAAAAGACAAGCTCTTGGAATGGGCCGGGTGTCGCTGTGATTTGGAAAAAGAGGATATCGTCTTGCTTTTCTGCGATTTGAAAAAAATCCAGGAAGAGCAGGAAGAAAAGGAAAAATTAATTAAAGCCAACTGCAGGAGCCTAAAAAGAATCATCTCGGGGGTTGATGAGGGCAGGTGGAAGGCAAAACTGGCCAAAAGTGAGCTGATTAAGGCCAACCTGCGGCTTGTTGTCAGCATAGCTAAAAAATATACCAACAGGGGATTGCAGTTTCTGGATTTGATTCAAGAAGGCAATATCGGGCTGATGAAGGCTGTGGACAAGTTTGAATATCGCAGGGGATATAAATTCAGTACCTATGCAACGTGGTGGATACGCCAGGCAATCACCCGCGCCATTGCGGATCAGGCTAGAACCATACGCATTCCGGTTCATATGATTGAAACCATCAATAAATTGATCCGAACCTCCCGCTATCTGGTGCAGGAACTGGGGAGAGAACCGAAACCTGCCGAAATTGCTGAAAAAATGGAAATTCCATTGGAAAAAGTCCGCAAAGTTTTGAAAATTGCCAGGGAGCCTATTTCTCTGGAAACGCCCATCGGAGAGGAAGAAGACAGTCATCTTGGAGACTTTATTGAAGACAAAAAATTTGTACTGCCCTCGGATGCCGCAGTCAGTCTGAATCTGGCTGAACAGACGCGAAAGGTTCTTGCGACACTGACTCCGCGTGAGGAAAAAGTGCTTCGGATGCGTTTTGGTATCGGGGAGAAGGCGGATCATACCCTTGAAGAGGTGGGACAGGATTTTGCCGTTACCCGTGAGCGGATAAGGCAGATTGAAGCCAAGGCATTACGAAAACTGAGACATCCGACGCGCAGTCGTAAATTGAAAAGTTTTATTGAAATTTGAAAAACCGGATTACAACGACTATAATACTTGACAAAAGGATTTTCTGAAGTTAGTAAGAAATCCAAGTTTATAACGACTGCTTGATATTTTCAAGCTTTCAGGTTTACGCTGGTTTGTTGTATGGGCCTATAGCTCAGCTGGCAGAGCCACCGGCTCATAACCGGTAGGTCCCTGGTTCGATTCCAGGTGGGCCCATATCCTAATTTTTTCAAACGGGCGGGATCAGATATGTAATATTGAGAAAGGCAGATAATGAGGCGGCTTTACAGATTGAAATATAAAGCTGGCAGGGCGTGGTGATTGAAATATACCACGCCTTTTTTTTAAATTTTTCAGGACTCAAATCTGATTTACCCCAAGACCGTTTTTGCATTACATACATGTTACCCGGAATGACTTTGTTATGAAAGCCAATGTTGCCGATATCATCACCATGATGAACACGATCGCGCCACCTGATCTTGCCGAACAATGGGATAATGTCGGGTTGCAGGTAGGGCTGGCTGAATGGAATGTGCACAAAATCCGGATTGCGCTTGATCCGACCCCGCAAGTGATGACTGACGCCTGTAGCAGCGGCGTGGATCTTCTCATCACGCATCACCCCCTTATTTTCAAACCGTTGAAATCAATTGACTTGAATACTGCCGCTGGTCGTATCATTGATCAGGCTATCCAAAGCAAAACCGCGGTATTCGCGGCACACACAAACCTCGATATCGTATCCGGGGGTGTAAATGATGTTCTGGCAGATCGGATCGGATTAAAAAACACAACGGTACTCGATGAAACCGCCGGCGGTGGAAAATTAAAACTGGTTGTATATGTTCCCGAAATAAACGAGCAGAGAATCCTTCAGGCTCTTATGGAATGCGGAGTCGGCGTGATAGGGGAGTATTCGGGATGTACTTTCCGCAGCCGGGGCACGGGGACTTTCAAACCAGGAGACAAGGCCGTTCCATTCTCGGGCAATATAGGCGTGATCAATAGCGTTGAAGAAACCCGGATAGAAGCTCTTGTGGAGAAAAAAGACCTTACCGCCACAATAGCCCACCTGCGAAGCAGGCATCCTTATGAAACCATGGCTTATGATGTATATCCACTGGTAACTGCAGAGAATGACCATGGATTGGGGCGGGTCGGCGAACTTGAAAAAGATATGTATCTTAAGGATTTCGGTCGGATTGTCGGGGAAAGACTTGGGGTTAAAAATCTCAGGATTGCCGGAAATCCAGACCTGCGTGTTTCTAAGGCGGCAGTCTGCAGCGGCAGCGGTTCAGGATTGATGAGCCATTTTTTTTCCTGCGGCGCCCAGGTATATATAAGCGGGGATTTGGGATATCATAATGCCAGAGACGTTGAATCCCGGAATCTTGGGTTGATAGATATAGGACATTTTGCATCAGAGCATTTAATTATAGATTCCGTTGCAAAACGGCTGCGCAAGATGGCTCTTGACAATAAAATGGACATACATATCGACACCTGTATGATGGAAAGGGCCCCCTTTTGGAATATTGATGAATAGTTTGAAGTAAATGGCGCAGAGGGAAAAAACTGTAACCTTGCGTTTGTGATAAGTCCGGTGGTATTGTTCGAACACAAAGCGATTAATTTATTTTTGAGAAAGAAGTGTTCTTGTCAGTTAAGGACGGAGATCCTATTTCCTTGGAGCAGGATTTCTTACGGTATTGTATTTGTGATGATTCGTAAAAAATTTTAAATTTTATTTGCCCCAAATACATAGTTCTCTTGCTCTTCAGGCGGCTAAAACATTGGCGGTAAACTGAGTTTTTAATTTTTTATAAATGCATCCATTTTTCTATTTAACTGTTAATCATAGGTGGTGAGTGGTAAGTATGAAGGATCAGATAAAACGTTTAATAAAACTTCAGACGATAGAACTCCGGATCAATAAAATAAACAACCGACTGGATGATGTTGGGGAAAAACTAAAGGAACTGGATAAACGGTTTGAATCCTATGAAGAAAGGATTGAGAGCGATACGGCCGTGCTGGAAATCAAAAAAAAGGAGTATCGTGATTATGACGCGGAGATACAAATCAGTCAGTCCATGATAAATAAAAGCCGGGATAAAATGAAAGTTGTCAAAACAAACCGGGAATACAGGAGCATGCTGAAGGAAATCGATGAGTTGAAGCTAAGGATATCCAATATGGAAGAGCAGATGCTCAACAGCCTTGAACAGACAGAAGAGTTGGAAAAAGAAATTGAGGATAAGAAAAAAGAATTCGTGCAGATCGGCGAAGAGATATTAGCTGAAAAAGCAAATGTGCAAAGCAAAGCTGCCATGGACAATGAGAAACTTGCTACATTGCGGCAGGAATGGCAATGCGGCAGCGAGGGAATAAAACCCGATATTTTAAAAAAATTCAGCAGGGTCAATAAAAAGGTTTTCGGGGCAGCCGTTGTATCGGTTCATAATGCCGTGTGTCAGGGATGTCACATGAATATCCCGCCGCAGACATATAATGAACTCCAGCGTTGCGACAGTTTGAAATTTTGTCCTCATTGTGACCGGATTATTTATTGGCAGGGCCTTTAGGGCTCGCGCAGGTAAGCGTAGACTCCGAAAACGGGTTTACATTTTAAGCGCTGATGCATCGGCCCCGGCTGGGTGCGAACCCTTACTTCCGGTCCCGGCCGAATCGACGCAGTGTTTTGTGAAGCAATTGCATGAATTGGAACAGGTAATAATTTTTTTAACCGGCGTCAAACAAATTGGCGGTCAAAGCAGTCCAGACGATCGCGGAATCCATATCGGATTTCGAGGAAAGTC
>CAYQNS010000204.1:0-6481 GCA_964418755.1 uncultured Desulfobacteraceae bacterium
TTTAACCTTAGACCGCTGATCTTCAGGCACCTGTGTCAGATCATCGGTAAATCTGTGCACACCGCTTTGGTCCGTGTACTGGTAGAACTCTGCAAAAGTCGGTAAACAAAAAAACAGGGAAAAACCCATTAACAGAACTATCCATCGCAAAACAAAGTTTTTTTTCATTTTTCATCTGCTCCTTCTAATCATCCAGCAGCCACAAAGCAATAATTTTGCGATTTTCATCTAACTGATAGCCAACTGTTGCGCCCTGGTGAAATTTTGATTTTTCTACAGGTTGAGGTCCCTTTAAAGAACGATATTCTACACCAGGTGCTGTCCGCATGAATCGATCATTGATAACAATTCTGCTTTTCTTAATCATCTCGATCCGCCCGACACCGTTAAAGTCGGGCATTTGTTGATCCGGCAGACCGATTTTCTCGGATTTCAATTCAGGTACCGGATTTATGGAAAGAATCTGTGCTTTTTCATCGGCCAAAACAATTCCAGTTCCCCATGCGGCCATGATCGTCAGAAGCACTATAAATATCCAGCCTGTTTTTTTTAGATTACTCATTAAAACAACCATTTTATCTCCTTTTTCATTCACTTTAATTCAGGAGTTATCAGCCCTTCTGCTTCAAGGTTAATTTTCACCCATTTTCCAGTAAAATACCCCAAGCCTTTCAGCCTCCTCCTTGAGCAATCGAATACCGCCGTCTGCCGAGCTGAAGTATTTGATTTCAATAGGAGAATTTCTCAATATCATTGGCGAATAGATCATGGCATTATACTTAATGCCCGTCGGCGCTACCGTAATCGTTTCGTCCGGATTATCCGGATCAGGGATCGTAACCATATCGTCGTCATCAATAGTGCCATGTCCATCCAAGTCAAACGCAGGGGAGGAAAGCCTTCCGCCATTGCAGGCATCCATTTCATGTACAATGGAGTCACCGCCGGCAGCGCACGGTGAACTTTTGGGTATGGAAGAAATCACGACTGCCTTGCCGTCTCGGACAATAACATCCCGGATGACCCGTTCCCCTTCAAGGTAAATGTTATCAAGGTCAAAAAACCATCCGGCATGGGTAGTCTGATCCAGGGTACTCCCTGGATTGTCATTTTCGCCGTCGTCGTCATCAGCAACCGTATTCCATTGTGCCTGGTTAGCGGTCAAAACCCGCAGATAGTTTCCACTTCCCCCGGGATCCAGGTCATAAAATATTTCGCCTTGTTCAAGGAGGGTGACCTCCTCCGGCTGGTTGGAAAGATGACTTGACAGATTGCGCTCAAATGAACCGAGATATTCACTATTGTCCGTATCATCGCCATAATCCCAAATCCCATAAATGGTCTGGGTATTAGTGTCGCTGAAATCCGTATTCCCCAGATATTTCCCGGTCCCGAAAACAACCATATATCCGTTTTTGACACAGTGGTGCACCACATCCGGCATGGTGGTGATGGGCTGGACGTTCCCACTGCCATCTTTGGCCTGAAAAAGCGGCATGGGCGTATCGCCACTCATAAAAGCCACTTCCCAATCTGATGCATTCTCCCCCGTAAGGTCAAACTTCCACAAATTACCCTTCAGATCACCGGCATACGCATAGTCAATAATCTCATCGATATTGACGTCCACCGGGACAGGTGTGGAAAGCCCGTTGCAGGAACCGACTCCGGTGTCGATCTTTGTCAAGAGTTCACCGGTCAGGGCATCCAGAACAAAGAAAACCGCATTCTCATTCGTGCTGTTGTACCCATTGCCAAAAATCACGACCCAGCCTTCGGTTGAGTTTACAATAAATGCATTGCTTAGACTGTAACCCAGATCCGCTATTTGCTCTGCCGGTGTCGACGCGCAGGGGTATTCCCACTGAACCATCCCGGCCAGGGTGGTTTCTCCCGAAAACGAACTGCCAGCGCCTTTAAGGGATGTAATGTTGGTACTGCTTACGTCAAGACAATAATACCCGCGTCCGCCGGCACCCAGCCCCCCGGCCAGGAGTGTCTGGGTTTCAGAGATATCCTTTACATAGGGTGTCTGATCCACAAAAAAAGTATGCTCATACTCCGGGTCAGTAAGGCTCGGCAGCTTTGTGAATACCAGATTCGGTACGTAGGCAAAGATTTCATCCCCGTTGGATGCATCAAAGGCATGCAGCATGCCGTCATTGCCGGCAGCATAAATTACATCGTCATGATAGCGGGGCGCGGAATGGACAATATCTCCCAGAAGATAGGTACGGTTTCTGTAGATACCGTTATTTCTTTCTTCATTGGTTGTTTCGCCCCGGAGGTAGTTCACCTGGTTTTCCACAAGATAACCCTGCTGGGTTTCAGAGAGACTGCCGTAACGAAAGGCAACACCGGAAGCCCCGTTGTAGGTCCCGACAATTCTTTTTGAATTCCAGTCTTTATTTTGCAGTCTTAAAGATGCCGACCAGGTGTAATTGTCTTTATCCACAAAACCGGAACCCGGTAGAATCGGATAGGCCTTGACTTCGCCCGTCCAGTCGTCCGATGAATAAATTGACTGGAACATGACTGAGCCGGCATACAGCTCTTCTCCGTTGATGGAAACCGAGGCGCCTGAGCCAACCCGTGATTCAATGTTCTGCATCAGCAGTTGCAGAGAGGACGTCAGATCTTGCGGATCGGAAGCGTTTAGAAACTCTCCCCGGCCGTTGACCGAGGCATGGAACAAATCGTCAATCGTGGTTTTTTCATCCTCTTCCGGCTCAGGCCAGGTAATAGGCGTCGGATTATCCGAGTCGTAGAAATCATACGCATCAGGATTCAATGTGCCGTAAACACCAAAAGATATGCCATAGGTGACCATGTGCTGATACGTGGCAATATCAGGGGCGTTGACGGGAACTAAATTCGCCAGGCCTGATAAGCCGGAAGACAGATCGGTTTCATAATATTTCATGGCCACGTCAGCCAGTGTGTTGCTGTAATTATCCTCATACGGGTACCCTTCCCCGTCGTCCCAGTTTCCCACATCCGGACTGCTGCCGTTCCAGTAGCCGTCGGTCATAACAATCGTAAAGCTCTGCTGGCATTCCCCGCCGGTCTCTGCAGGATAATAGGGAGATGTGCTGTACGGGGAATCACCATCCCCTGCAAAATATTCACCAACGGTTTTAAGCCCAATCCGTAAAGGCGTGCCCTGATCGGACCGGAGACCGTAGATCAGATCCAACAGTGTACCGGTGTTATCGAAAAAATCGTCGCCTTCAGTTACCTTGACCTTTAGCGCCGGCTGTTCAATCCGTTCATGTATCGTGTGAATGCCCACCTGCACTCCCTGCAACCCCACAAGAACATTGCCCATGGCGTTTTTGGATGTCAGTTCACGTCGGCGGTAAAAGGAAAACCAGTTGGCAAAGTTTTGCAGTTCTTCCGTGTATGAACGGGCAGAGTCGTCGCCGTTTTTCGGAACAATGTCATCCGGCGGAGAATTATCTCTTGTTAATCCGGCATAACTTGCATTTGTTGGGGTATAGTCGATCAGGCCGTCGTCATCGTCATCTTCCCCTGGATCAAGATAATGATTGTGGTTTTCATCTTCAGTACTGAAACTGGTGAACCTGTAGTATTTGAGTTCTCGATCAATATTCACCAGGTACATAGCGCTTTCACTGTCAGACCACACATAGTAGTGGGCGTTTTTTATGTGCAGTGTCCCTATTGAGGAATAATCATGGCCCAGGTCCAGTGTGTCGCTTGTGTTGCTCCAGGGCGCAGACTTGGGATGGGTGGTGCTTGCATCGCTGTAATATCCGCTGGTTGTGGGCCATGGAAGATATATTGCTTCGGGATTGTAATACATCCGGTTGTACCCGGCCCACTGGGATCGCCAGAGATTCCTGTCGCTTCCCGACAATTCATAGTAATAGCTGTATTCATTGTCGCTCATGTCGAAAATATAAAAATATTCATCACGACCATCCCATATGGAGCCCCCATCTTCCGGTGTCAATATTTCAAAATCCATGCTCCCGGAATCGTCAACAACAAACATGATGGTTGCCGGGGCAGCTTGGAGCTGGGTGTCCAAAGGGGTATCCGAGATATCAACACAGCCTAACCATGGTACAGTGGTAGTGGTGGTGCTGCTAATCACTGTTGTAGTTGTAGTTGACGATGAAGTGGTATCCTCGGTGTAGATTCCGTATACAGTATGATCGTCATATCCCAACGTAAAACTCTGTGGCGATTGCGGGGCGATCCAACCGGACACATCAGTTCTAAAGGAAACTTCCCATGTCGCCTCGGAGATATCATTGTTTTCATAAAATTCTGTTACATCTATAGTTCTTGATCCCACGTCGTTATAAGGCCCATAAGAGGCGGTAAGATTATCATCATGTTCACCGGGACCCGGATCGGTCATTGTTACAGTATACTGTGCACCTGCATCTATGGCGCCTTGTGGTCTGAGTACCACCGTTATTCTAGCGTAGTCAGACCCTCCCATGGCATATGCCTGATCAGCCGAAACCAGCACAAAAAAACCGAAAAAAGCCAACGTCAAAGCAAAAACCAGCCTTACGGATTTTCTCAGACTGTCCCTGTTCGCCAAAAATGCCTTTTGATAGATTTTTATCAGATTCATAATCCAATCCCTTTCGTTAGAACCTTTTCCGGTAGCCCATGGTAATCAAAGCCCGGCCGTTGTTTTTCAGGCTAAGCCCATGGAGGGCAAAGTCATGGACAGTTGTTCCGCCCATGCTCAGCGATGCCCCCTGCGCGATCCCGTTATGTACAGCAGCATATAGGACCTGGCCGGTTGCATCTAACGCGGCCACATCCGAGTTGGCATTATCCCAGACAGTCGCGGGATTGGTTATACCCACCGTCGCAGCATTCAACCATGCAGGCGGCGCATTTTTAAGGGCATTTGTGGTTGCCGTTTCAATTTTACGGCCGGGTTCAAGGCACGCACCTTCCGCCGCGTATAAATTTCGCTGATAAATCTTGCTGTTACCGGCAATCTGCAGTTCCATCCCGGTGTTGCGGATGGCAGAGATGCCCAAAACAGTGAGCATCAGCAGTACAACTACTGCAATTAAAATAGCCGACCCATGCTGATTTTCGATCTGCACAAATTTTGCTTCCATTTATTGTTCCCTTCGGACATACTGGTTTTTTCAATTGATTCTAAATGGGCAATAATGTTTGGGTAAAATCATAATCGCGCCCTTTTAAAACGCTTTTCCAATTTTACACAGGTCATTATTAGTTTCCTTAAGGAGCCTGAACCCGCATGGAATCCAGTGTAAAGGATCTCGCGTCGCTGCTGTCATTCCAGGTTACGGTGAGTTGAATATGCTTATAATCAGTATCTGGCGTTGAATCAGAATCCACGTCCGGATTCGTCACGACCCAATTCAAAGTATAGTCTCCAACCGTTTCAGGGGCATTGCTGCTGACAACACTAGCATAATTAAAAGTGGGCGCCATCAGTTCTTCCATTTTATCGGAAGCCTGGTTGGCCGCTTCAGTGATTCCCCGAGCCGTTGCATTGCCCTGGATAAAGTTTATCTGCATGGCCGCCAGTCCCAGAACGCCGATGGAAAAAATCACCAGGGCAATCATCACCTCCACCAGGGTGAACCCCTGCTGCCCGATTGCGGAATTCGCTGACTGTTTTTTTGTCATGGTCTGCATTCCTATATTCCCAAGTTTCTCGGTGTAATTGTCATGGTCAATGTCCTGCGCCTGAAATTATCTCCGGAAGCACTGGTAAACTCCGGATCACGCCGGTCACTTCGCGCGGTGATTGTTACCCTGACCTGACGGATATCATCCATGCTGGCCACAACGTTTCCGGCCCCGTCGTCGTCCAGTTGATTGCCATCTTCATCCAGGTAGACAAAATTGAGGATCTCTATATTTTCGGCGATATCCTGCAATCCACCGCCACCCATTGCCCGGGCCAGATTGCAAGGAAACCCATCGGCAACGCCGTCATCATCGCCATCATTATCAAGTTTAAAACGAACCTGTTCACCCGTCCCCCCTAACTCACCGTCAAACCATTCGCCATCTGGATCGGCGGAATCTATCTGGCCATCTTTATCATTGTCTACACCATCGTTTTCGCCGCCGGTGATATCCATTGTAAATTCCAGTTCCGCCGCATTGGCCGTCAATATCTCTGCCCCGGCCTGGCCGCCGCCGCCTGCTTTCAATGCAGGATCGGACCCGGCCATGCGGATATCTTTCTGCAGGAAATACATGGCGGCCCGCAGGTTCTGCTGCATGGCCGACACCTGTTCCTGCACCGTATAGGATTTATGCTGCGAATTGTAGGCCATGTAGATGGCCGTGGACACGATGACTGCCAGAAACATGGCGATCACAAGCTCGAGCAGGGTAAACCCTGACTCCTCTTTACCGTCTTTTATTTTCCCGCCCTTACCCATCAAAATGCCCCTTTAATTCCATCCGCCGGATTGCCACCTGTCAGTTTTAATTACAC
>CAYQNS010000205.1:0-6420 GCA_964418755.1 uncultured Desulfobacteraceae bacterium
CTGAACTTCGAGTTCTTCAAACCATTTGTTCAACGCCATGATCGTCGCACCCTTTACTACCCGGTCCCCCTCTTTGAAGTATATTTTGGCGATTTTTCCATCCGCCTCAAAACTCAACAGCACATCTTTAACCGGTTCAGTGAGTCCGGCAATGGCCATCTCTTCCCGGGCATGGGCCGCGGGAAGGGATAGGACGAAAACGGCCAGCAGTGCAGCGCAGATAATTTTCCGGCGGCTGCCGGCAGTACCGGCATATCTCCCGATTCCGGCAATCATTGTACAATCCCCCCCTGTTCATTTTCGCAGATAATTTTTGCCGAACCGTCTTTTTCTCTTGTCACGAGGATATCATTTTGACGAAGCACCGAGGCGCTGGCCACCGCCAGTGATAAAAAGGCCTTTTGTTCGGTAACAATGCTTTCCAGTTCCGCTTCCCTGGCATAATGCAGGTCATCTTCTTTGTCCAGCACAGACCGGCTGTTGCTCTTGCCCCGCCTCAATTTTTCCATCTCTATTTCCAGAAGCCTTTCTTCGAGTTCACGAACATTTTGATAGTACGCCACCTGCTCCCGGCTCGCGCCGACATTTTTAACCGCCGTATGAATAATATTGGCAATCTGCACTTCGATGGATCGAAGTTCCAGCAGGGCCTGTTTTTTGCGATGTCTGGCCGCCCTCATTTCACTATTGGATTTAACATTGCCCATGAGCGGCACGGTGAGGGTCAAACCGATTTTCCAGGACCGATAATCGCTGTCATAGGCATCTTCCACAGAATCCGACACCGAGTCCGCCAGTCCGTTGAGGCCGTAACTCCCGTTTAGATCCAGTTGGGGCCAGCGTTGATTTTTAGCGTACCGGATCAAAATTTTTTCTTTTTCCACCTTTTCAAGGGCCGACAAGTACTCGGGCCGCCGTTCAAGGGCGACCCTCATGCTCCCGGCAAGGTCCGGTTCGATGTCGGGGGATTTGAAGTAATTCTCAAAATCAATATCAAAAGCTGTGGCCGTATCAGTAGAAGCGATATAACTGCGCAGGGTATTCATGGCGGCCAGGTGGGCCTGCCGGGCATTACTCTCCCAGGATTTACGTTTGGCAAGGCCGGCTTCCGCTTCCATCAATTCGGTTCTGGCCATTTTACCCAGTCGGACGCGCTCTTTATTTTCAGCCAGTATTTTCTCTGCTATCAAAGATGAATCACGACGGATCTTGAGCTTTTCCCTGGCACTGTAGTAATCCCAGCAAGCCGCCGATGCACCGAAAACCACTTCAATGAGTTTCAGTCGATAGGACTGAAATGAGATATCGGCATCTTTTCTGGCCACCTTGATACCTGCCATGGGGGCCATCCCGGCATTTTTAAGCAAGGGCTGGGTTATTTCCAACCCCATATAGCTTTTATACTCCCAGTCTTCATCATAGACCTTGTCCTTGGACCCGCTCTGGGTGTATCCTATGCTAATGTCAGCGCCTGTGGGAATCTTGCCCTGAATCATAAAATTGACACTGTCGGTCCATTCATCGCTGTCGCTGCTGAATAGCAGAGAGGTTTTGTCATCCTGGGAATATTTTATTTTTTCCTGGCTGCGCTGAAATGAATTGACCAGTTCCGGCTCAAAAACCGACTGTTCCCGCCGGATATTTTCCCGGCTGATCATAAATTCCTGCCGCTGGGAATGAATGCTCTCGTTTTTTTCCACCACCGCCTGGATATACTCCTTCAAACCAAGGCGCCATGTTGTTCCGGCGTCGGATTCCGCCGGGCCAATCGTTCCAGCAAAAACAACACCGGGCAGAAACAACAAAATTAAAACATAAACGCTTATTCGCTTCATATTTCCCCTTCAAGAGCACACCCGCAGCGACCCATTATCATTTTTAAAAATGATCGTTTCATGGACCCGCAAAAAACTAAAAACGCGATTTGAAATTTTGGGCGTTACCAGGTCCACCCCACCATGGCCGTGAGCCCTCTTCTGTTATCAATATCCAGCCCCAGGTTCATGCGCAGCTGCCAGTCCAAGACTTCCGGAAAATACCGAACGCCGATGCCGTATACGATATGGTATTCATCATCGGTGGACTGTTCATAATATTCATCGGTGGCTGTTGACCGGACCAGTTCCACCGTGTTGCATCGTGTAACGCCGCCGATGACGGCAAAGTAGGTATTGGGGTAAAACAGTTCCATGCCGACCTTTGCGATGAGACCCGTTTCAGTGCCGTCATCTTTATCGCCTAGGCTGCGATATTCATCATGGGGGCAGGAACCGCCATGGGTGTCGGAGGGCACATTGTCGTCCCCGTGAAAAACAAGGGGAACCACCAGGCCGGCAAAATAGGTATGGTCGCCTATTTTTATCTTCTCCTTGCCCACTTCCATACTGAAGTTATACGCCTCGGCGCCGCCGCCGTCCCCCCCGCCAATGGCGTAATACCAGGCAAAAGCAGGTGCAGACAGAAAAAAAACAACCATGACCGATACCGTAAAAACAGCTTTCTTTCTCATAACGATGCCTTTCTATTCAGAACAATTAGCGTAACCATTATTTTGCGGACCTTGGACCTGATCTGCTGAAAAAATTCTTTGTCGAAATATCTGATAAAACCAAAAGCCGTCTGTTCGCCGCTTGCAGAGATAAAGCATCCGGAGGTGCTGTGCGATCCTTTGTCATCTTCTTCATCCGCCGCATTGATAGTTACTTTCACCTCATCGGTATCAAAAAAACCATAGGGATCTGTGACGGTCAATGTGAACAGAAGGGGATTTGCATCCTCGATATCTGTTTCGTCTTCTTCATCCGGAAGGGCCGGCACCACAAAAGTTGCCTCGCGGGTATCGGCATTATCCAGGATCACCGCCAGGCCCCCGGTCTGAACCCATTGATAGACAAATACCCCTTCAGTATCATCGACCTCCGGGCAGCTTAAGGTAATTGTATCATCCGGATCAGCGGTCTGATCTTCTCCGGCATCTGCCATGGGCGGTGCGGAAAGGTCAGATCCGGCATCAGGCACAGCGGCCCCCTCGAAAGGTTGATAAATCACCTCGGGCAGGGTCGTATCAAAGGTGACATCATATATCAAGTCGCTGATTTCGGAATCCTCAAGCGTGCCCCACCAGTTCCCGGACAAATCCACTTCAGTGGTATCGTCATCAGCCCAGCCATAGAGATAGATGGAAAAATCAGCATCCACGTTTTCAATATCGTTGGCTTCAAACGTCAAATGACAATTAGCCGCCTCCCCCCTGGTCATCGCCACTATATTCCCGGGGCTCGTGTCATCATCATCCGGGATATCGTATAAAAAATAATTTTCCCGCACCTGAATCTCCGATACCAGGTCAGGGTCAATGGAATTGGATCCATCCAGGGTAACCGTGGCCCCTGTGCTCACGGTCTGGGGTATTCCGGCATCGGCTGTGGGCGGATCAGCCATGGGGGTATCGGTAACGTTCACAATCACCGTATCCACGGATTCATTGCCGGCATCATCTGTTACCGTCAACCTGAAAAGAATCGGGAGATACGGATCAGAAGGTTCCGGATTCACGGCCGGAGCCGTAAAATAAGGGTTTTCCGTGGTTGCGTCAAATAATTCCACCCTCTGGCTCTGGCCTGCCGCAACCACCTCTTCCCACAGGTATGATACAATACTTCCGACAGGGTCATGAGACCCGGAAAAGGAAACCGCATCACTCCAGCCGACCACCTGATCCGGACCGGCACTTGCTGCGGGACTGGTGTTGTCTGCCGTGATCGTCACATGCACGTTATCGCCATAATCATAAACATCTTCGTGATCCGTTACCAATAAAGCAAAAGCCAGTGTCTCATCTTTATCTACATCCGGTGCGATAAAAATTGCCTTGGCCGAATTTGCATTAAAAAGATCTACCGTAATGCGGTCTTCTTCCGGTTCCGTACCAAACACCTGTTCCCATAGATACGATTTAATACCGTCATCCTCATCGACCGATCCGGAACCGTCAAGCTGAACTTTCAGGCCCTCGCCAACGGTTTGATCCGCTCCAGGATCCGCTACGGGCGCCTCGTTAATCCAAAGGACACGAACCGTAACATCAGCGGTTGATCTGAGTCCGCTCGAATCCGACACCGTCAGGCGAAATACGAGATCGGTGTCTTCAGTCACATTGGGCGGTGCAAAATTACGCTCCGACCCGGTGCTGGTACCGCCGTAAAAAACTACTCCCGGCCCTGAAATCTGTTTCCACACATAAGATGAAATACTATCGCCGGTATCACCATCATCTGATCCTGATCCGTCAAGAGTTACAATTGTCTCGTCTTCAAAAACATCCGAAATTCCGCTTTGGCCCTCTGCCTTTGCCTCTGCCTCTGCCGTCGGCGGATTATTTGAACCGGCAGCACTATCGATAATATTGACAACAACGGTATCGGTTGCTGATTTATTGCCATCATCCTTAACCGTAAGTTGGAAAGTAAACGTCCCTCCTTCGGTTTCTACATCGTCAACGGTAAAACTGGGGTTGGGTATGAACGGATTGTCCAGGTCTACCGATTCTCCTTCGGTCTGA
This sequence comes from uncultured Desulfobacteraceae bacterium, assembly GCA_964418755.1. GTDB lineage: Bacteria > Desulfobacterota > Desulfobacteria > Desulfobacterales > 4572-123 > 4572-123. Next base: position 4,562 of record CAYQNS010000205.1, read on the forward strand.
TGCCACACATAAGAAACGATCACGCCATCCGGATCATATGAGTCGGTCCCGATCAGGGGTACTCCATCACCTTCGGTAACCGTTTGAGTAGTCCCTGCATCGGCAACCGGTGATTCATTGTCCGGATCAAGGTAGGTAACGGTAACTACAATACTGTCCAGGGAAAAAGCACCACTGCCGTCTGCCACTCTTAATTGGAAGACATAGTCTTCCGCATCACCGGAAACAGGTACCGGGGCAATAAACGAAGCGTATTTTCCGGTGACATCCTGGGTCCATGTACCGGTCACATCCGTCGGGCCTGACATCTGGCTCCATGTATAGATCAATGTCGCATCATCCCCGCCATCGGGATCAAAAGAATTAGATCCGTCCAGGGTGACCAGGGCCCCCTGGACTGCACTCTGGTCCGGCCCGGCATCGGCAACAGGGTCAACATTGTCCCAGGTCACATTCACATCAACCGTATCAACCGCCTGTATTCCCTGGGAATCGGTAACCGTCACCTGAAATGTCAGGGTCTCGTCATCAGGGATGTTATCCGGAACCGTAAATTGAGGGCTGACGGCATCCGGATCATTAATATCAACATCGATGCCTGTGACCTGTTCCCAGAAAAAAGAAGACAGGTTATTGTGGTAAACCATATTGACGCCAAGGGCGCTGCCATATCCTTCCGAAGAGGAACAGATAATGGTGTTCTCCGATAGATCAACCGTCGCATCACCGGATTCCATATAGATGCCCTGCTGATTGTTGACCAGGTAATTGTTTTGAATCTGCCCGGCATCGGGTGTTATCATTTTAACCCCGCACTGGGTATCATGGATACGGTTGCCCATAATATGCGGCGTTCCGCCCTTCGTGCGGATACCGTCGCTTTTGCCGTAGCGGACAATGCTGTTTTCAATCAGGATGGACGCCGATACGCACCGGACAGATGCTTGCTCATCAGTATCCACTTTGCCGTTGCCGGCATACTCGATGATACTATACTGCAGCATGCACCCTGAATCATCTGTTTCATCCCAGGGTGTACTGGTTTCCGTAAACTCAATATGCCCCCAGTAATAGGCCTTGTCGTCAATGGTAAAAAGAATCGGTCGGCCCGCTTCTCCTATCGCCCGCAGGGTCCCGTCGACCTGAATCTGATATCCGTCGGAAGAACCGGTTTTTTGAAATTCAACCACGACCCCGGGACCGATGGTCAGGGTAACCCCTTCAGCGATCGTAATATCACCGGTGACGATATAGGGCGTAAGCGGATCATTCCAAAAGGTATCGGTGGTTATATCGCCCGCCACCTCGATGGCACCTGCCTGCGGAATGAAAATAGCCGTTACAACCGTCAAAAAAAGAAAAACTATCAGATTCGTTCGAATGTTTGTTTTCATTACACGCCTCTTTATCATATCTGCTTTTAAGAAAAATCTCGACCCAACCGAGCCAAAACCATGAGCATACAACAAGATTGCCAATCCATAATCAATCAAAAAGGCTTTGGACTGATCTGTCTTTCACAAAAAAATGGCTCCCGATGACAGGGAGCGAAGAGATGTTTATCAATTCCTGACAACACTGTCTTGTTGGGTCCATCAAACAATAAGAAATGATCTTTTTGATGGTCACAAATGCATAATCTTTATCAAAACAATTACAAATTGTCAAAAAGATACTAAATATAAAATACTTTGGGATACTGATAGAAATGGCGGGGAATCAGCAATGACATCTTCCCCCTTAAAAAAAGGGGGAAGATAACTGCTGCTAAAAATACTTTTTACCGTTTTTAACGACCCTGCATAAAAGGGATGAGGCCGGTGACAAAACACCCACCGCCGCCACCGCCACCGCCGCCT
>CAYQNS010000206.1:0-6389 GCA_964418755.1 uncultured Desulfobacteraceae bacterium
CACTGCGACCGAAAAGCTGCCGATCGATCCGTCCTGACTCGTGTCTTTCCGTGGCAATGACGTGCAATCCCCCTTTTTCAGCAACCTTGCCATGAAGTTTGATATCGGTTCCCCGGCCGGCCATATTGGTTGAAATCGTTATCCGAGCCTCTTCACCGGCAACCCGGACAATGCTGGCCTCCTCCTCGTGGTGAACCGCATTGAGAAGATTGAATGCCAGTTTTTCCGCCCGTAACAGGTTTGCCAGTTTTTCACTGGCAAAGACATTCCGGGTGCCCACCAGAATCGGGCGGCCGGTTTTGTGGATGGTAATAATTTCATCCATGACAGCCGTCCATTTCTGAGCGGCGTTTCCGAATATCCGGTCGGGAAATAATTTCCGGACGCAGGGCCTGTTGGTGGGGACTTTTAAAACAGGCAACCCGTAGATCTGCCAGAATTCTCCGGCAGCCTCCCGGCCGGTACCGGTCATACCGCTCAGGTGGGTGAAAATTCGAAAAAATTGCTGAAAACTGCGGCGTGCCATTGTTTCACTGGGATTTGACAGCTCAAGATTTTCCTTGGCTTCCACCGCCTGATGAAATCCCTGCCGCCAGGTGCGATCGGGCATCAAGCGCCCTGTAAATTCATCTACAATAACGATATGACCGTCCTGAATCACATACTGCTCATCCCGTCGATAAAATTCCCGGGCAGCCAGGGCCTGCTTTATCACCTCTTCGCTCCGCGCCGTATTTCGCCAGATACCGGGCAGTTTTTCTGCCTTTTCCGCTATCTTTGCCAATGCACTTTTTTTTAAAACAATTTCCTTGTATTTAAGATCGGCCGTATAATCGATATCCGGCACCAGCTTTTTGGCAATCCGGCCGGCAGTGCTGTATACTTGGGTGAAAAGTCTGTTTTCCCGGACCTGGGATATGATCAGCGGTGTCACCGCCTCATCGATTAAAACACTGTCAGCCTCATCCACGATAGCTGTATCAAGCCCCCTGAGCACCAGCCCTTCTTTCCGATTTCCATCCGGGAAAAGGATGTGCCGGATCAAACGACGGCTGGGGTCATGCAAAGATCCCATTATCAGACGATCGCGCAGAAAATCAGCCACCAGTTCCTTACTGGTGGTGTACACAGCGCCCCTGTCGTAGTTCAAGCGGCGTTCATCCGGGGCCATACCACTGGTTACACATCCGGCAGATACCCCGCAAAATTCGTAAAGCGCCTTCATTTCCAGGGCATCGCGTTTTGTCAGGTAATCGTTGACTGTAACGATATGGCAGGGTCTTCCGGTCCAGCCCGCCAATATGGCAGGCAGGCAGGCCGTGAGGCTTTTCCCCTCACCGGTGGCCATCTCTGCGAGATATCCCCTGTGGAGGCACAATGCACCGGTAATCTGCACCGAAAAAGGACGCAGGCCCAGAGTCCGACGGGCCGCGTCCACAAGAATGGCCAGGGCCTCAGGCAACATCTGCGGGCACTCTTTTCTGCCCCGCCGGAAAAAGGTTCGCATCTCCCTGAGCTTTCCGGAAAACACCTTGTTCGAAAGACTGTGGAGGTCATCGGCCATGGCGCTGATACGGCAGGCATCGTCCATTATTTTTTTCAGGACCCCGCTGCGCCGGCGATAGCGGCCTACTCCGGCCTTGAGAACGCCGTCAAGGCCTTTGTGGAACTCTTCCGGGGCGTTGACCGAGGTGCGCCTGAAATCCTTGGTGGCCCAATTCATATATGGTATCTTTTTTGAAGCAGCTGGCGAATACTTCTTCCCCACTGTACCACCAGCGGTTTTTTTTTCATGCTGAACCGGATTTTACCGGATCGGCCATGAAAAAAAAGAACAGCCGGATTCGGCTTCACATGTGCAAAAATCAGAAAAAAGGGCTCGGATGTTTTCAGTCCGGTATCATCCGACATGGAAACTGCCACATCACCTCCCCCCAGCCAGCCCAGTGCCGCAGAGGGAAGTTTGTCATGCTGATACGGGACGATCTCGAATTTTTCAACGTCAATATCGCCCCCCTCCTGGCCATGCAGCCGAACCTGGGCTTTTAGTATTCCATCTGCAAAAAGATCGGCGGCATCGTCCTGGGACACCACAGAGGAAAATCGAAATTCAGCGCCGCCCACAATTTCTCCAAGCAAAAATCCCTTGGGCAGCCATTTCCCTTCGAGTTCCGACGCCGGCGGGGCGACCCACACACCTGCCTGGCGGGCACGAACAATCAGTTCCTGTTTCTGCCGGGACAAATCCACCAGCCGGGCGGTAATGGTTTCAAGCCTTTTCCGGATGGGCTTCAGGTCCTCAACGGCCCGGCTCATGGCCTGCATCTGCAATGCCCGGGCCTCTTTTTTCTGAGCATTTGCGCGATCTATTTCAATATCCAGCTCCCGGTCAACCATCTTTATCAACGCCGTGCCTTTTTCAACCCGAGTGCCGGAATGGACCAGCAGAGTCTTTACATACCCGGGTGCCTGATTGACAACACGCACATACGAAACCGCTTCCAGAAGTCCCGGGGCCCGGAAGCGGTCAGGCAGGGGAAACAATGCCAGAAAAAAAATAATCATACCGGAAATCAGGACAGACACGGAAATGGCCCGAAACCGTGTTTTTGAAAGTCTTGGACTCGATGCCAGGTATTGAATCAGACGAAACACCGGCACAATACCCCATGCAAAAATACACATCAGGGCCATGAGCATACCGGCGAGCAGAAACTTGTCGGCTACGAAAAGTATAATACCGCCAAACACAATAACCCGGTAAATACCACTCAATATGCCGAACACCGTCAGCCAGACCGATTCTCTCACCGACTGGGCCGGGCTGATGGACTCCCGATACCCCAGCAGATACCGCTCGGCAATATGGCGCAGATGGGATATGGCCCGGGTGGAAAGATTGGGGATATCCAGCAGATCGGAAAGAATATAATATCCGTCAAACCGGAGGAGCGGGTTCCCGTTGAATATGACCGTTGACACCGAAGCGATGAACATCACATTATAGGCCAGACTATGGAGGCTGCCCGCACCGGTATTGACCCATACAAAAGTGGCCAGACCGGCCAGAAAAATTTCGGTGATCATGCCCGCCGCACCCACCAGCGCACGCTGCCACCGGTTTCGAAACGACCAGCTGGATGTGGCGTCCATATAGGGCAGCGGTGTAAATATCAGCAGCATCACGCCCAGAACATGCACCTCCCCGCCAAACCGCCGGCACGCCATGGCATGTCCGATTTCATGCAGGGTCTTTACAATCACCATGCCCGCGTAGAGCAAAAACAGATTATCCGGAGCTAAAATACCCTCGGCCTGCCGGGTGACCATGTCGAATTGTTCAACGACACCCTTGATGGCGGCCCCCACCACGGCCAGCCAGATAACGGCCCCGGGAATGCCGAAAATAAGTTTGATGAGGAAAAGGTTTTTCTTGAGCAGCCTGTCAGGATCAAACAAGGGGAACCGCATGAACATGATGCTCAAAAATTTTGATTTTATCTCCCGCTGCCGTCTCTTCCGGTACCGTTCAAAAAGCTTGGCACTATCGGCCGGTATTTTAAAATAAAGCAGATTGGCATAATAGAGCTGGGTCAACAGCTGAAGCACATCCTCCTGGCCCGGTGCCTGGTCAGGGCTCCTTTGCAGGCCTTCTTCCCATACCGCTTCAACCGTCCGATCCGGGCGAAGACGGGAAACAAAATCCCAGGCCTCAGGGCGCAGTCTGAAAAACGTATTGTTGAAGGGATCATACAGAACATGCCAGAGTTCTCCTCTGAAAATCTGTCTGCGTCCTCTCACCGTCGGCCTTAAACTGACCTTTAATTCCGCTATGCGGTGCCATGATTCGCTGAATGTGCTGCCCGGTTTACCCATAAAATCACCACCAGAGAAGAAGTCTTAAAAAATCAACCGTTCGGTGGGTAAGAATCCACAGGATATTCCGTTGGCCGACATTGATTTTCGCAATACCGCTCATACCCGGCCGCCACCAGGGCTGTATGTCTCCGGGGAAAAAGCAGTGAATCGTAAATATATTGCCATCCTGTTTGGTGACGGCCACCGGTTCGACAAATTGAATTTTTATCGGATATTTCAATTCAGGCCGGCTGATAAATGCGATTTCACCGATCTGATCCACCCTTGCCTCATGAACGTCCTTTTCATCCAGATCCAGTACAACATATAATTTTTCAATTTTTGCCACTTTGAACAGAACATCGCCCTTGCGAACCGGTGCGCCCAGAAGCTCTTTCAGCTCCCCTTCAACGACAATACCGGAAAAAGGGGCTTTTAATTCGGAATTGGACAGATGATACCGAATCAAATCCAATTTCGCCTCTGCCTGGACCTTCAATGCCTGGGCAATTTTCATCTCGGCCAGATCATATTTGGCACCGGCTTTTTTCGCTTCTCTGGCATAGCGGGTCCGGTCCGCAATGGCCGATGACTCTTCCAGGAGCAGTTCCCGGTCATCCAGTTCCAGCAGCGGTTCCTCTTGACGAACCTTGTCGCCCACCCGGACATGAACCTGCTTGATATAGCCGTCATAAGGCGCCGGGACATAGGCCAGATCATCTGTTTTCAGAATAAACGGGGCCTCCAGCCGGTACTCCCATGTGCCCAGCATCAAAAACGCAAGCAGGGCAAAAATGAGCAGCCCCACACACTTGACAAACGTATGCTTCACCCCTAAAAATTTACCGAGGCCTTCTTTTGCTATGCCGGCCAGCTTGGCACCAAACCATCGATCACTTTTTTTCAGGTCCGCAAGCCGCGGCGTGGACTGGTCACAGATCAGCCGCAGCAGATTCACCTCATTTTCCGAAAAAGGGCCGTCTTCTCTTTCACAGGTGAAAACGCCGATTCCCTCCCCATCCTTACGGATGGGCAGTGAAACAATATATTTCACGCCCTGGTCCACGGCAAAGGCGGCATGATCCTTTACAACGGCATACTGCTGCTGAGCTTCTTTGGGGTAGACAACCTCCTCATCCTGATCAAACGCTTCCTCCATGGCCGTCTCCAGGACCTGCACGGCATCCATCTTTTTTTCAAACTGCTCCATATGGCTGATGGCTTGAACCCGGATATACCCCCGCTTGAGCCATCCCAGGCTGACCCTTGTACACTTGAAGCGAAAATTCAATTCATTGCAAAGCATCATGGCCGCTGCCAGGTACCGATTTTCCGCATTGAGCAGCACCATCAAATCCAGTGTTTCGACAAATCCGACGACATCGTTACGGGCCTTATCGGTTGCCCTTTGCGCCTGATATAAATGGGGAACATCGGCGGCAAGCTTTAATCTCAAAAGGGTCTTTTCAGGATCACGGTACAGATTCTGACCGCCCAGGAACACCGCAATACCGGTATGGGACGGCTGGGCAATATCCAGCCGGATACCAAATACAGCGGCCTTTTTCATCTGTTCCCATGCAGCGCCCTGGTCAGCGGCATCACCGGCAATCCGCATGACCGCCGACGACATCTCCGGAGGCACCACCACAGCCTCTCTGCCTGAGGGCCAGGCACACAGATTTTTCCAGCCCTCATCGGCATCTCCTTTGACCATCAATAATCCTAAGTCAGCACCAATTAAAAAGCTGCACGTCTTGATAAAAGGTGGCCAGAATTCACCGGGTTTTCCGGAAAACCGTTGGAATTTTTCCAAATCCGCCAGGGCGGCGGCATAGGTATTGTCGGTATTATTTTTTTCAGGGTTCATAGGCAATTCAATGGGTTATCAGGAGGCAGGTATCAGCAGAAAGCCTTCAACACCGGGTTTGATTTCTCGGTTTTTATTTTCAAACTCCACTTTTACCCGGTAAAGGCCGGAGGCTGGATCCACGACCGGTGAAATAAAAACAATCTTTCCCTTTTTACGTACGCTGGCCGCCCCGGACTGAATCTCGAGATCAACCATCTGCTTTTCTTTAAAACGGATGCCCAGAGAGGCCTCTATATTGCAGATCAGCATGCATTTGCTGGTGTCCACGACGCGCACCACGGGCTGCCGGGGTTCACAACTTTCACCGGCATCCACCACCAGTTCGCTAATAATTCCCGTCACCGGTGACCGTAAAACAAGCTTATCCAATTTGGCCCGGGCCATATCGTATTCAATCCGTTCGCGTTTTTCGGCAATCCCCAGCCGCTCATACTCGGCTTCTGCCAGTTTATATTCCAATTCCAGTTTTTGCAGCTCATCCTTGCTCACCGACCGTGTCTTCTCATACAATTCCCGGGTGGACTCGAAAAGGGCTTTTAATGTTTTCTTGCGCTCCATGGCCGAGTGCATTTCGGCCTTGCCTTCCCAGACCAGTTTATTGCGCTGAACTTCGAGTTCTTCAAACCATTTGTTCAACGCCATGATCGTCGCACCCTTT
>CAYQNS010000207.1:0-6361 GCA_964418755.1 uncultured Desulfobacteraceae bacterium
GACTCGTGTCTTTCCGTGGCGATGACGTGCAGTCCCCCTTTTTCAGCAACCTTGCCATGAAGCTTGATATCGGTTCCCCGTCCGGCCATATTGGTTGAAATCGTTATCCGCCCCTCTTCACCGGCAACCCGGACAATGCTGGCCTCTTCCTCGTGGTGAACCGCATTAAGAAGATTGAATTCCAATTTTTCCGCCCGCAGCAGGTTTGCCAGTTTTTCACTGGCAAAGACATTCCGGGTGCCCACCAGAATCGGGCGACCAGTTTTGTGGATGGTTACAATTTCATCCATGACAGCCGTCCATTTCTGACCTGCGTTCCCAAAAATTCGGTCGGAAAACTGTTTTCGAACGCAGGGCCTGTTGGTGGGGATCTTTAAAACCGGCAACCCGTAGATTTGCCAGAATTCTCCGGCGGCCTCCCGGCCGGTACCGGTCATACCGCTCAGGTGCGTGAAAATCCGAAAAAATTGCTGGAAACTGCGGCGTGCCATAGTTGCGCTGGGATTTGACAGTTCAAGATTTTCCTTGGCTTCCACGGCCTGATGAAATCCCTGCCGCCAGGTGCGGTCGGGCATCAGGCGCCCTGTAAATTCATCCACAATAACGATATGACCGTCCTGAATCACATACTGCTCATCCCGGCGATAAAATTCCCGGGCGGCCAGGGCCTGCTTTATCACCTCTTCGCTCCGCGCCGGATTTCGCCAGATACCAGGCAGTTTTTTTGCCTTTTCCGCTATCTTTGCCAATACACTTTTTTTTAAAACAATCTCCTTGTATTTAAGATCTGCCGTATAATCGATATCCGGCACCAGCTTTCCGGCAATCTGACCGGCGGTGTTGTAAACCTGGGTAAAAAGTCTATTTTCACGGACCTGGGATATGATCAGCGGTGTCACCGCCTCATCGATTAAAACACTGTCGGCCTCATCCACGATGGCCGTATCAAGCCCCCGGAGCACCAGCCCTTCTTTCCGGTTACCGTCCGGAAAAAGGATGTGCCGAACCAGACGACGGCTGGGATCATGCAAAGGTCCCATTATCAAACGGTCGCGCAAAAAATCAGCCACCAGTTCCTTGCTGGTGGTGTAGACAACGCCCTTGCTGTAATTCAACCGGCGTTCATCCGGGTCCATACCACTTGTGACACACCCGGCGGATACCCCGCTAAACGCGTAAAGCGCCTTCATTTCCAAAGCATCACGCTTTGTCAGATAATCGTTCACGGTAACGATATGGCAGGGTCTTCCGGTCCAGGCCGCCAACATGGCGGGCAGACAGGCCGTTAGGCTTTTCCCCTCACCTGTGGCCATCTCTGCAAGACATCCCTTGTGAAGGCACAATGCGCCGACAATCTGAACCGTAAAAGGACGCAGTCCCAGGGTTCTATGGGCCGCTTCCGCAAGAATGGCCAAGGCCTCAGGCACCATCTGCCGGCACTCTTTTCTGCCCCGCCGGAAAAAAGTTCGCATCTCCTTTAGCTGTCTGGAAAACGTCCTGTTTGAAACACTGTGGAGGTCATCGGCCATGAAACTGATCCGGCAGGCATCGTCCATAATTTTTTTCAGGACCCCGTTGCGCCGGCGATACCGGCCCACCCCTGCATTGAGCACGCCGTCAAGGCCTTTATGAAACGCTTCCGGGGATTTGACCCAAGTACGCCTGAAATCCCTGGTGGCCCAATTCATATATGGTATCTTTTTTGAAGCAATTGGCGAATACTTCTCCCCCACTGCACTACCAGCGGTTTATTTTTCATACTGAACCGGATCTTACCGGATCGGCCATGAAAAAAAAGAACAGCTGGATTCGGCTTTACATCGGCAAAAATCAAAAAAAAGGGCTCGGATGTTTTCAGTCCGGTATCATCCGACATGGAGACGGCCACGTCTCCGCCCCCCAGCCAACCCAATGCCGCAGAAGGCAGTTTGTCATGCTGATACGGCACGATTTCGAATTTTTCAACGCCAATATCTCCCCCCTCCTGACCGTACAACCGAACCTGGGCTTTCTGGATGCCATCTACGAAAAGATCGGCGGCATCATCCTGGGACACCACAGATGAAAAGCGAAACTTGGAACCGCCCACGATTTCTCCGAGTAAAAATCCCTTGGGCAGCCACTTCCCTTCAAGTTCAGACGCCGGCGGGGCAACCCATACGCCTGTCTGACGGGCTCGAACAATCAATTCCTGTTTCTGCCGGGCCAGGTCCGCCAACCGGGCGGTGATGGTTTCAAGTCTTTTCCGGATGGGTTTCAGGTCCTCCACAGCCCGGCTCATAGCTTGCATCTGCAATGCCCGGGCCTCTTTTTTCTGGGCATTTACACGATCTATTTCAATATCCAGCTCCCGATCGGTCATTTTTATCAACGCCGTACCTTTCTCAACCCGGGTGCCGGAATGGACCAGCAGGGTCTTTACATACCCGGGCGCCTGGTTGACAACCCGCACATACTGAATCGCTTCCAAAAGTCCCGGCGCCCGGAACCGGCTGGGCAGGGGAAACAGGGCCAGAAAAAAGAAAACCATACCAACAATCAACAGGGACACGGATATGGCCCGCAGGCGCGTTTTCGCCAGACGGGGACTCGATGCCAAGTATTGCATCAGACGAAACAGGGGAACAACACCCCATGTAAAAATACACAAAAGCGCCATCAGCATACCGGCAAGCAGAAACTTGTCGGCCACAAAAAGAATAATACCGCCAAACACAATGACCCGGTAAATACCGCTCAATATGCCGAACACCGTCAGCCAGACGGATTCTCTCACCGACTGGGCCGGGCTGACAGACTCCCGGTACCCCAGCAGATACCGCTCGGCAATATGACGCAGATGTGAAGTGGCCCGGGTGGAGAGATTGGGGATATCCAGAAGATCGGAAAGAATATAATATCCGTCAAACCGAAGTAGCGGGTTCCCGTTGAATATGAGCGTTGATACCGAAGCGATGAACATCACATTATAGGCCAGGCTGTGCAGATTTCCCGCACCGGTATTGACCCATACAAAGGTGGCCAGACCGGCCAGAAAAATTTCGGTGATCATACCCGCCGCACCCACCAGCGCACGCTGCCACCGGTTTCGAAATGACCAGCTGGATGTGGCGTCCATATAGGGCAGCGGCGTAAATATCAGCAGCATCAAGCCCAGAACATGCACTTCCCCGCCAAACCGCCGGCACGCCATGGCATGTCCGATTTCATGCAGTGTCTTTACAATCACCATTCCCGCGTACAGCAAAAACAGATTGTCCGGGGCTAAGATGCCCTCGGCCTGCCGGGTAAGCATGTCAAATTGTTCAACGACACCCTTGAGTGCGGCAGCCACCACGACCAGCCAGATGACAGCCCCGGGAATGCCGAAGATAAGTTTGATGAAGAAAAGATTTTTCTTGAGCATCCTGTCGGGGTCAAACAAGGGGAATCGCATGAACATGATACTCAAAAGTTTTGATTTTATCTCCCGTTGACGTCTCTTCCGGTACCGTTCAAAAAGCTTGGCACTATCGGCCGGTCTTTTAAAATAAAGCAAATTGGCATAATACAGCTGGGTCAGCAGCTGCAGCACATCCTCCTGGCCCGGCGCCTGGTCAGGGCTCCTTTGCAGGGCTTCTTCCCAGACTGCTTCAACCGTTCGATCAGGCTGTAAACGGGAAACAAAATCCCAGGCCTCGGGGCGCAATCTGAAAAACGTATTGTTAAAAGGATCATAGAGGACATGCCAGAGTTCTCCCCTGAAAACCTGTCTGCGACCCCTCACCGTCGGCCTCAAACTGACCTTTAAATCCGCTATGCGGTGCCATGATTCGCTGAATGTGCTGCCCGGTTTACCCATAATATCACCACCAAAGAAGAAGTCTTAAAAAATCAACTGTTCGGTGGGTAAAAATCCACATGATATTCCGTTTACCGACATTGATTTTTGCAATACCGCTCATTCCCGGCCGCCACCAGGACTGTATTTCTCCGGTAAAAAAGCAGTGAACCGTAAATATATTGCCATCCTGTTTGGTGACAGCCACCGGTTCGACAAATTGAATTTTTACCGGATATTTCAATTCAGGCCGGCTGATAAATGCGACTTCACCGATCTGGTCAACCCGTGCCTCATGAACATCCTTTTCATCCAGATCCAGCACGGCATACAATTTTTCAATCTTTGCCACTTTGAACAGGACATCGCCCTTGCGAACCGGCGCCCCCAAAAGCTCTTTCAGCTCCCCTTCAACGACAATACCGGAAAAAGGGGCCTTTAATTCGGAATGGGCCAGATGATACCGGATCAGTTCCAGCTTGGCCTCTGTCTGGACCTTTAATGCATGGGCAATTTTCATTTCAGCCAGGTCATACTTGGCACCGGCCTTTTTCGCCTCCCTGGCATAACGGGTCCGGTCTGCAATCGCCGAGGATTCATCCAGAAGTAGTTCCCGGTCATCCAGATCCAACAGCGGTTCCTGCTGACGGACCTTATCGCCCACCCGGACATGAACATGCTTGATATAGCCGTCATAAGGTGCCGGAACATAGGCCAGATCATCCGTTTTCAGAATAAACGGCGCCTCCAGCCGATACTCCCATGTGCCGAACACCAAAAACGCAAGCAGGGCAAAAATAAGCAACCCCAGACATTTGACAAATGTATGTTTCACCCCTAAAAATTTACCGAGGCCTTCTTTTACTATGCCGGCCAGCTTTGCCCCAAACCATCGATCGCTTTTTTTCAGGTCTGCAAGCCGCGGAGAAGACTGGTCGCAAATCAGTCGCAACAGGTTCACTTCCGTTTCCGAAAAAGAGTCCTCTTCTCTTTCACAGGTGAGGACGCCGATCCCCTCGCCCTCCTTACGAATGGGCAACGACACAATATATTTCACACCCTGGTCCAGGGCAAAAGCCGCATGATCCCTTACAATGGCATACTGCTCATCTTGTTTGGGATAGACGACTTCTTCATCCTGATCAAAAGCCTCCTCCATGGCCGCTTCCATGACCTGGACGGCATCCATTTTTTTTTCAAACTGCTCCATGTGGCTGAGCGCCTGAACCCGGATATATCCCCGCTTGAGCCATCCCAGGCTGACCCTTGTACACTTAAATCGAAAATTCAGTTCGTTGCAAAGCATCATGGCCCCGGCCAGGAATCGATTTTCCGCATTCAGCAGCACCATCAGGTCCAGGGTTTCGACAAATCCGACGACATCGTTACGGGCCTTATCGGTTTCCCGTTGGGCTTGATATAGATGGGGAACGTCGGCGGCAAGCTTTAACCTCAAAATGGTCTTTTCAGGATCACGGTACAGATTCTGCCCACCCAGGAATACCGCAATACCGGTATGGGACGGCTCAGCAATATCCAGCCGGATACCAAATACAGCGGCCTTTTCCATCTGTTCCCATGCAGCGCCCTGGTCAGCGGCATCTCCGGCAATCCGGTTGACCACTGCCGACATATCCGGGGGCACCACCACGGTCTGTTTGCCCGAGGGCCAAGCACACAGATTTTTCCAAGCCTCGTCGGCATCCCCTTTAACCATTAAAAGGCCTAAATCAGCACCCGTCAAAAAGCTGCCGGCCTTGATAAAACGCGGCCAGAAGTCACCGGGATTTCCGGAAAACCGCCGGAGTTTTTCCAGATCCGCCAGGGCGGCGGCATAGGTATTGTCGATAGTGTTATTTTCAGAATTCATAGTCAGTTCAATGGCTTATCAAGATGCAGGTATCAACAGGAATCCTTCAACACCGGGTTTGATGTCACGGTTTTTATTGTCAAACTCCACTTTCACCCGGTAAAGGCCGGAGGCCGGATCCACGACCGGTGAGATAAAAATAATCCTTCCTTTTTTACGTACACTGGCCGCCCCGGACTGAATCTCGAGATCAACCATCTGCTTTTCTTTAAACCGAATGCCCAGGGAGGCCTCTATGTTGCAAATCAGCATGCATTTGCTGGTGTCCACGACGCGCACCACGGGCTGCCGGGGTTCACAACTTTCACCGGCATCCACCACCAGTTCGCTGATGATGCCCGTCACCGGTGACCGTAAAACAAGTTTATCCAGTTTGGCCCGGGCCATATCGTATTCAATCGCCTCCCGTTTTTCGGCAATCCCCAGCCGCTCATACTCGGCTTCTGCCAGCTTGTATTCCAGTTCCAGTTTTTGCAACTCATCCTTGCTCACGGACCGTGTCTTCTCATACAATTCCCGGGTGGACTCAAAAAGGGCTTTTAATGTTTTCTGACGCTCCATGGCCGAGTGCATTTCGGCCTTGCCCTCCCAGACCAGTTTGTTGCGCTGGACTTCCAGTTCTTCAAACCATTTGTTCAACGCCATGATCGTCGCACCCTTTTCTACCAGAT
>CAYQNS010000208.1:0-6354 GCA_964418755.1 uncultured Desulfobacteraceae bacterium
CTGGACACATTGGACCCCGATAAATTCAAGCGTATTACCCGGCACGATCATTTCTCAGATGTATGGAACGGCATTATGAAGGCCCATGAAATGGGATTTGCCCCGATCAAGCTTAACGCAGTCATCCTCAGGGGGGTCAACGACGATGAAATCCTTGATTTAGCCCGGCTTTCCCTGGACTATCCGTTTCATATCCGGTTTATCGAATATATGCCTATTGGAGATGCAGGGGTCATCGACGGTCAGACAATATTGACTCCGGAAATTAAAAACCGCCTGCACCGGATAGGGGAGCTGGCCGTTGTTCAAAACAAGGTTACCGACGGCCCGGCCCAGCGGTTCAAATTTCAAAATGCACCCGGCGAAGTCGGCTTTATCAGTGCTATCAGCCATCATTTCTGCCATACATGCAACCGGTTGCGGTTAACGGCCAGCGGCCGGCTTAGACCTTGTCTGCTGGCAAACACACAGTTTGATTTAAAGAAGCCCCTGCGCCAGGGATATCTTGACCGGGACCTGGCTGAAGTCTTCTTTAAAACAGCCCGCTTCAAACAGCGGGGACACCATCTGGTCCAAAGCCACCCATCTAAAGTTATAGGGCAAATGTCCGCCATCGGCGGATGACGCTTCCAAAAAAAATGCCTGGGCGGAGGAGCGGGGTCTACAATTTCCCCACACCACTGGATGCCCAGGCTTCAATTTTGCTTAAACCACATGAGAGAGTAGTCAGTATCGTAACAATAAGGAGCCCCCACGCAACAGATATTGCAGTGATTCAAGCTTATTAGCAAAAACGCCTATCAGATAAAAATAAAATAATCAAGTTTTTTTTACAAATTCCCCAAAATTGATCTGTTTTACTTCATCAATTCCGGCAAAATCGTAACAATTTCAGGAAACAGCATCAAAATTGCTACGCAAAGCAGATACGCCGGTAGAAAAAAAGATACCCCCTTGAACACATCTCCAAGGGCGATGTCCCCGGCCATGCCGCCCACAACATAGGTGGTCGCACCCACGGGCGGCGTGACCGCCCCTAAGGTGGTGATCACTGTAATGGTCACGGCAAACCAGAGCGGATCATAGCCCAGCTCAAGTGCCACCGGAAAAAAAATGGGAATCGTGATCAGCAGAAGGGCCAGCGCATCCATAACCGCACCACCCACAATATAGATGGCAAATATGATGGTCATGATCACTACGTTCGGAACCGGAAGTCCCACAACCCACTGGGCAATATCAAAAGGAATCCGGGTCACGGCAAGAAAACGCCCGAATATCATGGCGCCGGCAACAATCGTGATCACCATGCAGGAGATCCGCAGCGTATCCGACACCGAGGCCACAAACCCCTGCCAGGTTAGCCGCCCCTGGATCACGCTGATCACCACGGCAAAAAATGAGCCTGCCGCACCGGCTTCCGTCGGCGTGAAATAGCCGAAATAGAGCCCCAGCATAACCAGTAAAAACAGACAGATCATTTCAAATGCGCCGGACAGGGATTTCAGTTTTTCAACAACGCCTGATTTGGGTCCCGCCGGTCCCCATTGAGGCCGAAAACGACAGATCACATACACCGAAACCATCAGCAGAGCAGCCAGGGTGACGCCGGCCCCGATACCGCCATAAAAAAGCTTGGCAATGGACTGCTCGGTGGAAAGGCCGATTACAATCAGTACAACACTGGGGGGAATCACGACCCCTAAAGTCGAACCGCAGGCAATGGCGCCGGTGCTGAGTTTGGGGTCATAGCCGTATTTTTTCATCTCGGGCAGGGCCACGGTGGTCATGGTGGCGGCGGTGGCGGCGTTGGAACCGCAGATAGCGGAAAAGGCAGCACAGGCCATGACCGTGGCCATGGCAATACCGCCACGGATATGCCCCACCCATTTATACGCAGCCCGGTACAGCTTCTCATTGACCCCGGAGTAAAATGCAATCTGTCCCATAAAAATAAAAAGCGGAATAACGGTCAGTCCATACTTGGAAAAGGTGGTCCACAGGACAGAACCCACCATATTCAACCCGGCCTTGACCGAGACGACATGACAAAACCCGCAAAATCCAACGATGGCCATGGCAAACCCCACAGGCGTGCCCAAAAAAAACAGGACAAGGAGCAACGCAATAATCCCAATGACGCCGACGACTGCAAGACTCACGTTACGCCTCCTTTTCAGGTAAAATCGTTCTGATCAGATCCGTCAAAAAAACAAGGGCCAGGGCACCGCAGCCCATGGCCACACAAAAGGTAAAAGGATAATAGATAATCCCCAGCGTTTCAGTGACTTCACCGGAGTTTTTCAGGATACCGGCTTTTTGGGAGATCTGCCATGCCACCACCATAAAAAAAAGCATCCCGGCAAGGCTGTTTGTAAAATTCAAAGCCTGTTTTGCTCTGTCTGAAAACCGGTTCATCAAAACATCCACCGCAATGTGCCCCCGTTTGATCTGAGTATAGCCGAGGGCAAACGCGGCGGTTACCGCACCGAAAAACCCCATGAGTTCAAAGGTGCCGCGTACCGGCATTCCGAACATGCGGCCAGCAATATTGGCGCAGGTCAGTACCACCATGCCCACCAGGAAAATTCCCCCGCAGAACATCAGTGTCCTGTTTGCATACAGGCTGATTACATCTAATAATTTCATTTGCCTTTTTCTCCGGTCAGAAAAAAACGTGCTAAATGTCATTGCCTATTTTATTTTTTTAAAAGGCATCCATTTTTTGTTTGATGCAGAATGCCCTGCATTATAAATTAGACAAGACATTTCCCAATTTCAAGCTTCAAGTTTCCAGATTTTAATTTAGTTTGCATATTTATCTGCCAGAGCCCTGACATCTTTTATAATGGCATCCGCGGGCAGTCCTTTGGCAGCAGCCTTTTCCTTCCAGTTATCGACGATAGAAGAAAGGCGGCTTTCCCATTTTGCTTTTTCAGTTCCATCCAGATTGAAAAATTCAACGTTATGGGTTTTTTTTGACCATGCAATTGATTCTTTGACGTGGCTGTCCATATAATTCCCGGTCCATTCGGACTGTTCGGCGATGAGGTCTTCAAATACCTGCTGAACATCGGCAGGCAGGGAATTCCAGCGCTCCAGATTCATGACCACGGCAAAGGGGTAGATCGCAGTGTTGGTCATGGTCACATAACGGCATAATTCGGCAAATTTAAAATCTTTTAAAGACTCCAGAGAAGAGAGCTCTCCCTGCACAACCCCCTTTTGCAATGCTTCCGGGTAGGCGGATTTGGGCATACCCACCGGATTGGCGCCCCAGGCCTTGAGAATCTGGGCCGCACCGCCCGAGGCTCTCAGATCGAGCCCCTGGATGTCATCCAGATTTCGAACAGGCTTGCGGCACATAATATTGGAAGGGGCCGTGGTAAACATGGCCAGAACTTTTACCTTTGCAAATGCCTGGGGTTTATATTTTTTATAAAGATCCAGTAAAACCAGACTGCCGCTGCGGGCATTGGATATACCCAGGGGAAGACCAGCGGCATTGGTGACCATAAACCGACCCGGCTGATAAGCCATGCATAGATTGCCGATATCAGCCTGCCCTGCAATGACTCCATCCATCATATCCTTGGCCCCCAGCAACGTCCCCCCGGGATAGGTATTCACCACCACCTTTCCGTCGGTGCGTTTTTCCACCTCGGTTTTCCAGCGCTCCATCTGAACACAGGGAAACGTCGGGGCCGGCGGAAAATTGGCATAGCTCAGCTTGATGGTACCGGCAGTGCTGTACGCCGGAACCAGAACAGGAATCAATAGGACGGCAAGTAAGAGTGACATTAGAGCAAAACTTGTTTTTCTTTTCATAATAACTCCCTCCATACATTCTTTTTTGTTGCAGGTTGCTATCTTGCCCCGGATACCAAATCAGGGACAAGACATTAAAAAATATTATACCCTCTGCGAGGCATAGCCGGCCTCCAAAGCATCGAGGGCAGGTCCCAGCATTTCGGGCCTGGCTGCCAGACGTTTTTTCAACACGGACCGGATCTCCCCGATACTGCAAAACAGAGTGCTTTGATCACCTGTTTTTGATATAACGGCCATGGCATAGCCCAGCATAATCAGGTTGACCGCACGCGGGTCATCTATCTTTGCGGCCAGGCTGTCTGCATTTACGGAATAGACGGGATTGGCCATGTTATCCATATCCTCGCCTGAATGATTCACGACGATCCAGCCTTTTTTTTTCAGAAAAAAATAATGCCGTGCTATATTTTCCATCTTCAGAACCAGCAGGCCGTCGGCCTGCATGGGGCGAATAAGAGGACTCGCAAAGCTGCCCACCTTGAGATGAGACAGCACTGTCCCGCCTCTCTGGGCCATACCGTGGGTTTCCGATGTAAAAACCGCAAGCCCTTTATCGATTGCCGCTTCGGCCAGAAGACGGGTAACAAAAAGCACTCCCTGCCCGCCCACGCCGCTGATTACGATCTGCTGCCGTATTGAACTGTTCATAACAACTCCTGCTTTTTTCTTTTTAAAACCGTCAAGTCACCGGTTGGATTGCCTTTTTGGGGCATACATGCACACAGACCCCGCAATCGCTGCACAGGGCCGTATCGATCCGGACGCATTCATTTTCTTCGTCAAGCACTAGGGCCGGGCACTCAAAATGATCAATGCAGTATTTACAGCCGTCACAATCATCCGTGATTTCAACCTTGACACGACCCGCGGATGGATCCGGGTGCAGTCGGTCGAGCAGACAGGGATGACGGGCAATTACCACGGCCGGGCCGTTTTTACGGCTATATATCACCGCCTCCCTGACCAGGGGAATAAAGGTGTCCAGCTTATAGGGATCGGCAGTGCGGACAAAATCGATACCGCAGCCTTTGACCAGTTTTTCGATATCAACGACCACCAGGGGCTCGCTGCCGACCCCCCAGCCGCTGGCCGGAGTGGGCTGGTTTCCGGTCATGGCCGTTGTCCGGTTGTCCAGGATCAGCAGGACAAAATGAACATTCTGGGACACCGCATCGATCAGGGCCGGAAGCCCGGCATGAAAAAAAGTGGAATCCCCGATAGTGGCAACAATGTCCGGCCGTTTGGTCTGATTTTTATACACATGATAAAAACCGGCTGCCTGGCTGATGGCGGCGCCCATACACAGGACCGTGTCCACGGCTCCCAGATTTATACCCAAAGTGTAACATCCGATATCGCTGGTATAAATCGCCCGGGGGGCCGCCTTTTTAATGGCAAAAAAACTGGCCCGGTGAGGGCATCCGGCACACAGGGTCGGCCGACGGCCCGGAACCTGGAGCGGCTCGATCAGTTCCTGCTCTATTCCGGCAAATTTTCGGATCACTTTTTCCACAATCTCGGGTGCCAGTTCTCCGACCCGAGGGACTGAACGATTGATTTTGCCCTTGACATGCTGTCTATGCGCCAACTGCATTTCAATGACACCGGTTGTTTCCTCGATAACCAGGATATCCTCATGGGCAGCCAAGATCTGCTCTGTAAACTTTTCATGCAGTGGAAAAGGCTGGAGCACCTGATAGACGGGTATGGTTTTCCACAGATCGAGTTGGCTGAAAATTTCTTTTGCATGGGCCGCGACCACGCCGGAAACCACCAGTGCCTTTTTACCGGCAGCCTCCGGGTTCAGGCATACCGGTGCGGTTTTTTCATAAGCAGCCATGCCGGCCAGTTTTTTCTCCAGTTGGGTATGAAGCTGAAACCGAAATTTCGGGGTGGCGGCCCAGCGCGTCGGGTCTTTTTGAAAATCGGGCAAATTCTGTGTTTCGGCAATGGCTTTTCCGACAATATCCTGCCGTGAATGACACACCCGGGTTGTTGGACGCAACATCACCGGAATTTCAAATTTCTCTGAAAGTTCATAGGCAAGGGCAATCATATCTTTTGCCTGAGCCGGCGAATCCGGGTCCAGCACCGGTATTTTGGCCATCATGGCCATCATCCGGCTGTCCTGCTCGGTCTGGGAAGAGTGGGGACCGGGATCATCGGCGCTGATGATCACGAACCCGCCCCTGGTTCCCATATAAGCGGCACTCATCAAAGGATCGGATGCCACATTCAACCCCACCTGTTTCATGCTCACGGACGTACGCAGGCCGCTCATGCTTCCGGCATAAGCGATTTCAAAGGCGACTTTTTCATTGACGGCCCACTGGGTATGCATGGAGAGGCCGTGGCGCTTTTGCAAAGCGGACACGGCCCCGAGAATCTCAGAGGCCGGAGTTCCCGGGTAAGAGGTGGCCACGGCGCATCCATTTTCCACAAGCCCGCGTGCCATGGCCTCATTACCCAGCATTAACTTTTTTTTTGTCACCGTAATCCTCCCTTTAAATAAAAAAAGCCGGA
>CAYQNS010000209.1:0-6331 GCA_964418755.1 uncultured Desulfobacteraceae bacterium
CTTAATGAGAAAGTTAAATGGATTCTTGAAAATCATAAGGCTGAACCCCTTCCAAATGAAGTTAAAGGAAAGATTGAAAAAATTTTAGAGGTAGCTGGGAAAAATCAAAGTTCCGCTCAATAAAAAAGCTGGTAGTTTTAGTTTTATACCCAAGTTTGTGTCAGATTGGCTGATATAGAGGAAGCAGTTCAGGCGATTTGGTCGGGTTGAGACTTAAAAGAAGAAGGGAATTGAACTTGTTTCGATTCGTTCATCATGGCACGGCTGGTGAATAGTGGAAAAGTAATTTGATTTTCCACCGCTGACGGATTGAAATTTCGAGACCTTTTGTCACAGGCTGGAGAATACGATTATGAAAAAATCTATATTTCCACTAATTTTTGCCCTGGTTATGGTAGGTTCAATTTGTATTTCCTACGCTGAACAGCCCGGAAAAACATTCACAAACACTCTGGGCATGGAGTTTGTGCTAATCCCTGCAGGCACCTTCATGATTGGAAGTCCTTCAAATGAACCGGGTCGGTATGCCATTGAAACGCAGCACAGGGTGAACCTGACAAATGGGTTTTACATGCAGACCACGGAAGTAACCCAGGGGCAGTGGAGGGCAGTGATGGGGAATAATCCGTCCGCAAATAAGGCCTGCGGAGATGACTGCCCTGTGGAGCAGGTTTCATGGGATGACGTGCAGGCATTCATCCGGAAACTCAACCAAAAGGAAGAAACCGACAAGTACCGGATTCCCACCGAGGCCGAGTGGGAATATGCGTGCCGGGCGGGGAGCACGACAGCATTTGCCAACGGAGGCATAAGGGCAACAAAGCTCAAATGCGGTTTTGATCCTAATCTGGATGTCATGGGTTGGTACTGTTATAACTCAGGTAATAAAACGCATCCGGTTGCCCGGAAAAATGCCAACGCCTGGGGCCTTTATGACATGTATGGCAATATCGCGGAGTGGTGTCGGGATTGGTTTGGAAACTATCCTGATGATCAGGTTACAGATCCGAACGGGCCATCTTCGGGATCGTACCGTGTGGTGCGTGGAGGCATCTGGTACAGCTTTGCTCGCGACTGCCGCTCTGCGAGTCGCTACGGGAGTCCGCCGCACTACAGGTTCTACTACCTCGGCTTTCGTATTGCCAAGACACCGTGAGTTTTAATTGAACTTAGAAATCCACGTCTTCCAGGCATGGATTTTTTACTTATATGTCAGGCAATCATGAATTATACCGCCGCAAAAGTGAAAAGAAAATTATATAAAAATACGCAAAATTAAAAAAACCTGTTGACAATATTTTTTGAAATAGATAAAGACAGATCAGACATTTTTCCTGTTAGAAAAAACAAGGACCCGTCCTGTAAAAAATTAAAACTCCCCGCCGCAAGCGGGCTGGGTATCAAGGCGGAATTACTATCTGATTTATATTGGTGGACACGTAGTTTCCCCCAAATCCCTCTTCCGCGTATTTTCCTTTACTGCAGGCGGATGGGGTAAAAAATCATAAAAAAAATTTTCAATTCCTCGGATGGAGAACTCATTTGCTTTCTGTAGAAGGATGATCACATGCCGGTGAACTGCGCCACTGATCGGTACTGTGGAGGAGGATGGGAGGTTCGATTCAAAGGGGTCAAATGTTACTCCAACCTTTTACATTAAAATAAATAAAGAAAGGAGACATTCGTCATGAAAAAATTGTTAATTAGCGTATTGGTGACTGTTTTTACACTCGGTCTGGTTGGGACAGCCTCCGCTGACACCATCGCGGAGATCATTAAACGGGGTGAACTTCGCGTGGCCTGCCAGACACAGGGGCCTCCGATGAGCTTTGTGGACAAGAACGGCGAACGGTCAGGGGCAGTTATCGAAATTGCCCGCCTTATGGCCAAGGAAATGGGCGTTAAGGTCAAATTCTTGAGTTACGACTGGGACGGTCTTATTCCGTCTCTTATGGCCAAAAAAGCGGACATACTGGCCGCTGATATGACCCCGACCCTCATGAGATCTCTAAAGGTCTCCTTTACCACTGGTTACTACGATGTATACGCGGCATTTTTTGCGAAAAAGGGAGCTAAGTATAAGTCTCTGGCCGATATCGATCAGCCGGGTGTGAGGGTGGCCGTTCTATTGGGCAGCACGGGCGAGACTGACGCAAAGAAACTCTTGAAAAAGGCGAAGATCAAATCTTACAAGGGCGGCGGTCCTATGCTTATCAACGCTGTCATGGGCGGCAAGGCCGACCTTGTCTTTAATGACGCCTGTTCGATCGTAGCACAGTTGGCTGACTTTCCGCCCGACAGCATGGAGGCCATACCCGGGAAATACTCGGAATTTCCAGTGAGCTTTTCAGTCCGACCCGAGGATGCGCATCTTTTGCGTTGGACCAATCTTTTCTTCTACTGGATTCGCTCGGACGGCCGCCTGCAGGCCATCAATGATTACTGGATTAATACCCTGGACTGGAGAAAGGACCACTGATACTCTTTGAAGCCTGGAATACCGAGGGGCGGAATCCTCGACAGCGCGGCATAGCCGCGTTGTCGAGGTTAAATTCGAATATGTGCCGGAAGGGGTTGAATTTAATCAGTTTAAAATTAGGTAGACGTAATGCTTGAATACTTTAATTTTCGAGTCATTGCACAGTATTTAGATCAGTACCTGATTGGTCTCTGGGCTACAGGGTGGATATCACTGGTCTCCCTTTTTCTGGCCTTGATACTGGGCACCATCGCATGTGTCATGCGGTTGTCCAAAAAACGCCTTATATCGGGCGTATCCGCCGTGTATATCGAATCCATTCGCTCAACGCCGCTCTTAACACAGCTCTATTTTTTTTACTTTGGCCTACCCTCTATAGGTATTAATATTAATGAGGTTCAAACCGGGATCCTGGCGCTGTCCTTGAACGCCGGTGCATATATTGCCGAGATCATCCGGGCCGGCATTTTATCCGTCCCTCGTGGACATATCGAAGCAGGCATCGCCTCGGGACTGAGTTTTATCCAGCGTCTCCGTTACATCATCCTGCCCCAGGCCCTGGGCGTGGTTACGCCTCCCCTTCTGGGTTCGGCCATTGTCTTGGTAAAAGACAGCTCCCTTCTGTCTCTCATCTCGGTCCTGGAGTTGACCAGGGCGGGCCAGATCTTGACATCGGAACGCTTTATGCCTGCAGAAGGATTTTTTACCACTGCGGCCTTCTACCTGGTTCTCTACGCCGGATTAAAAGCTTTTTCCAATTGGGCTCAGAAGAGGCTTATATTCAGGGAGGCTCATTAGTGTTCGTCCAGAAATGGTCTTTTTGCCCAATCTCATCGTTATGCGAAAAAAATAATCCTCGGAATATCAAATATATGCCTATAGTTATTTTTTTCGCATGACTTGATCTTGAACAAAAATCCTCATTTCTGGATGGACACTCATTAGTTAATTGTAAAATCTTTGCATTTTGTGGCAAAAAAAATAATTGGTATAGGGCACAGGACTAAGGGAATATGTTTCTTTTTTATTTAAAAAGCTTGATGGCTGTCTTTCCTTTGTTCCTAAAAGGGCTATGGGTGACGGCCGGTATCTCGGGTCTGAGTCTCATCGCCGCAACGATATTGGGCTTTATAGCCGGATTCGGCCGGACCAGCAGGATAAAGCTCTTACGATACGCCATCGGATTTTATGTGGATTTGGTGCGTGGAACTCCTTTTCTGGTTCAGATTTTCGTCATCTTCTTCATTTTGCCCGAATTCGGCATTAATTTGGAGCCATTTCCGGCCGCAATCATCGCACTGACCATAATGGGCGGCGCCTTTATCTGTGAGATCGTGGCCGCCGGCATTGATGCAGTGCCCAAAGGCCAACAAGAAGCGGCCAAGTCCACAGGCTTGAGTCGCTACCAGCAGATACGATATGTCATCCTGCCCCAGGCCATGCGTACTATCCTGCCCCCATTGGTCGGGCAGTATGTCCTTTTGGTCAAAGATTCATCGATCGTTTCGGTCATTGGCGTTATGGATTTGACGCGAGTTGGCTGGCTGACCGTCCAGCGAATTCCCGAAGGCATGCTGGTATTCGGCCTGGTCGGAATAATGTATTTTATCGTTTGCTTTCCGCTTATTCAACTGGCTGCACGGCTGGAAAAGCAAATGACCGTCGGGGAGTACAGACTGTAAACAATCTCGGCGACAAACCGGTTAAATTTAAAATGCGAAATTTTATAAGGCTACTATACCATGATCAATTTCACCAATGTCAATAAATGGTTCGGGGATCTTCATGTTCTAAGAGACATAAACATAGATGTCAAATCAGGTGAAGTGTTAGTCATCTGCGGCCCGAGCGGATCAGGGAAAAGCACTCTAATTCGCTGTATTAACCGACTGGAACCTATTCAAAAGGGCGACCTCATCGTCGATGGTATGAATGTCCATGACAGAAAAACCAATATGACTAAACTGCGGGCTGAGATCGGTTTTATATTCCAGCAATTCAATCTGTATCCACACATGACGGCCCTGGAAAATGTCATCCTTGCTCCCACCAAGGTGCGAAAAATGAAGAAGGATGAAGCCGACAAGCTGGGACGGGAAACACTAGAAAAAGTTGGCCTGGACGACAAAATTGATTCCTACCCGGCACAGCTCTCAGGTGGGCAGCAACAGCGTGTGGCCATTGCCCGCGGTCTATGCATGCGCCCCAAGATCATGCTGTTTGACGAACCTACATCTGCCCTGGATCCTGAAATGATCAATGAAGTGCTTGACGTTATGATCAACCTGGCCAAAGAGGGCATGACCATGATCGTGGTTACCCACGAAATGGGATTTGCCCGTGAAGTGGCAAAGCGCATACTCTTTATGGATGAGGGGCAAATAGTCGAAGTCGCACCGCCCGAAGAATTTTTCACCAAACCCAAACACAAACGAACCAAGCTTTTCCTGAGCAAGATTTTAACCCACTAAGCTTCGCAGTTTGAAAAGTTATAACGTCCTGAAATAATAGTATATATTTTCGTACTCAACCATTCAAATATTCAACTAAGTCTAAATTTCCAATAATGCATCATTCAATTATTCAGGGAACGGGTAAAATACAGACTGCCCCCTGGGCAAGGTTCTTTACAATCTCTCATTATATACGCCTCCTATTGATGTTTAAGGTCGCCTTCTATCATCTTTAGGAGGTTATTTTATATGTATCGAAAATTCTATAGCCTGAGGAATACCTTGAGTATTTCGAGGATAGCGCTGATGCTTCACTTCGTGTCACTAAAGTGCCAAAATTTGAGCCTGACGCAGAGATTGGGCAGATAAGTGCAGACTTCGAAAGGGGGCGTTTTGAAATTGGCTCTAACGATAATATTTTATATTTAACAAGATGCACGAATCAAACTATTAACTGCCCTTAAGAGCTCGGAATACAAAATTCGTTAGTGTGACAAAATCAAATACAGGACAGTCGGTTGCTTTTCTGATTGCGTCAGAGAAAGGTGGAAGATCTGTGCATTCCAGCACAAAGGCCCCAATATCCGATGTTTTTTTCATTGAGCATGCAATATCGACAACATCTTTTTCAACCATAGAAATATTTATATCTTCTTCAGGTGCGGAAAAAATTTTATTCCATTCAGTACAAGATTCCAAGCCCTCGATATGCAATAAAGTTTTATCATCTATTCCAACATTTTTAAGATGTCGTTCCGTGAGAGACGATTTTTTTGCAGTAATAACTCCGATTGTTTGATTCTTTTTCAACATCTTTTGTATCAAAGGAATCTGCATCAGGCTGGAGGTGAATACAGGTACCCTGACAGAATCTGCCAGTTCACTCTGAAAGAGAGCATTGAAACCGCAACTTGTTGTAATTGCCCTGATACCGCCTTCTTCCATGAGACGGGCTTCCCGGATCATAGCCCGAAGGGCACTCCGGCAGGGATTTTCTAAAATTGTATGAATATTGGCTCCTTTTACCCGGCAATACTTTACAGGGAACTTAAATGTTTTCGGATTCGTACTGTTTCCCGGCAATTCTTCAAGTTGTTCCAGACCGCGTGGACAGCCCTTTGCCTCCCAGCATAAAATGCCGATTAAAGGAGTTTCATAAAAAACATTTGAACCAGTTAATTTTATGTCTTTTGTCATACCGAATATTTTACAAATTTGAATTTTGAGGTATTAAAAAATCTTTTTATTACGATATTTTTGCTTTCCGCATTTTTTTTATTATGAATTATAAACGAAATACTGTCAAAAGGTTTTAGGATCGTTAAAAATGCTATGTATAAAGGAGGTAACAGCCCAATAAGTTGCGGTAGTAAAATTGATTTTTACTGTCCATTGGGGT
>CAYQNS010000210.1:0-4017 GCA_964418755.1 uncultured Desulfobacteraceae bacterium
TTTTTCATCGGCGGCAGGCAAAGAAAGGGGCGCTGGTACGGGTCAATTGTTCGGCCCTGTCGGAAGCCCTCATCGAAAATGAGTTGTTTGGTCATGTGAAAGGGGCGTTCACAGGTGCCGATACAGATCGGATCGGTCGTTTTGAACTGGCTGACCAGGGGATGATTTTTCTTGATGAAATCGGTGATATATCTTCGAAAACTCAGGTGAAATTACTTCGAGTACTGGAGAGAAAAGAGTTCGAAAAGGTGGGTGACCCCCATCCCATCAAGGTTGATACCCGGGTCGTGGCCGCCACCAGTCGGAATCTGGGCCAAATGGTCAAGGCCGGTGAGTTCCGGGAAGCATTGTATTACAGGCTGAAGGTCATAGAGATCTGTCTGCCGCCCCTGCGGGAACGAATGGAGGATCTGCCGCTTTTAGTGGATCATTTTCTGGAGCGGTTCAGTCTTGAATTCGGCAAGGAAATTTTAAAGATATCTTCCCGGGTGATGAGCCTGCTGATGGCTTCTGACTGGCCCGGCAATATTCGGGAGCTGGAGCATATCATGGAGCACGCCTGTCTGGTTTCCGGACAACCGGTTATCGACATCAGTGATTTGCCCGGTGAATTTGTGAAACGCTTTTCAACTATTCCCCCTGTGACGGCCGATCGGTCTGAACACCACGATAAAAAGGCGCTTTTAAAGGCGCTTGAAAAATCCCGCTGGAACAAAACCAGGGCAGCCCAAATACTCGGGATCAGCAGGAGAACCCTGTACCGCAAAATAGGGCAATACCATATCAAAAACTTTTGAATCTGAAGCTGGCGTGTGCTATGACACAATTTGCCATGGCACAATTTGTGTCATGGCACACGCTGTGTGATGGGGCGATCTGTTTTTATGCAACAACCAGAGGCCCTGTCCGAATTTTAACAAACAGTAAAAGTGTAATTAAAACAGATAGATTTGCTGTTTTTTACGGAGCCCTGAATGGCCACCGGAAAATAAGGGGGGCTTCGTAATGCTTGGCTTATATTTTGCAATAAGCTACCATGATCGTATTAGAATCTATTTTACATTTTAAAAAAACGTCGTGAATATCGCCATAACCCAAATTTTGTTTACCAAAACTCAACAAGGAGATTATCATGTTCAAAAAAGTAGTTCCGATCACCAAGGAAAAACATCTATCAAAAAAAATTAAACCCATCACCTCTTTTGCTTTTGCAGCAGATCTTCATCTGGCTTACATTATGGGCGCTGAATTCTTAAGGGCCGCGTCCACTTATCCTATCGTCTTCCTCGAAGATGCGAAAAATGATGAATTCCGACCGGTGGCCCTCCTGGGGCTCAAGGCCGGTGAAAATTTGTTTGTAGATGATAAGGGGCGTTGGGAAGCTTCCTATATCCCGGCGGTGCTCAGAGGATATCCGTTTATCCTGGGCCGTACTCCCGAGAAAGACCGGTTTACGGTGTGTATCGACGAGGAAAGTGAATTCTTAAACGAAGAAGAAGGTCAGGCCATGTTTGACGATGAGGGAGAGCCGAGTCAGGTTCTGGAAAATGTCAAGAAATACCTGGCCGGGTTGCAGCAGATGGAGCAGTTGACCCAGCAGTTCTGCAGGGAGTTCAAAGAAAAGAACATGTTTGTACCCTTGAATATGAAGGTCCGTCAGGAAGATTCTCTTCAGAACATCACAGGGGCGTATGCCATAAATGAACAGCGGCTGGACAACCTGTCCGATGAGGTGTTTCTGGATCTGCGTAAACGCAAGATTCTGCCCATGATTTATTGTCACCTGGCCTCTCTAACCCAGGTCGAACGCCTGGTCAAATTGCGCAACAAGAGCATGGTGCAGCCAGCTCCGTCCATTGATGATGCGGATGCAGTGGTAGAATAATTTACGCCATCATTTAACGTGGTTTGAATTAAAGCAGGCCGTCGCTTTTAATTCACCCCTGTGAAATACGCAGCGTTTGTTTTAAAGCGTATTTCACGGGGCAGGCAGATTTTATAGATCGGATCAGTTGCTAATTTATTTCAGAAGGTGTCAATATGAAAATACCGAGATCAGATAACAGTTTTGAGCTTGAAGCGCTGGAACCCAGACTTTTGCTTTCCGGAGATCCCATGATCGGCGCAATGCAGGCCATTGCACCGGACCTGTTGGACCCTGGAAAACCTGAAATCCATCAGGTGATGTCTGCCGGTGATCAGTTGCTATCCGCGCAAAGCAGCGGTCAGTTTGATCTGAATGTCACTTCACAGAATGCTTCAGACCTGCTTGACGGCCCCGTCGGTGGTGGCATTGTTGCGTCCGGCGGCAGCTCGGGTGCCCAGGTTGTTTATGCTGACGCTGATGAAAAATTCGATCTTGGAACGGTATTTGATTTGTCGCCCGAGGATTTGTTTGGTGCGGATCTGGTTGTCGAAGAGGATGATGTCCTGCGGGGCAGCGGAACGGTTTCCGGAGATATCATCAACTCCGGTGTGGTCAGTCCCGGGCATTCTCCGGGCATCATATATGCGGATACTTTCTCCCAGTCTTCCGACGGCACCCTGGTTATCGAAATCGGCGGAACCGAAACAGGTGAGTATGATCAGATCCATGTGGCCGGTTCGGCAGAGCTGGACGGTACCCTGGAGATACACCTGCTCGACGGTTTTACGCCCGAAGCCGGTGATACCTTTGAAATCATGACCTATGATTTTGTTTCCGGGCAGTTCGATTTGGGTACCGGTTTGTTCGGATTTGGTAACGGGAACCTTTATTTTGATATCGACCAGCAGGACGGGGCGCTCCTGCTGGTGGTCAGGGAAATAATTCCCGGCGCCGATTTTTCTCTCCTTGGTCTAAGTGACATGGAGAACAACGATATCGGTGAATGGTTTAATTATGATTATTTTTTAGATGTCGATGCTTCACTGACGACTTCGGTTTCTCTGGGTGTGGCCGATGCTTTCAGCGTCAGCGGGGAGTTTAATTTTTCCCTTGATGATTACGGCCTGGTCGATCTGTCCAACGACACCAGTGTAAACGTGGATCTTTTGAGCATTTCCGGCGTCGGTGTAGATGGATTTTTCGGTATTGGTGATGGTGGAGACGATGCAGTGGGACTGCTGCTGGAGGATATTGATTTTGCCATAGGTATCTTTGATGTCCACCAAGACGGCGGTGCAACCCTTGATGGTCGGTCCTGGCTTTCCCTGCAGACCCTTGGCGGCACGGCGGCCTTTCAGGGCGGTGATGAACTGCAGCTTTCCGTTGAAGAATTTTTTGTGGGTTTAAACCTGGGCACGGGCACTGATGCCGACGGTAACGCCAACAGCACGGTCATTGATTATGATTCGAGCGATGTGGTTCTCAATCTCCCTGATGGGCGTGGGGTGGAATTCGATTTTTCCGGTTCCCGGGGCGAGATTGCCGGTGCACAAGGACTGGTTGAAATATCTGTTTCGGATTTTTTTAAGGTGCAGGGCGGGTTTGCTCTGGAAAAATCCACGGACCAGGTCACTTTGGATTCCGGGGACAGGGTTGATGTGGATTTATTGACCATTGGCGGTAATGATGTCGATGCCTTTGCGGGCATCAACGGCGCTTATGAGAGCGACGGTACGCTGGCGAGCGACGCGATCGGTTTGAGCCTTTCCAACGTGGATTTTGCGCTTGCCTTGCTTGGGGAGAAACCTACGGGTCTTGATCCGGAGGGTTATGTGCTGCGCAAATGGACGGCGATCGATTCGATCATCGGCGGCGCGGAATTCGTAGGAATCCCCGATGTGACCCTGGCGGTGAGCGATACCCACATCATTATGAACAAGCAGGCCGCCGATACCACACTCGTCGACTTCAAGGCAATGCAGGCCGCCGGTGATGCCTTTGTTGCCACCACGGGCGTGAATGGTGCCGGTGAGGTGCAGACGGTTACCTTCGAGACCGACGGTCAGAAGGGTGATCTGCTGCAGGTTTACGGGCATGCGGAGATCAACCTCTTTGATTTCGTAACCGTCGAGGGCGGTTTTGCCTTCGAA
>CAYQNS010000210.1:4117-6306 GCA_964418755.1 uncultured Desulfobacteraceae bacterium
TATCGTCATGAACAAGCAGGCCGCCGACAACACGGTGATCGATTTCAAGGCGATGGAGACGGCGGATTCCGTTTTTGAGGCCATCGCAGGGGTCAATATCACCGGGGAAGTTCAGACGGTCACATTTACAGTCGATGGACAAAAAGGCGACCTGCTGCAGGTCTACGGGCGTGCGGAGATCAACCTCTTTGATTTCGTAACCGTCGAGGGCGGTTTTGCCTTCGAAAAATCAAGCCAAACGGTGACCTTGTCTAACGAAGCCACCTCTGAAACGAATGTGCTTGTGTTCGGTATGGCGGACGTCACTGCCTTTGCCGGGTATCAGGGAGATGCCGGTGACAGCGACGATATCGGCCTGCGCTTCACCAATGTCGACTTTGCTTTGGCCTCTTTCAATGAAACAACCGGAGCGAAACGCAAGTGGACCGCGGTTGAGTCGAATATCGGTGGTGCGGCTTTTGTCGGGATACCCGATGTGACGCTGGCGGTGGATAACACCCATATCGTCATGAACAAGCAGGCCGCCGACAACACGGTGATCGATTTCAAGGCGATGCAGACGGCGGATTCCGCTTTTGCTCCTATTACGGGGGTCAATAGCGCCGGGGTAGTTCAGACGGTCACATTTACCGTCGACGGTCAAAAAGGCGACTTGCTGCAGGTTTACGGCAACGCCGATATCAACCTTTTCGATGCCGTTTCTGTTCGCGGTGGTTTTGGTTTTGAAAAATCGACCCGCACTGTGACCCTGTCCAACGCTACAACAGTGGATACGAAGGTTTTCGCTTTCGGGATGGCCGGTGTCGATGCCCTGGCCGGTTATGCCGGCGAAGCCGACGACGGAAGCGAAGACTTTGGGTTGCGCTTCACCGACGTCGATCTCGCCCTTGTGACCTTTACCGACAGTGCGAGCGGCAGAAAGTGGACAGCCGTCGATTCGAATATCGGCACTGCGGAAATCGTCGGGATCCCGGGCATTGCCCTAGGCGTAAGCAGTGCGGACATTCTGGTCAATAAAAAGGCTGCCGACAATACCGTTATCGATTTTAAGGCGATGCAAACCGCCGGCGGTGCCGTCAAGGTGGTTACGGGCGTTGACAACAGCGGCACGACCCACGAAGTCGAATTCGGCATCGACGGGAATCGCGGTGAACTGATCAAAGTCGAAGCCGATGTCACCATCCATATCGGTGATTATGTCATGTTCGACGGGGTCATCGGGCTTGAGAAGTCCACCACCAGCGTCAAGGTGACCAACGGGGCCTTGACTTCAGAGCGAGCCGTCAAGGTGCTGACCATCTCCGGCGGAGGTATCGATGCCTTTGTCGGTGTTGACGGCGGCAGCGCTGATGCGGCCGGCCTGTCCCTCTCTGATGTCAGTTTCACCCTGGCTCTTATGAACGATATGACCGGGCAGCAGAGCTGGACCGCTGTGCAGGCTGAGGCCGGCGCGGTCGATGTTCTCGGCCTTGGCGACGATCTTACGATTTCGGCCAACCAGGTCGATGTGGCCCTGAACCTGAAATCCACTGATGGGACCGTTGTCGATTTTGCCAAAACAACCACCGATCTGGGTCTTTCCTTTGGCTCGGAGAGCACCGTCGTTCTCGACATGGCGGGCAGCGCCGGGGAGCTTCTGCAGGCCAGCGCCATCTTCGATTTGAAGGTCAGCGACTTCTTTGTGGTCAACGGACTTTTCACCCTCGAGATGTCGACACAGCAGGTTGTTCTGAGTAGCGGCGGCACGGTGACGACTGACATGTTCGCTTTTGGTGCCGGCGATCTCAACGCTTTTGCCGGTGTCGGTGACGTGGGGCTGAAACTGGAAAGTGTCGATTTTCAACTGGTTCTCTTTAAGGAACAAACCGTCAGCGGGCGAACCTGGACGGCTCTTAAGGCCTATGCCGGGGCTGCTGCCTTCGAAGGTATTCCCGGTATCACCGCTGAAGGCAATGATCTCGCTGTCGATATCAATGTCGCGGCCACAGACAAATCAACCGTCGATTTTGTGAAAACCAGCCACGATCTCGGGATTACCATCGGCCGTGCCGACACCGCTATCCTCGATATGGTCGGGACCACTGGAAGCTCCATTGCCGCCTCCGGCCGCGTCAAACTTAAAGCCTTTGATTTTTTCTATGCCGATGCCACTCTTGTTATGGAGCGGGGCAGCGAGACGGTCACCCTGA
>CAYQNS010000211.1:0-6302 GCA_964418755.1 uncultured Desulfobacteraceae bacterium
GTAGCCGCGGCCCCGAGTTCTTCTTCGATTCGGATCAACTGGTTGTATTTGGCCACACGATCGGAACGTGACAGGGAGCCGGTTTTAATCTGGCCGCCATTAATCCCCACCACCAGATCGGCAATGAAGGTATCTTCGGTTTCGCCGGAGCGGTGTGAGACAACAGTGGTATATCCCGCCTGGTTGGCCATATCGATGGTGTCCAGGGTCTCGGTCAAGGTACCGATCTGATTGAGTTTGATAAGGATCGAGTCGGCGATCCCGCGGTCAATACCCTTTTTAAAGATCTCAGGATTGGTTACAAAAATATCATCACCCACGATCTGGATGGTACTTCCAAGCTGGTCCGTCATGATCTCCCAGCCGTCCCAGTCCTGCTCGGCCAGACCGTCTTCAATGGAAAGAATCGGGTATCTGTCGATCAACTCTTCATAGTAATCGATCAATTCCTCCGCAGTCATCTCTTTGCCTTCGGATTTTAACTGATATTTTCCATCACGGTAAAATTCAGATGCAGCGGCATCCAGGGCCAGGCCGATGTCCAGCCCGGGGGTGTAACCCGCTTCGGTGATGGCGGTATTGATCAACGTAAGGGCCTCATGGGTGGAACCAAAATTCGGTGCAAAGCCGCCTTCATCGCCCACAGCGGTGGAAAGACCCTTTTTTTTCAGAATATTTTTCAGGCTGTGAAATGTTTCAGCCCCCATACGAACCGCCTGTGCAATATTTTTGGCGCCGATGGGAACAATCATGAATTCCTGAATATCAAGGTTGTTGGCTGCATGAGCACCGCCATTGATGATGTTCATCATGGGCACAGGCAGACAGCGGGCATTGATCCCCCCCAGATATCGATAGAGCGGCATTCCATAAGCCAGGGCCGTGGCTCTGGCAGCGGCCATGGAAACCCCAAGGATAGCGTTGGCCCCGAGTTTTGCTTTATTGGGCGTACCGTCGAGTTCGATCATATTATGGTCAAGGGCCACCTGGTCGCCGGCATCCATACCGCGCAGAGCCGGTGCAATAATACTGCGTACGTTTTCAACGGCTTTGGCGACGCTTTTACCGCCAAATTGTTTATCCTCCCGGTTGCGAAGCTCCAGGGCCTCACGCGTTCCCGTGGAAGCCCCGGAAGGTACGGCAGCGCGACCCACAGCCCCGCATGCAAGCGTTACATCCGCTTCAACTGTTGGATTTCCTCTTGAATCCAGAATTTCTCTGGCCTGTATTTCTATTATCTCCGTCATATTACCCCCTGTTGATTATATCTAGCGTAGTGCCGGACAAAATATATCTTAATTTTCCCCGAGCCGTGATTCGGTTAAACCGGCAGTGCCTTATGACGAAAAAATACGCATGCGGCGACCGGCAACTTGACAAAATTTTTGAAAATGTTACTCTGAATACATGTGCATGTCAAGGCGTGAACTCGGGAATCCGAATTAATCAGGAAAAGAAAAAAATGCAGCAAAAAGATTTTTACAGCAATGCCCATCTTGTGGTCGCGACCATTCGTATTATAGAACATCAAAAATTAAACGAGCCCACGGTGGACGCTATCTGTCGGTTTTTGTCCTTTTCCCCGGAGCAGGGCAATTTTATCTGTCGACAGCTTCGGAAAATGGGAATTTTAAACAACATTGAAAGTGCTTTCGGCATCAGACTGTTTATCAAAGACCATCTCAAACTGGAGGAAATTTCCAGAGGGGAGCAGGACAGCCGACTTGAAAAGGAGCTGGCAAGGTTCCAAAGCAATCGCGAGGACATCGACAAAAAAGTCAAATCCTTCCAATCGGAACAAGCTCAAAAACAGAAAGATCTGTTTGCCGAACTGGAAAAAAAACTGAAAACCGGATTGGAGAAAAAATAAATATACCGCGCCCTTTCCCCGGTTTCAGGCCAGGCCGATATTCCAGTTCCACAGGCCCGGTCTTTTTTTCAGGGAGACCTGGGGCGGCAATGGATTATCAATATCAACAAAAAGGCGATACCCGGCCTTTTCAAGGGTTTTTCTCTGGGCACTCAGGTCCAGTCGCCAGTTGGGATAGACCCAGTAGTTTGAGCCGTATTTCTGTACCCATGACTCCTCCCCCCGGGGGCTGGCAAAGGCAACCTGGGGTTTCAGGTTATCGGCCAGTACCCGTGATATGCACAGGGGCCAGTTTCCGGCGATAACGATTCCCAGGGGCAGGGGAGAGTTCTGGGGAAGGTACTGGTAATCCTCACTGCCCAGTTCGGGGCTGACAATGACGCCGCTAAAGCCCATCTCAGCCATAACGGCGATCCCCAAGGGATTGGCAATATTACAAAATGGCCCTGCCCAGAGATTGAGCTTTTCAGTGGGCGGGAAAAAGGCCATCTGCCAGGGTGCATTCAGAACAAAATTCCCAGCGCCCTGTTTCAAAACTGAATTTACCTGGTCCCTGAAGTCCTCTTCATCCTGGGGCCATATGACCGGCGGCAGCCACCACCAGCAGTTGGCCGCCCTGTTTTTTTTTATATTTTCAATGGATTCCGCAGAGAGCCAGAGCCCGGTTACGCCGCGGGAAGACTTGCTTTTTTCCGTATTCCGGAACAAATTCATTTCAAGAGTTTTTATTCGTCTGGAAAACCGTCGGGGCAAGTTGATCCTGAAATCCGGCCTTGCCTGGGCCCCGGTCATTTTTTTTTCAAGTTGTGCTTCCAGGTTGTCTATCATTTCCACCAGGACCTTTTCACGACGGTCGGTCAGAAAAACCGGTGCCCCCTGGGGGCTGTTTTTCCCGGAAGAAATTTTCAGATGAAGATGTCCTTTTTTAGGGACATATCTGCTTACGCGGTGCACGGCATGCCATTTCTGGTCTTCATAACCGATCCGCAGTACATCCCCTGTCAGCAGTTCCTCCCTGGCGACAAACCAGGGGTTGGCCCGGGTGCCCTGAACTTTTCCCATCAGCAGACCGGAACCGGTATGCCCGGACGTGTTGACGGGGCTTTGTATGCGCTGGGTTAAAAAATTATAATGCGTGGTATTGCGGCCCAAAGCCCGTTCCAGCATGGCCAGCGCATTTTTTTTAACCTTGGGATCTTTACCCTGGTCCCGCAGCATCTGGTAGGCCTTGACCGTGTAGAAGACATAGTGGGGACCTTTTTTTCGGCCCTCTATTTTCCAGGTGGTGACTTCCGGAATGGATAAAAGTACCTTGACCAGGACATCGATGCTTAAATCCTGACAGGAAAAAAAGCGGGCTGATTTTTTATCCTGGCTGTAAAGCCTTCGGCAGGGCTGTACGCACCGTCCCCGGAGCCCGCTTTTCCCGCCGTAGTAACTGCTCCAGTAACACCGGCCCGACACCCCGTAGCAGAGGGCCCCGTGGATAAACGTTTCCAGTTTGAGATCCTTTGGGCAGGCCCGGGCCATGTCTTTGATTTCATCTACATTCAGTTCTCGGGGCAGAACAACCCGGTCCACCTCCAGGTCGGCACGAATGGTTTCCAATGCCGCAGGAAAACCGGCATTTGCCAGGGTCGACAGATGCAGTTCACCGGAAAAATCGGCCTGGCGGGCCAGTTTCACCATGGCCATGTCCTGAACAATCAGGGCATCCGGATGCACATCACGCTCCAGGGTGGTCAATATCCGGCCCACCGGCTCCAGATCATCGGGTTTCAGTATGGAGTTGATAGTGACATAGACCCTGGCACCCTGTTCGTGGGCCAGTGCGGTCAGGGCTGCCAGTTCTTCTGTCTTGAAATTTTTCGCCTCCATGCGGGCGGAAAAAGATTTCAACCCGCAATAAACAGCATCCGCCCCGGCCGCCAGGGCCGCCAGGAATGACGCCCGGCTGCCTGCCGGTGCCAGAATTTCAGGTTTATGTTTGTTTAATTCTTTCGACATTTATTATTCCTTGTTCGACATTAAAAAATGGTAACCGTTCATGGTTGACAGTTATCGGTTCACGGTTGAAAAAATTGAAATTAATATCCAAAACACTTCAATCGTTGGGCCTCGTTCAAAAATTTCGGCCGATTAAACAGTTTTCTCTTAATCGTAACTCTGCTCTTACTTGAGTTTTCGAAAACTCAAGCTCTTATTACAATCAGGGTGAGGAGTAAAAAAAAGTAGCCGCAATGATGAGCAAAGTCAATTGTTGCATAGTTGATTGGAAAAACTGTGAACTGTGAACCGACAACGATTACAAAGTAGCATATATCGGATTGGATGCCAATCCCCTTGCCCCGTCGGGATTTTGTGTTATACTGCAGGAAACAAATAATGAAAGGAATTCATATGAAAATTGCAATAAGCGGCAAAGGCGGTGTAGGCAAGACAACTTTTGCTGCTCTGCTGGCACGCATCCTGGATGAACAGGGAAAATCCGTTCTGGCCATTGACGCGGATCCGGACGCTAATCTGGCCGCGGCACTTGGTATTGAAGAGGCCGATAAGATTATCCCCATCGCTGAAATGAAGGAACTGATTTTCGAAAGGACCGAAGCCCAGCCCGGCACTATTGGCGGTTTTTTCAAGCTCAACCCCAAGGTGGATGATCTGCCTGATGCATTATCAGCAAAACTCGGTAATATCAAGTTCATGCGTCTGGGCGGTGTCAAAAATGGCGGCGCCGGATGCATCTGCCCGGAAAGCACGCTGTTAAAGGCCCTTGTCTCCCATATCGTGCTCTGCCGGGATGAAATGGTGATCATGGACATGGAAGCCGGCATCGAACATCTGGGCAGGGGTACGGCCCGGGCCGTTGACAAGTTGATTGTAGTGGTGGAACCCGGCCGTCGCAGCCTGGATACGGCGGAAAACATCAAACGGCTGGCTGCTGAAATCGGCCTCACCGATATCGCCATTGTGGGCAATAAGATTCGAAACCCCGGGGACGAAGCGTTTCTTACATCAAATTTGGCGGATTTTGAATTTTTAGGATTCGTTCCCTATCAGGACACCCTGATCGAGGCGGATCTTAACGGGATTTCGCCCTTTGAGGTGGATTCTTCGGCAAAGGCAATCATTCGGCAAATGGTTGAAAAACTATGATTGAAACGCATCGAAAATATCGCGGTCCGGCCCGGCGGCGTTCCAGAAAAAAACCGGCCCGTCTGAAAATCAGTCCCGGATCGGATGCGCGGCTGAAGAAAGTATTTGCAACCATCGGCGTGCCGGAACAGACACCGTTTACACCGGATCCGTTTCAGATAGAGGCAGTGAAAGCCATTCAAAAGGGCGACTGCCTGGTAAGTGTCCCCACAGGTTCCGGAAAGACCTGGATCGCGCGAAAGGCCATTGAAGAGATCCTGGATAGACAGGGACGGGCATGGTATGCAACCCCCTTAAAGGCACTGTCCAATGCCAAGTATGAAGAGTTTTCAGATATTTTCGGCGCACGGAATGTAGGCATCCTGACCGGCGACCGCAAGCAAAACCCGGATGCGCCGATCATTGTGGGTACCACCGAAATTCTGCGCAACCAGCTCTACGATGCCATGCACCAGGGCCTGACCCTGGCTGCCGACTGTGTGGTTTTGGACGAGGCTCACTTTCTGGGTGATGAGGAGCGCGGGGTGGTATGGGAAGAGATCATGATATATCTGCCCCACCGTATTCCTCTGCTGCTGCTTTCGGCGACCATTGGCAATGCCGGCCAGATTGCCGCCTGGCTTGAATCGATTCGCGGCAAGACCTGCACCGTGATTGTGGAAACACAACGACCGGTCCCTCTGTATCCGCTTTTTTTCCATCCCTCCGGGACCCTTTACCCGCTGTTGATATCCGCCGGTGACAACAAAAACGGAAAAAAGAAAATTTACAAAAAAGTCAGCGCCCATATCAACAAAAAGCACCCCCCGCAACTCAGTCCGCCCTACCGCTTGCCCCCTTTCGGGGAGATCCTGCGGGTTTTGAAGAAGTACAACCTGCTGCCGGCCATTTTTTTTCTCAAATCCCGGGCCGACTGCGACGGCGCCATAGAACTCTGCAACGGCAATCATTCTATAGATTCGGACATTGCCGAAAAACGCAGTCGCAAAATAGCACAACTGGTGGCTGAAAGCCCCCATGTGGCCCATCACCTGCAGCGGTCGTTGCTGGAACACCAGGCTGTAGGGGCACATCACAGCGGGCAATTGCCTGCCTGGAAATTGATCCTTGAAACGTTGATGAGCGAAGGCCTGCTGGATGCGGTTTTTGCTACCTCCACGGTGGCTGCCGGTGTCAACTTCCCGGCCCGGACCATTGTTTTTTTAAACTCCGACCGATTCAACGGCCGTGAATTCATGTCGCTATCCGCCACGGAGCTGCATCAGATGACCGGCCG
>CAYQNS010000212.1:0-6298 GCA_964418755.1 uncultured Desulfobacteraceae bacterium
CCTGCTTTTCGAGTTCCTCTTTTGTCAAAATTATTTTGCCGGACCAGTTCTTAAACTTTGCACCGTAATGGCGAAGATACGCGTCCTCACCATTTTCCCGGACGTCTTTCAGAATGCCTTCGACAATTTGTTGAGTTTCACGTTCATCTGTCTCTGGTGTTTTTTCCGCTTTTTTCAGATATGTGCTCATTTTTTTTCCTCCCCATTGTTTAAATTCCAACTCTTTTTCCTCTGCAAATGCACACGTCTAATGCAAATTATCCCTGTACGATCTGCCGTTTATCGATTGAAATTATTTTCGATCTGCCCGGGACAAAAATCTTGCCGGAGGGCGGCCGGGAACATCGGCGCCGTTATCCTTCCAGGATATCCTTCATATAGGCATACAGGGCAGGTGATCCGCCGGTATGCACAAACAGGATTTTTTCTTCTTTCTTGAAATAACCCTTGCGCACCAGGTCGATCAAACCCGCCATGGCCTTGCCGGTGTAGACCGGATCCAACAGAATGCCCTCGGTCCGGGCCAGAAGACGAACCGCTTCCGCCATTCCCGCCGTCGGCAGAGAGTAGCCCGGGCCGACATAATCGCCAAAGCACTCCACGGCATCCTTGGGAATATCCGTCTCGACACCCAGGAATTTTGCAGTTCTCTGTACCAGGTCATAGACCATGGGTTCCTGGTCCTCTTTGGTCCGGCTGACGTTGATGCCGACAACAGGCATGTTGGCGTTGTTCCCGCACAAACCGGTCACCAGGCCGGCGTGAGTGCCGGTGCTGCCGCTGGCGCAGACCACCCGGTCGATCTTGAGGCCTGTCTCAAACAACTGGGTCAGGATCTCCTCGGCACAGGAGACATACCCGGTCGCACCAATGGGGGTGGAACCGCCGCCGGGAATCACGTACCCTTTGCGTCCTTTGGTGGAAAGTTCTTCAGCAACTTTCTGCATCTCGGCCATCATGTCCGAACCACCGGGCACTACGGTAATCTTTTCCACACCCAGCAGGCGGTACAAAAAGTTGTTGCCGCTGGCTTCGGGGTTGTAGGAACCGGCCACCCGCTCTTCTAAAACAAGGTGGCATTTGAGGCCTTCCTTGACCGCAGCGGCAAGGGTCAAACGACAATGGTTGGACTGAACCGCACCGCAGGTAATCAGGGTATCGGCGCCCTGTTCCAAGGCATCGGCCACCAGGAACTCAAGTTTCCGGGTCTTGTTGCCACCTGAGGTCAAGCCCAGAAGATCATCTCTTTTAATGTAAATTTCGGGTCCGCCCAGCGCTTTTGAAAAGGCCGGCACTTTTTCAATGGGTGTATACCCTTCCGTGTATCGTCTGCGTGGAATACGTGCTAAATTCATGGGTCTCTCCTTAATCTTTATAGTTCTGTTTATAATTGTACGATGGATTCCATCTCAATCTCGCCGCCCTTGGGCAGCGCCGCCACCTGGACAACGGCCCGGGCCGGCAGGGTTTGGGTAAAGTATTGCGCATAGACCTGGTTAACGGCTGTAAAATTGGCCAGATCAGTTAAAAAAATAGTAGTCTTGACTGTCCGGTTCAAATCGGTTCCGGCGGCCCGGGCAATGGCCCGGGTGTTTTTGATCACCCGGTGGGTCATCTCCTTGATGCCGCCTGATACGAACTCACCGGTTTCAGGATCAAGCGGGAGCTGCCCTGATATGAAAAGTAGCTCTCCACTAGCAACCCCCTGGGAATAGGGGCCGATGGCGGACGGTGCATCGGGTGTTGCGATTGCTTTTAAACTTTTTTTATCTGACAATTTGTTTATCCTCCATTTGGAAATATATGAATTTTTTCAGCATCTTAAATCAAAATGTATTTGATTGTCAGAGACGTATAAATGTT
This sequence comes from uncultured Desulfobacteraceae bacterium, assembly GCA_964418755.1. Classification (GTDB taxonomy): domain Bacteria; phylum Desulfobacterota; class Desulfobacteria; order Desulfobacterales; family 4572-123; genus 4572-123. Next base: position 1,864 of record CAYQNS010000212.1, read on the forward strand.
GTAAAAATAATGATAAATTTTTAACGCCCTCGATTATCGGGCTTGATCCAGATAAAGGGCTATCTCGCGGTCCACTTCCGGCAAAAGCACTGTTTCACTTCGTTGCTCCAGAATCATCCGGCATTTATCTCCGGCTTTTTCCAAAAGATCCGGTTTTCCCTTTTTCTCCCAAATATCATAGGGGTTCCAGTCCGAAACGGCTGGCATATAAATGCTTCGATAGTTCTGCATCGTGGTTTCGTGCTGCAGGTAGTTTCCCCCGGGTCCGATCTCCTGTATGACGTCAAGCGAATTATCGATGCGCATCTGGCCAAAGCCTATTGAGAAGCACTGCAGCCGATCGAGCAGCTCATCATCCAGAATCCACTTTTCATACGATGTGGTGGTAATGGAGTCCATCACCCCCAGACACTCGTTGATTATATGAACGCCCGCCGCTGTATACAATGTCAGGTTCTGCATGGTTTCCGCACCCGCCTGATAATCCACCCGTTTGGCATCGGTCAGTCCGGCCATGGTTCGAGACGGGATCTTGTAGACCTCCCGGGCCATCTGGATGCCGGCGATATTGACCAGCGCGGCCTGGGGAGAACCGGTGACCGCGTAGAAATTTTTCATATTGACCATGAAAGTCCCGGCTGTATAGACCACCGGAGTGCCGGGATTAATCATCTGGATGCAGGCCAGAGCCGCCAGGATTTCAGCATTGGACAGCACCACCAGACCCATGACATCCAGCGGGCCGGTCAGCCCCGGCAGGATGCCCGGCAGGATAAAAAGAGACTGTTTTTTTTGGGCGTAGGCAAGTATCGTTTCGCAGGTAAGCGGCTCAAAACAAAGAGGACTGGCCGGGTTGACGCTGTACGATATGGCAACATGGTCATCCAGAAACCCTTTTTGGCCAATAGCGATTTCGATAATGTCAAAGACTTCCCGAGCCTCCTGACATGTGGCTGCCTGACCGATCAAAGGCTTGTTGCTGTGCTGCATTAAATGGTGCACCAGGCGGGCGGGCTTGGATCTTTCCGTCACATCGCAGGGGTCCACGGGAATCGAGCCGACCAGATTGACATTGGCGCTGTTTTCGCAGAGTCGGGTGATATTGTCAAAATCTTCCAGGGTGGCCCGCCGCCGCTGCCCGAAAAGGTCCTGAATAAACAGGGTCCCGTTCCCCGGTGACACCACGGTTGACGGCTGGCCATCTCCGATGAACACCGGGGCGATGCCGTTGCGGCCCGTCATGGTAAAGCTTTTGGGGCAGGTCTCAAGGGCTTTCGTGATCATACCTTCGGAAAGATACACCCTTTTGCCGGAAACCTTTTCACCTTTTTTCTTGAAGCGTGCAACGATCTCCTCGGAGTCAAATACAACGCCGGTCTCGGCCAGAAGTCGCAGCGTTTGGGTATGGATTTGTTGCAGTGTGCGGGTATCCGCAACTTTCAGCAGATGATCCTGTTGAATCATAGTCTTTTTCCTAAACAAAAAGTCATTATTTTTGTCGGGAACTATTTGTTATAAGTAAGACAGGCATCAAACATGGCGACAATATTCTCAGGCGGCACATCGTCCTGCAGATTATGCGTCGTCGCCAGCACATACCCGCCGTTGACGCTCAACGTCTCAATAATCTGACGGACATTTTCACGAACCTCTTCCGGTGTCTTGAACGGCAGAACATCCTGGGTGTCGATGGCACCCCAAAAGGCCAGCCGGTCGCCGAACTCCGCTTTCAGCTTTTTCGGCTGCATATTTTTTGCAAGCACCTGTATGGGGTTCAGGGCATCGATACCCATCTCGATCATCTCCTCGATCATCGGGTAAACACAGCCGCAACTGTGCTGCAGGAGCTTGGCATCGGTCAGTTCCTTAACAGCCGCCACCATCTGCTGATTCACCGGTTTGACATAATCGGAAAATTGCTGCGGCCGGAACATGGGGGCCTGCTGCATGCCGTAATCATCCCCCCAGAAAACCACATCCACAAGATGACCGACCCGTTTGAGCGCATTCCGGGCGATTTTGATCCAGATATCACCCAGCCGGTTCAAAAGGGCCTCGGCAAATTCGGGGGTGTTGGTCATGTCCAGCAAAAAATCCATAAATCCCCGGACAAACTGAGCCCGCGTGACGATCCCGATGCCCATATCCAAAATAACGGCATAATCGGTGTTGTTGTGCAGGGCTTCGGCCCGTTCCTTCAAGCCCTGATAAAAACCGGGATTGTCCGGATTCAGCCAGTGAAACGCCTCGATCAGTCCGGTATCCGGCTCTGTGTCAAAAAATGGACCGGCGACCGCCATATAATGCCCCGTGGCCTCCTTGTTCCATGTGGTTCCCCAGTTGTCGACCATCGTGTGGGCGGACAGTTGCCGGGCCTTTCCGCCCACATAGTCGCCCAGTTTGAGTGGCCGCGTGTCCACATCAAAGCGTTTTAAAATTGATTCATGGGGAAACACCAGCTGCTGGCGTTTCCAACCCATAACGGTTTCATGGTCCTCCCCCAGGTGTTTTTTCAACCGGTCGTAGGTGTAAGGGACGATGGAAGTAGCCAGGGTTCCCCCGAAATCAACGGGGGGCCGGTCGGTTTCCTGATGATTGAGAGCGGCAAGCACTCGCTCCCGGTGCGTCATTTGCGCCATTTCTTCTCTATTTCTCCATCTTCATTTATCGATTGATCAGGTAAAACAATATTTTGGCGCTTCACTGCTTTGAACGGGCAAAACCCCGAACACAACTCCACTCAAAACAGCTATGAATCAATATTGTTTGAGACATCCTCCAGCACATAACAGTTAAGCTGAAACACCTGAATCTCGATTGAACGGTTATTTTTGTGCACGGGGAAAAACAAAAGCCGGCGACACCCCCTCGCCCTGCGTTCTGACCAAGAAATGGGCGAGGGGGAAACTCAATAATGATTATGCAAACCACCAGCGTTCACATATTCTCATGCCGTCCAACTCCTGGTTACCTGCAGGATTTTCGAATTTAAGTTTACTGCTGGCCGCATCGACCATGTTGGCGATCATGGGAATCACAACGCCGCCTTCGTTGCTGACGATCTCTTGCATGTCGTGGTACATTGCAGCGCGCTTTGGTTCGTTGAGTTCACCGCGGGCTTCAACCAGCAGCTTGTTAAATCGTTCATGTTTCCAGTGCATATCATTGGCGGCGGCATCTGCCGCGTAAGCCATGGTAAACATCCAGTCGGCGGTAGTGCGGGCATTCCAGAAACAGGCGCTAAATGGTTTTTTATTCCAGACGTCATTCCAGTATCCATCAACGGGTTCCCTGACCACTTGGATGTTTATGCCCGCCTGTTTGGCATGGCCTTGCCATAAAACAGCCGCGTCCACTGCACCGGCAAAGGCCGCATCGGAGGCGTGCAGTTTAAAATGATGCCCCTCCATACCGGCTTTTTTCAAATGGAACCGGGCCTTATCTGGATCAAACTCACGCTGGGGCAGGTCAGAGGCACTGTATTTTACGGTGGGGGCAATGGGATGATCGTTCCCCAAGACGCCGTAGCCCCGTAACACTATTTTCAAAAGTTCCTTTCGATCTACCGAATACTTCAGCGCCTGCCGCACATCAACATTATCAAAAGGCGGCGTGTCGCAAAGCATGGGGAATGTATACAGAAGACCGCCGGGCACGTTGATTAACTGCAGATTCGGCATCCGGCCCAGCAGGTGTGCGGTTTTACGGTCCGGCCGGTTGATGACATCGACCTGGCCGGTTTTCAGAGCCACGGTACGGGCGTTGACATCGGGCATGATCAGGACTTCTATTTCGTCAAAATGGGCCCTATCGGTTTTAAAATAGTTGGGGAATCTCTTTGCCAGGGTACGCACCCCAGGCTCATAGCTTTCGATCTGATAGCCGCCGGTCCCCATGACGTCTCCAAAATCGGTCGTTCCGGCGGGCACGATTGGTGCACGGGTATCTGCCAGGATATAAGGAAAATCAGCGTTAGGGCCTTCCAGTTCAAAAATAACCCGGTTGGGCCCGTCTTTTCTGAACGCTTTGATTGGTTTCACCAGCGTTCTGATCTGAGACGCCAGTTTGGGGTCCAGATGGTGCTTTATGGAAAAGATAACATCATCTGCATCCACGGTTTTTCCGTTGTGGAATTCGGCCCCCTTGCGCAGGTTAAACACCCAAACCCCGGCACCCGGTTCCGCCTCCCAGCTTTCGGCCAGATCGGGTATGGCATTGCCTTTATGGTCGATTTCAACCAGTGTATTTCGTAGAAATCCCATTGAGGTCATCTGCTGGTACACATCATTGAACAGGGCCGGATCCATGGAGTCGGCGGTGGAACCGCCCTGAATTCCGATTCTTAACCGCCCCCCTTTTTTAGGCACGGCAGCATGAGCCTTGGAGCCCGGCATGCCTGCCGGAATCATCGCACTTGCACCTAAAGCCGCACTCA
>CAYQNS010000213.1:0-6231 GCA_964418755.1 uncultured Desulfobacteraceae bacterium
ATGACTACTGGAAATTGTTGTCAGGCGATGTCGCAAAAGAGCCGCACCCAAATCATTTCGTACAAAACTGGAGGGCACGAAGAGACAATATTCCCGGCTCATCAGCGCCATGAAACGTGCGGAATCCAAAGTCAAGCCGGTATTACCATTCCCTTCCCACAACAGGAAATTTAATCAGGATCGTTTGCCTGGGCAAAATGAACACTCTGAAGATATGCTGAAGGGGTAATCTTATTTTTTCTGTTCCCCAGTTCCTGACCTCTGCCCTCCGATCTCTGATTTCTGACCTCTGTCTTCTGACCTCTGTCTTCTGACCTCTGTCTTCCGACTTCCACCCTCTGCCCTCTCTCCGCAGGCCCTGCCTGACGGGTTGCTTGACATTTTTGAGCCGGGTTCTTATTTTTAGTATATAGGCTAGCTGATATCAGTCAAGATTGTTGAAAATTCTGCCTGCCTGCTTTCTCATCCGCAGCTCTTTTGGGACTTTATCGCAAGAGCGCCTCTTATTCCGCTTTTATGCATCACCACTCTTTTTCCGATTGATCACGATCCTTTTAATGGGCCCTTGTTTTGATTGTTTTTGATCAAACCGTGTGCCTGGTACGCGGTTGAAAGCGTGAATGATCTGTGACGTGCCGTTTTTTTACCGGGCAACAGGCTTGATGCCTGTTTTGCAATTATCGTCGCAAAGGAGGGAATGATGATAGAATTTAAAAAATTTCTGGTTCCGGTGGATGGATCCGGTTCTTCCATGCGTGCCGCGGAATACAGCGTGGAACTGATCCGGCACACCGGTGGTGAAATACTGCTCCTTCACAGCCACAGGCCCTTTTCGACCCTGCGGGGGGAGCCCTATCTGCAGATGGCTCTAAACAAAGTTGTCAAAAAATCGAATCAACTGCTTGAACCGTACCGGGAATTGTTCAGCAAAAGTGGGATGAAATTCGAGGAACTAATCCTGCAGGGTTCTCCGGGAGATGTTATTTCAGAAACCGCCGGCATTGAAAAATGCGATATGATTATCATGGGAACAAGGGGCCGATCCAGCCTGGAGGGGATGTTCCTCGGCAGCGTTGCCCACAGGGTTCTGTATTCAGCTCCCTGTCCGGTTCTCGTAATCCGATGACCCTGTTTTCCCGGCTTTTATTGGACTTACACACAGGTAGTATTTATTCAGTTTATGAATTATGAGAAAAGCCCGTTTTGTTATCAAGGGCAAGAATACTTTTGGGGAGCACAGGATGCCCGAAAGAGGCCATATTTCAGTTTCCGCTCGGTCGCTGATTCCACAGGGATAGAAACGCGTAATAATATTTTGAGTTTTACAACTTTGAACGACCCCATCAGTCGTTCTCAGGAAAAACACCTGCTGAGGTGTATTGGGGAAAGGAAGTTACCAAAAAGGCAGCATGAACAATTCGGTTTAAAAACAAAAAGAAGCGCATCTTAATTTAAGAAAAAATTGTCCTTGACTTGGGGTCTACTTCATGAAAAGTTCTGGTTCAACCGATTAACATCGATAAAACTATTTCCGGCCGTGCAAAAAAAGTTCAACTGGGAAAATTGTTTCCAGATAAAAGCAGGCACCGAATATCAGGCAGGTTTTCTATAAAAGAAAGGAATTTCGCCAATTCAAAATTAGAAAGGTCAGAAGTCCAAAGGACTTTTAGCTTCCTTGATTGTCTGGTTTTTGATGGTGTGGGTGTAAATCATGGTAGTCCGAACATCGCTGTGGCCCAGCAGTTCCTGTATGGTGCGGATGTCGTAGTTGGCCTGTAGCAGATGGCTTGCAAAACTATGCCGAAACGTATGGGCCGTTAGTCGCACCTGCATACCGATTCAGATGTTGAATTATAAAACTAAAAGGAGGGGCACATGAAAAAAAAGACATTTCTTTCGGTTCTGGCGGCAATTCTGATTGTCGGTATTGCCACGTCCGCGGCCTTGTCCGAGGACCTTACCCGTTTCAAAGGGAAGAAGCTCACGGTGACCTGCTGGAGCGGCGCCTATGCCAATGACTTCACCAAAGCATACGCGGAGCCGTTCATGAAGGCTAGCGGTGCGGTGGTGATCGTACAACCCGGATGGTCTGAATTCATTTCCAAGATCAAGGCGTCTCCGGAAGACAAGCCTCCCTATGACGTATTTTTAGCGGATGGATGGAACTACATTGCCGCTATGAACATCAAGCGATTGATGCCCATCCGAAAAGAAAACATCCCCAATGCCAGGGATATCTACCCCGAACTTCTTAAACGGGACGCGTGGGTGAAGGGATACGGCGTCCCCTTTGACGGCGGTTTGTACCTTCCGGTGTACGACCCTGGAAAAATTGCGTTCAAGCCCACCGGATGGAAAGACCTGATGCGGCCTGAACTCAATGGAAGGTTGACCATGGACCAGACTTTTTATTACGGGCTGTACGCCGCAGCTTTTATTTCGGATTACTCTCCGGGAATCCAGGAGCTTTATTCCCCCGAAGGGCTGAATGCCTGCTTCAAACTCAGCACGGAGATGGCCGGTAAGGTCAAAAAATTTTACAAGGGGGGAGCGGAATTCTTTTCTCTTCTGAAAAGCGGCGAAGCGGACATGGGCGTCTATTATTCCGGCGGAGCCCTTTCCGAAAAGCGTAAAGGCATGAATATCGAAATATTAATGCCGGAGGAAGGCGTTGTGGCATGGATCGGCTATATGACCATAATGAAGGGGACGAAAAATCAGGGCCTGGCAGAGGCATTCATCAATTTCTGCCTCCTTCCGGAAAACCAGGCCAATTTTTTGAAAAATCAGGGGGCCTGGGTATCCAACGCCCGCACGGTCATCCCCGATGACATCAAATCCTTTATTCCGTCAACCGACGAACAGTTCAAGAAAATCACATTTTTTGACTGGGATCTTTTGAACGCCAAGTGGGGCGAACTGGAAGAACGGTGGAAAAAGGAAGTTTTGACAGCCGTCCAATAGGCGGCCATATGCGCCTCAAGGACAGCCGACTGCTCCTGGGGCGCCCGATGGCTATTAAGGGTATTTGAAAATTGACACCATTGAGGCCCTTTCCCTCAATCAACTGGATGTTGCTTCATATGATCGACGTAGAACTGATTCATCTCACAAAAATCTACCATGAAGTAATAGCTGTTAAAAATGTCAATATCGAAATACGGCATGGTGAGTTTTTATTTCTCCTCGGCCCCAGCGGCTGTGGGAAGACCACCACCCTGAGAATCGTCGGTGGCCTCGAGACACCCACGGAAGGTTTTGTCAAAATCAAGGGAGACACTGTCAATCATCTGCCGCCGGAAAAAAGAGACACCGCCACTGTATTTCAGAACTGGGCGCTGTTTCCCCATAAGACCGTGTTCGAGAATGTGGCTTTCGGTCTGACCATGCGGAAAATGAAAAAGAAGCTCATTCGGGATAAGGTGCACCAATATCTCGACATGATCGATTTGTCGGAGTACGGGGATCGGTATCCGAATCAGCTCAGCGGTGGGCAGAAACAGCGGGTGGCATTGGCGCGCGCCTTGGTCGTGGAACCCGCCGTACTCCTTCTGGACGAACCGCTGTCCGCCCTGGATCTCAAACTGAGACAACAGATGCGATTCGAGATACGGCGGCTTCAGAAAGAACTGAATATTACGACTATTTTCGTCACGCACGATCAAACCGAAGCCTTGGCCATGGCGGATCGCATAGTAATCATGAACCAGGGCCGGGTGGAACAGATCGGAACACCCCACGACATTTACCACCACCCCGGCTCCACTTTTATTTCGGATTTTATCGGAGAAACCAATTTTTTTAAAGGGCGTATCTCGGCGGTCAGCGAGGAAACCTGTCATATCGTCCTTAACGGCGGCGACATCCTGCAATGCGTTTTGCACGGCGAAGGCCCGCCGACGGGAGAAGGCTGCGTCAGCGTACGGCCGGAACGAATTTTTCTCCACCGGAACGTGCCACCCGGCGATAAAAATGTCCTTCAAGGACGAATTTTGGACGTGACCTTCATGGGTTCCACGGTGAGGCGCCATGTAGAATTCAATGGCGGCATGGTCAATGTCGATCAATTGGCGGGTGCGGCCGACGACGGTTTTCGGCAGTCTGAGACCGTGTATATGGAAATGGACCCGAGGGACTGTCTGCTGTTGCCTGACTGATGCACGGATTCGGACGGGTAAATGGTTCGGGAATGGATAGATAACCGATCATGTTTGATTTTTATCGAAAAAGAAAAATTTATCTCATTTTTCTACCAGCACTTTTGACGGTATTTTTCTTTTTCTTCCTTCCGATTTTGCAGCTTCTCAGGATCAGCTTCTATCAGTATACCGGTATGGGCACTTTCAATCCGGCTTTCAGCTTTGCGGGTTATGCCAAATTTTTTTCCGATCCTTACTATATCAGAATTATTTTGTACACGATCAAGATTGCCCTCATAGTCACCTTTATTTCTCTTTTTGCAGGCTATCCGGTGGCCTATACCATTGTAAAAGCCAGCGGATTAAAAAAAATCATCTGCCTGCTGTTGATCATCGTTCCGCTTTGGACCAACCTGATCGTCCGTATTTACGGTTGGTACATCATTCTCGGGAAAAACGGATTTATCAATATTCTCTTGTTAAGATTAGGGGTGATCGACCAACCGCTTCCCATGCTCTTCAAAAGCTTTTCCGTCATAATCGGGCTGCTCGACGTTGTTTTCCCCTGGGTGCTCCTGATTCTCATCAGCGTTCTGGAAGGTATGGACTGGTCCATGATCGAAGCGGCAAGAGACTTGGGAGCCAGTCGGTGGAAAAGCTTCTACGAGGTGACCTTTAAATTAAGCATTCCGGGGGTGGCCGTGGCCGGGTTGTTCGCATTCGTATGGGCGATGGGCGAATACGCCGTTCCTTCCCTGCTGGGGGCCACAGGCAAGCGAACCATTTCCATCGAGGTGGGAGATCAGATCCTGAGCGTGCTCAACTGGCCGTTTGGGGCCAGCATTGCCTTTTCACTTTTGATGATTTCGTTTTCCGTACTTTTTTTGAGCAATTACCTGACTCGCCTGGGCGACCAGTACAAACAGGCATGAGTAGCGAGTGAACAGCATGTTGGGTGGGATAAAAAAGAAAAAAATTGATTGGATCGGCATTTTCTTCGGGGTCATGACCGTGATGGTTTTGGGGTTTATTCTCTCGCCCATATTGATCATTGTGCTTGTCTCTTTCAACTCCGGAGATTATATTGTGTTTCCTCTGGAAGGGCTTTCCCTTCGCTGGTACAGAGCCTTTATAGACAACTACATATGGCGGATGGTATTTAAAAACAGCTTGATTGTTGCGGTGCCCACCATGCTGTTCTCAACTTTCGCGGGAGCTCTGGCCGCATTGGGATACATGAAATACCGGTTTCGTGGAAGAAATGCAGTGAACCTTATGGTGATGGTGCCGTTTCTGGTGCCGGGAATTATTATCGGTATTAGCCTTTTGATGTTTGTACACAAGATCGGATTAGCGGGCACCGTGACATCAGTGGTCCTCGGCCATAGTCTCTGGGCAATTCCTACGGTTTTCCTTGTGGTTCAGGCCGCCCTGACCGGATATGATTTCAGTGTGGAGGATGCAGCGAGGGATTTGGGGGCCGGGCCGATAAAGACCTTTTTTTTAATTACACTGCCGTGCATTCGTACGGGTGTATTTACGGCCATGCTGTTTTCCTTTATCACCTCGTTCGGAGAGTTCAATATCGCGTTGTTTCTGACCGCGCCGGATACCATGACGATGCCGGTTCAGATATGGAACTCCCTCAAGTACGAAGTGAACCCCATCATCGCTGCGGTGTCAACCGTGATGATTGTCACCACCGTTTCAGCCATAGCCGTAGGCGCCAGGTTGATCGGGATTCAAAAAATGAGCCATATGTAAACGGCAACGGAAAGTGAATCGTAGGTATTTAGTATTTGGGTTCGTTAGCTTGAATAGTGAATTGCGCCGGCATCTTATTCACTATTCAAGCTTTGACCCTAGAACACGCTCAATGCAAGACCTTCGTTTTTTATTATCCTGAATATATGACGATGGCCGTTTTGATGTCAAGTGACGCCGCGGCCTTTTAGCAAGACTACACCCCCTCAAACCTTCCGAATCATTGTTGTATATCAATCCCATTCAGGGGAATCTGCCTGAATATGAGTGCACACAGCAATTCTAATTATGGCAATTGCTGCAACCGCCAGCACTATTAGAAATCGAT
>CAYQNS010000214.1:0-6217 GCA_964418755.1 uncultured Desulfobacteraceae bacterium
TGTATCTTTTGAATGTTTTGCGGCATAATGCCCGGCATCTTCATGGGTCATTGGTCTTTCCTTTCGAATTTGACTGTTGAAATTATTCTATCGATTTTTTTATAAAAAGACAGAGTTGAGCGACACCACAAGTTTTCAATGCTCACTATTCATTTTTCCTCTTATAGCTCTTTTTCCAGGTGTTTGTAAATATCCTGTATGATCAAATTCGATATTTTAGACATGGCCCGACTCATGGCATCGGCAAGGGCAAGGGGAGATTTTTTGCTGCATGTTTCCGAGGCATGATATCGTTTTTGCATCAGGATGCTTTTACTGATATCCGGCTCATTTTTATTGATCAATGTGATATCAACGGTCAGGATCGCCTGACGGGAATTTTTTTCGTCCTTTTCATAGAACTCGTCAACCACGCCTTGCAGAACATGGGAATAGGAAGATGGAATACCCTGCATAAATATAGCATTGCATAGGCCGGCCGCCTGGAAATCGCGGATCAGAAACGAGGTGACCATATCACCGGGATTGGAGCGCCATTTGTGGTAGTTGTAGGCATTTCTAATAAATTTATTTTCACTGTAGATAATATTTGTGGAGTTATACAAAGGTGTCACCTGAAACCGTTCCATGCGAAGTATGCAGGGAAGTTTTTCCGGCAGGTTTATATCCGGTGATTCATATTCCAGAATATAATAATCGATCCTGGGCTGCGGGGTCTTCATTGTCAGGCATCCGCAGGGCATAATGCCCGCAAGAAAAATAATGATAAAAATTTTTACAGGGCTCCTCATCGGCCGGCTCCATGTTTACAGATCAAAGGGTGATGAATTCGTAAAAAGTGAGTTTTTGCCTTTTTACGAAACCGTCAAGGTTACGGGTTTAACTTATCGCGGGGTGGGCTGCGCCCACCAATAGACAGAATTCTTTTCTTACTATCATCACCGTCGAATTATGGTTTTTCCTTGCCGGAACCTTCAATAGCGCGCGGCAGGGGCGGTTGTCCGAAAATCAGTTGGGAAGGCTGATCTGCCAGGACATTGATCAGGCGGTTCAGGTTTCCTGCGGCGTCTTCAATGTTATACAGCGTTACCAGCAGATGATGCTGGAGAGTAGAAACCGTCGTGTCGGTATTGTCGATGAGGCCTGAGCCCTTTTCCAGAAGAGCGGTTGCCCCCTGCAGGGTTTGATTGAGCTTTGTAAGGGCGTCATTCAGCTCATTTTTATTTTTCCGGATGACATCATCAATACTGTTGAAAGTGCTATTGATCCGTTTAACTGTTTTTTGGCTGTCCAGCACCAGTGCATGAATCGAACCGCCTGTTTTTTTTGTATCCAGTACAAATGCCTCCACCGATTCGGCTGTTTTCCCTATCTTCTGCAGGGCCTCACTGATATCCGCCGATAACTTGTCGATGCGGGCTGTCTGGGCTGTTTTGTTCAGAATATCGATGGTTGTTTTGAGACGGTGCGAGATCCCCTCGACATCCAGGGCCTTAATTTGAGAAAAAACAGCATCAAGACCCTGGAGCAACTGTTTGATTTCAGACGGTCTGGTTTTGATAACGGTATATGGCGGTGAAAAGTCAAGGGCCGGAGACAAGTCCGGAGTATCCGGGTTTTTACGCTCCAGTTCGATAAACATGATGCCGGTAATGCCCACGGATTTGAGCTGAGCCACAATATCTTCAACAGGTTCCAGCTTATCTTCGATTTTCAACCGGGTTTCGATAAGATTTGTGTCCGGAGCCACCTGTATTTTTTCCACGCGGCCAATGGTAACGCCCCTGTACTTCACCGGGGAATCTTTGCCCAGCCCCTGCACGGACTCATCAAAATAAGCAACGTATTGGAGTCCTTTCTCAAAATAGCTGGACATGCCCAGCCACATAATTCCCACAATGGCAATGATGAACCCGACGGCAACAAATATCCCCACGGTCAGGGCGGTTTTAGCGGATGCCATGGGCGCCTTTCTCCTGCATCACCCGGCCGGGTCTGGGCCGGCGGTTGAAGAACCGACTGACCAGTGGATTTTTGCTATGGGTTTTAAGTGATGATGGGGCTCCATCGGCAATGATTCCCCGGGTGTTTTTGTCAAGCATGATCACCCTCTTTGCAATGTTGAAGATGCTGTCCAGTTCATGGGTTACAATCACTATGGTTGTACCAGTAGTGCGGTTGATATGCAAGATCAGTTCATCGATATCGGCCGATGTCACCGGATCAAGCCCGGCCGAAGGTTCGTCCAGGAAAAGAATTTTAGGCGTAAGGGCCAGGGCCCTTGCAAGGCCGGCCCTTTTTTTCATTCCGCCGCTGATCTCCGATGGCAGATGGTTTTCATAACCGGCAAGGTCAACCATGGACAGCTTCATTTTGACCAGATCACATATGGCATCCTTGGGCAGGTGTGAATACTCCACTATGGGAAGGGCCACGTTTTCTCCGATGGTCATGGAACCGATCAGGGCACTGCCTTGAAAAAGTACCCCCATTTTTTTTAGAATATTTCCGAATTTTGATTCCGGACAGGTTGTGATATTTTCGCCGTCAATCAGAATTTTACCTGAAAACGCTATTTCAAGGCCGATCATATGCCGAAGCAGGGTGCTTTTACCGCATCCGCTGCCGCCCAGGATGCCGAGAATTTCGCCTTTGAATACATCAAAGCTTATATTATCGAGAACAATATCATCATTATATCCCGCGCGAAGATTTTTTACCTGAATCATGGCCGATTTGTTCATAATTGACAGATCACCCCCAGTAACTTCGGATAACAGCGAAAATTGAGTCGAACAGAATAATCAGAAAAATACTGGTGACAACCGCTGATGTGGCGGCATTGCCAACCGCAGCAGCACCGCCGCGGGCCTGAAATCCCCGCAGGCAGCCCACCCATGCAATCAGAACGGCAAATATCATGCTTTTCATTATTCCCCATACCACTTCAAAAACCGTCAGCGTATCGATGGTCTGGGCCATATAGGACCCCGGGGTCAGGTCCAGCATCAGTACTCCGATGGTAAGGCCCCCGGCAATTGCAAAAAGATTGGAAAAAACAGTCAGCAGGGGCAGGGTGACCACAAGCGCCAGCATTCTTGGAACCGCAAGAAAAACCGTCGGGTTAAATCCCATGGTAAACAGGGCATCGATCTCTTCGGAGATTCGCATGGTGCCGATTTCGGCTGCAAAGGCCGAACCGGACCGGCCGGCGACAACAATGGCCGTCATGATGGGCCCCAGTTCAGATACCATGGCCATGGCCACCAGCGAGGCCACATATACATTTGCTCCGAACTGGGCAAGCTGCAGGGAAGACATGAAAGCCATGATCAATCCCAGCAGAAAACTGATCAGAGCCACGATGGGCAGCGCGTTCACACCGGTTTTGGCCATATGGACGATGGTATCATTTATCCGCAGTGCCCGTGGATGGGCCAGAACATGCACCAGGGAAAGAACCAGGGACCCGATAAAAGAGATCATGAATCTAAGATTGTATGCCTGCGCTATGGAATCTTCTCCCAGCCTTACCAGTAGTCCACCGGATTTTTTTTTTGAGGTTTGAGAACATTTTACATGCGTGTCAAAATGAACCAGCGCCAGAATCCGGCCCGACCTTTCACTCATATTGATCATTTTGAAGAGCCGGCTCTTGTTTTCCATTTTATGCTTGATCTCAAATAAAACCAGGGCGCCGTATTCATCCAGTTGCGACACCTCTGAAAGATCCAGTGTCAGGGAAAGCGGGGAGGAGGCATCAATGAACCGCAACAGTTGTTTCAGGATATGGGCTGCATTGTCAATGTTCAGGCTTTTATGCAGGCGGACCATGGTTTCATCGGGCTGTTTGCTGGAAATACTGAAGAATTCGGAATCAAATTTTCCGGTTGGTTGCATGTCTTTCCCTGAATACAAAAAAACACAGTGGTTGAAGCTGTGTTTTGAGTTTTTAAATCTGCGGACGAAAGTATCCGAGTTTTCGATCAGGCGGATTGACGGCTTTTAACCGATGATATGGTTCCGGCAAGAACGGTGTGGATTCTGTCCAGAACAACGCATTTTGAGATGCATTTTGGAAATTCAGGTCTTTTTTTACAGTCCCTGCAGGGGCTCTTCACAAGGTAGCCGATTTCAAAGTCGAATCTGTGTTTATATACTGTCATTGTTGATATTTTAAAATCTAAGCCGGATAAACCGGTGCTGTTGAAAAAGGCGTACGCCAAATCACAAATTACAAGCACCAAAAGACAAACAAATTCCAATATCTAAATTTCAAATAAGAGCCAAAGCAAATTATTTACTCACACATGCCTGGAGTTGTTTTGTAAGGAAACCGGCATGATATTCAATCGGTTTCCGGATGTTCATGAATATCAAGGGGCAACGCGCACCTTGGTTTGGCTGGGAGCCACCTGGGCACCGGCAGGCATGTTGGCGTTGGCGCCGTTGTGGCCGGTCATGCAGGTGTGATAGACGCAGGACTGGCCCTGAATTTTTACTTTTGAACTTCCCTTTTTAAATAAAACTTTGCCCATATTCATACCCGACATAACGCCCTTGTTAACGCCGGCTTCATCGCCTATTGATCTTGAGATTTCAGATTTTTTGGTAACGACTTCCTTGCCGGCAAATTTTACCTTTTTTGCGGTTTTTTTGGCCTGATTGACCATGCCGGTGTTAGGGTAGGGAGTTGGTACCGGCGGTGCGGGAGGTGCCGGTGTAAGGCAGGTGTCCGGCATGGCAAAGCAGTTTCCGCCGCCTTTGGTCGATGCTGGAAATATAGCTGCCATATGGTTTTTTCCTTATATTGTTGAACTGCAAACTATGTAAAAACGAAAATTTTCATTCAATATAGGTTGGTTAAACAAGAAAAACAAGTGTATTCCAGATTTAATCCAGGTGTGGATCATTTTACGGGTTTCCAAAAAGCTGTTCTCCGACCTCTGCCTTTCGATCTCCGCCCTCCGGCCTCTGTGTAGTTGTGGCTCTGGGTTTGAAAGGGTGTGTTTTAAAAAGCGGGATTAAAGAGAAACCACTCCTTCAACCTAACCATGGATAACGTATTCGCCACGGTTCGTGTCAAAATAGGTGTCAAGCGCCACCGGTTCGATTTCAGGTTCCACAATCAGTACACCATTAATCCGGAATCTGAGATTGCGGCCTTTCTCAATATCATCTTCAAGGCGTACGGTAACATTTTTTAATCGAGGTTCGAATTTTGCAATTGCCTTTTCAACATCCTGGCGTAATTTGCGTCTCACGGAAGGATTTTTGGGATTTTCAGCGGTAAAATCGTCCAGACCATACATGAAAACAGAATTGTGAACCTGCCGGTATGAGATGGAAACGTGACTGATCTGTCTTCTGGTGTTGAGCAAGTTCTCCAGATCCCTGATCACCAGTGTCTTGATCTGTCTGATATTGAGGATGCGGTGTTGAGCAGATTCGTGAGAAATGGCCGGCTCATAGTCCACCAGTCTGTCCAGAACAGAAGCTTTTACGTTTATTTTATCCATGGGGGCCTGTTTATCATCATGAATGAACTACCCCGCAGCAACACAGAGCCCTTCCGAAAAGGAAAGGCCCTGTTAGCGGGTTACATTAAAACGCACTATACCTTTGCATTTTTCTCAAGATCCCAGCCGGCTGCCACATTTCCACCGCCGCTGCCGTCGGTCCTTTTTTGCTGGGTGTACGTCCATTCGATTCTGCCGTAGTTGAATGAGACCTCTTCAAGGGGCAGTGATTCTTGGCCCTGGCTGGACCCGCCCGGCCGGACCGAACTGACGATACAGTCGGTCAGTTTGTATTCCATGTACTGCACCTTATCTCCACCGGCCCGGCAAAGGGCCAGAACAACCTCGGAGATGTGGGTCCCGTCCGCACATGCTACCGCCAGTTTCGGGCTTGCCTTATCCAGTGCCTTGACAATGGAAAAATCTTGAAAATCAGCCCGTTCCGATGATGCGCCGCCGCCGCTGCTGGCCGATCCCGATGCGGTCTGGGAGACTCCCGTGTTATAAGAAAGGACCTCTATCTCATCCGTATGAGCGTCATCGGTGCTCTCTCCCGGTATTCCGTCAACCATTAAGAATGCATCAAAAGCCATAATTAATTCCTCCTGTTGATTGTCTATCCGTTATTTGTTTTTGCCAATTATTACATGCTATCACCATTTGCCGATATTCTCAATTCGATATATCGTTGTCATCAT
>CAYQNS010000215.1:0-6201 GCA_964418755.1 uncultured Desulfobacteraceae bacterium
TTTTTTCTTCACCCAAGCTTCAAACCGTTGCTGAAGCAGGCGGCGGCCTGTTGGGAACCCTGGCAGAACCCATAGAACAGATGGTGCTTGCCATGGCCCGGTTTTTTCTTGAAAGTGGCTATCGTCTCAAATTAGGGGCGGATTCGCCCACCGGTTCACCGCCGGACATACCGGCCATGGAAGGGCCGGCGGTTTCTACAATCATTGTCCACCTTATCACAGGGCTTACAATTGCCATCCTGCTGGCAACCCTCGGTTTCTTACTGTATGTTCTGCTGAAATGGCTGTCTGAAAGGCTATTTGCCAAGACAATGAAGGCCGAGGACAGGCAGGGAATATGGGCACTTTTACGCCTATATGCTGACGCGATAAAACGCCTTTTTATATCCATTTTGAGCCGTATGCACCTTATTGCCGACACCTCATGTGCCGCCGATAAATTTTACCAGCGCCTCCTGCGATGGGGCCGGTTAAGCGGTCTGTATCATGATGTGGCTGAAACCCCCAAAGAGTACGGGATTCGCCTGGGGCATCGCTTTCCCCAATTAAAAAAAGAGATTCACCTTATCATCCTTGTGCACGATGAGGCCATCTACGGCGGCATCGTCCCTGACAGCCATCAGATATCAACGGCAAAGCTCGCCCTGAGAAGGCTTCGCAATCCCCTTTTGTGGCTTGCCCGAATCAAATCCTTCTGTTTTCAGAACCGCTACTAACACCTCCGGCCAGACTTTTCTTAGAAAATCCATCTAACTTGTTTTGACGGCGATATAGGGTTAGAAAGGCTTCCGAAATCTGGGTATAAATTCCGATATTAAAGGCCGACGGTATCGACCAAACGTAGCCTATCGGTTTTTAGGCAATGAAAAGATAAGTTGATAAGAATTTATCCCTTGCTTTTTTATATACTGTTTATTATAACAGTATATAAAACTGTATGCGAGGCTATAGTGAAGTACCTGACAAACAAACAATCTAAAATCTATGAATTCGCCGCCAAATGGCAGACGGACAACGGGTATCCCCCAACACAGGCCGAAATACGCGACCACTTTAATTTTAGCAGCCTCAATGCTGTGCGTAGTCACCTTGCACTTATCGAAAAAAAAGGATATATTCGTTTAATTTACGGAAAAGCTCGTGGCATCCATTTTACAACGCCACCGACGCAGGCCATCCGACAGGCAGGCGATTCCATACCCGTACTCGGTAACATTGCGGCGGGAATCCCGATATGGGCAGAACAAAATTTTGAAGACCCTCTGCCAATTCCATCTGCTTTGTTCGGTGGTGGTGAACTTTTCGCGCTCCATGTGCGTGGCAACAGTATGACAGGCGCGGGAATCAAAAACGGTGATATTGCTGTAATACAAAGACAAAATTTTGTTGGAAACGGGGAAATAGCGGCTGTTCTTATTGAACAGGAAGCTACCTTGAAACGAGTCTATTTGTCATCTGATTCGCTTATACTCAGAGCCGACAATCCTACCTATAAAGACCTAATGTATACGAAAGGTAAAAACGACCTTATCCGTATTCTTGGGCGATATAGGGGAATTATTCGGACTGAAAACCATCGGTGCTGTTCATGAATATTGCCAACACAGTTAAATCCTTTGGATGTCACGATGTCGTGCTGCTGGACGATGTGCCAAACCCAAAGCATTTGGACTACCTCGATCTGCTGAAGGTATCAGGGCAAGGGCACCTCAAAGTTGATGCGATTGCTGAATTCCAATCCAGACCGCTGCTTTACATTACATCCGCTGATCAGAAAAAAAATTTTGACAAAAAAAACATATTGGATTTACAGTGCCTTTTGGCTAACCGGGGGGAGAGGGCATATCTCGGCGTTTTGAATCCAGGTGAGTTGCATGTTTATCCCATCAACCTGGACCGTTCCGTTCTGGCTAAAAGCCGCAAAACGACCATCAAAAAGGAGTCTTCAAAAGCCCCGCTTTTTTTTCAAAGTGTTATGAATGGCATCTTCACCATGGAAGGGCAGCCTGAAGAACCTGATTATGTATTTAAAACGATTCATGACCTGATGACACGCTCTTCGAAGCTTCTCATAAAAACATATGCCCTCAACCCTCTGGACGTTCTCTCATTTTTAGGTCGATCTTTGTTCTTCCGTTTTCTATGGGATCGTAAGATAGTCCGATCCAGCGAGCTTCACTCTGTGTGTCCGCAGGCGAAATCCCCTGGTGACTGCTTTCGCAATATTAAGAATTCCGTAGCAACATGCCGGTGGCTTGACGAAACCTTCAACGGAGACATGCTTCCGCTTTCAGGGGATTATGCAACCGTTTTCAGTCAGGCAAATAAACAAA
The DNA here is from genome assembly GCA_964418755.1 of uncultured Desulfobacteraceae bacterium. Taxonomy (GTDB): domain Bacteria; phylum Desulfobacterota; class Desulfobacteria; order Desulfobacterales; family 4572-123; genus 4572-123. The sequence continues at coordinate 2,334 of CAYQNS010000215.1, forward strand.
CGGATGGAAAATTATTTCTCCACCTGCAAGCCATCCTGGAAGGGTCGAAGCCTGCAGGCAAGGAGGCGTTTCAACTTCAAATCAATTGGGGCGACCTTGACTTTGCCCACATCCCCATCGGCGTTCTCAGCCAGGTTTATGAAAGTTTCAGTAAAATTTGGGATTCTCATCAAAGAGAACTGACAAGTGCGTACTATACACCTAAAAACATTGCACGCTACCTTGTAGACGACGCATTTGAAGGTGTCACCGAAAAAAAAAATGCCCAAATTTTAGATCCAAGTTGCGGTGCCGGAATTTTCCTCGTCCTGGCATTCAGAAAGCTTGTAGCGGCCCGGTGGGAGCATGATGATAAGCGACCTGACACCGGGACGATTCAATCCATCCTCTACAATCAGCTTTGCGGCTTTGATATCAGTGAGTCCGCCCTTCGCCTGGCAGCATTATCGTTATACATTACCGCCATTGAGCTTAATGGGACGCCTCGACCTCCCAAGAGCCTGAAATTCCCGGAACCACTTCAGGGAATTGTGCTTCATAATCACAGACGATTTGAAGAACAGACAACCAAAGGCTTTGTTTTGGGCAGCTTGCGTCCAGACCTATCCAAAGAATTCAATGGCCGTTTTGACATGATCATCGGCAATCCTCCCTGGAGCCGACTGAGAGGAGACGATGAAGCGTCCAAGGAAGAGATCAAGGCACACAATGTCGTATTCACCAATTTTGCACGCCAAATTCTGATAGACCGTGGACTTGAAAATATTGCGCAGAAGTACCGTAATCCAGACAACAACCCGGACCTGCCGTTTTTATGGAAGTCAATTCAATGGTCGAAACCGGGGGGAATCATCGCCATGGCACTGCCCGGAAGGATCTTTCTCAAGCAGACAGCATCCGGCACCCGTGCATTTACTGCGATACTAAAAGGGCTCGACATTACAGGAATATTAAATGGGTCAAACCTGTCGGACAGCAAGGTATGGCCGGGAATGAATCAGCCTTTTATGCTCTTTTTTGCACGTAATCAATTGCCTTCTGCAAATCACCATTTTTATTTTATCACCCCCCATTTTGAAAAAAGCCTAAACGACAAGGGGCGCCTCCGTATTGATTACCAATCCGCTCAGCCGATAGCTATCACTGAGGCCGCAAGGGATTCACAGCTATTGAAGACACTCGCTATAGGAACCTCTCTTGACATTGAGGTAGTTAGCAAACTTAACGACTTAGACTGGCCTACTGTCCAATCATATTGGAAGCGTCATGGACTGTATTCTGGACTGGGGTACAATCGTTCGCCAAAACGGGCTCAGAGCGATGCATCATTCATGCATGGATTGCCCGATTTCAAACCACCGGCGAATGGCGAGTCTTCGGTTAATGTGAATCTACTTCCTAAATACGCACATTCTACTGCACACATGCCAAGGTGTATTGAGTTGTATACACCTCCACTGCTTATAGTACCGGAGGCACCGGGGCGTTTGCCGTATGCGCCTAAATCATGGATAGTTCGGGAGCAAATTGTATTTCCTTCAAGTTATTACGGATTTTCCGCTCATAGCAGCAAGAAGGCAGATTTAGTCATGGCACTTTTGCATCTGATCACTCATACTGAGCTGTTCAGGTATCACGTGCTGATGACAAGTTCAAAAATGGGCGCGGAGCGAAGAACTTTCCTTAAAACAAGCATCGACAATTTCCCGTTTCCGTCGATTGACCTGTTGTCCAAACAACAACAAAACCGCGCCATGGAACTGTCCAAACAGCTTGAAACTTCATTCAACAAACCTTGGATGGCGATCAATGACTTCATTTATGATCTTTATGGTCTGGATGAATATGACCGCCAGGTTGTGAAAGACACGCTTGAAGTGGCCGAGCCTTTTAAGGAGGCTAAAAATCGTGCCAATGCGCCCCCTTTTAAGACTGAACGCAAAGCTTTTTATGTTGAACTTCAACGGTTAATTGCCCCATCTTTCTATATTACGAATGAAAAAGTATTGATCAATGAGGTTGAGATTGCGAGGCAGAGTATTCATTCGCCATGGCATTTCTTTGCAGTTTCTTCACCCGGCACTTCCCCAACTCTAACGCGAACAACGCAGAAAAAATTGATTTCTCAAATCACCGAAGCAGCTAACAAAACAGGTTGCAGCCGAGTCGTTGTTCACGAAAAGGGGCGTCTCCTCGTAGGGGTCATTGGCCAATATCGGTATTGGACCTTAAGCCGCGCCCGCCTGTGTGCTCTGGACATTCTGCGCAATCATCTTGATGCGTTCCCCATGAGGAAAAGCTGATGGCGGTCGGTTTTTTTACGCACGGCATAGAATATACATTACCTCACCCACAAATCCCAGAACGTACTATCCTGCTTCTTTGCAAGGTAATCAAAAGGGCTTGGCAGTTACTTGAAGAAATGTCGCCTTCCGACTTTATTTTACAATCCGCCGATGAAGATACCATTACTCAGGTGCTAGTTGATGAAATCATTGAAAGTCGTTTGCGAAAAAGCGGTGAGGTTGATGGCTTCAATTGTGCTCTGTTTGGCAAGGTGATCCGGGAGCCAAAGATTACAAACTTCGACAAGAAACACCCCGACAAAATGCCTGATATTTTCTTCGATCTAAAACGGGATCGGCTGCCGATTCTAAGCAATCAGGATGGTCTTTTTGTGGAATGTAAACCCGTTGATCGTAAACATCATATATGGTCCTGTTACTGCAAAAAAGGCCTGATACGGTTTATTAACGGCGATTATGCTTGGGCCATGCAGGATGCCCTGATGGTCGGGTATGTAAAGGCGCCGTATTCATTTAAAAAGCTCGCATCTGTTTTTAATGATAAAAAAAGCGCCGTCCTGAATACAACTAACCATTCTGAGGTTGATGAATATGCGATCTACCGTTCCAGTCACAAAAGAGAATTTAACTGGTTGAAGGGCCGTGGCCAAGCTTGTCCTATCGTTATATCACACCTTTGGCTGACGGTGTAATTTCCAATAGCCGATTGTATCGGGCCTTATCTCTATCACAAATTATAGGGTGAACCTTTTTGAAATAAATGGGGAGACAAAATGGGGACAGGGAATATGGGCACTTTTACGCCTATATGCTGACGCGATAAAACGCCTTTTTATATCCATTTTGAGCCGTATGCACCTTATTGCCGACACCTCATGTGCCGCCGATAAATTTTACCAGCGCCTCCTGCGATGGGGCCGGTTAAGCGGACTGTATCATGATGTGGCTGAAACACCCAAAGAGTACGGGATTCGCCTGGGGCACCGCTTTCCCCAATTAAAAAAAGAAATTCGCCTCATCATCCTTGTGCACGATGAGGCCATCTACGGCGGTATCGCCCCTGACAGCCATCAGATATCAACGGCAAAGCTCGCCCTGAGAAGAATTCGCAATCCCCTTTTGTGGCTTGCCCGAATCAAATCCTTCTGTTCTCAAAACCGCTACTGATATATATTCAGTTCCGCTATATTCCCAAGCCCCCAGGTTGGAAGCAAACAATGTTTTACCGGTATGCCTTCCAGAACCGCCTGAGGAGTTAATCAAAAAAACGCACTCCCATTAAAGCAATACAGAGACAAATACTTTTTGACATATATCCCAAATGCTTATATAAATTATTTTCTTACTTGAATTGATATTGCTCCACACCCTTAACAAAGGACGGGCAGACACGGCGTTATTGTCAAGAGTTTGTATTATTAGAAAAAAAACTTCGTGCCAATAAAACCTTAAAAAAAATATGACGAAATAAGTATACTAATCGAGATGTGACACCGTGTGTACTATACCACTTCCCCACCTTCCCGCCTCTGCGTTTACAGAAACATCGGTACTATGATCCA
>CAYQNS010000216.1:0-6185 GCA_964418755.1 uncultured Desulfobacteraceae bacterium
TCACCGGATCGGAGCATCTGCTCGCGAACAGTGGCGTCGGGGATAATATCGAAAATAATCGAAGTAAATTGACCTTCTTTCCAGCCGCCCCAGTAATCTTTATGGTGTTCCATTATTATGCGGGTCCCGGGAACCCGGCTCACGAACTTATACGGACCCGTACCGGATGAGTTGCCTGCGTTGAACCATTTCACAGTATTAGTGGCCGAAGGGCTGATCATCCAGGCGCCGAATCCGCTCGAGAGAATCAGGTCCAGTTGAGCAGGCGCTTTACATATGAATTTGATGGTGTGCGTATCGATTACTTCGATGGAATTGATCGGGGAATATATCCATGCGGGGGCCATTTTCTCGGCTACTGTATTTTCAATAGTGTATTTTACAGCCGCCGCGTTGAAATCCGTTCCGTCATGGAATTTGACGCCTTTGCGAAGATGAAAGGTCCATTGCGTTTTGTCTGTATTAAATTCCCACGAGGTTGCAAGCCACGGGCCGATCTCCTCCTTGCTTCCCGGTCGATTATAATAGGTAAGCGCTTCATACATATGATATAAAACCGATTGTGCAAAACTATCATATCCGGAGCGGGGATCAGTATCATCAGGATCCGTGGTGAGAGCAACGGATAGAATGTTTTTTGAAATGGCCTGGGCTGTGCCGGCGCCAATGACAATAAACGTCAAGACCAACACAACGCTTAGAACGATAATTGAGTGCATGTTTTTGGGGTTCTTCATATCCTCGTTCCTCCTTTTCAAGTAGTGTGTGAATTTATGTTCCGGGTTTCGGCTGGCTACCCTTTTTCAATCCATAGGCAATCCTCCCTTCTCATGATGTAGCAATCAGTCGGTCCACAGTTATGGGTCAAAATTTTTAGATACGAATTTATCAAACCTGATTAAATTTTGCTCGTATACATACGCCAATAAAATTGAGAATGAGTTGGCCAGCAGTGAGGGCGGTTATTCCATTAAGATCAGCTGAAGGCGTTATCTCGACAATATCCATTCCGACAAGTTTGCCAGTACGGCTTAAACCGTGGATCAATTCCCGCACCTGGTGGTATCCACCTGGAGCTGGCCCAGCAACTGCAGGCATGACTGAAGGATCGAGCCCATCCGCATCGATCGTAAGATAACAAGGCTCACCTTTGGGAACGCGTTCCAATACTTGCGCCATACCATTTTCGTGGATTTGGTAGGCGTTGATCAATTCAGCACCGTATGTAAGTGCATCCTCTACCTCTTGCTTTCTGGCACTTCCCTGGGCTCGCATGCCAATCTGGATAATTCGCCTGACATGTGACATCTCGGAGGCCCGCCGCATGGGGCTGCTGTAACCATTGTGAACGCCGTTTCTTTCATCCCGCCAGTCGATGTGTGCATCGATTTGCACAATGTTAAGAGAATCTTTATTATCGAGAGCCTGAAGTACAGGAATCGGCACCCCGTGGTCTCCGCCGATAATAATGGGACAGGCACCCCGTTCCACTATTTTACGTACGGCAGCTTCCGCCATCTGATAGTGTTGCTCTGTGTCGGCAGGATTGCCTGGGATGTCCCCGCAGTCGACAACCCGGATCGCATGGCCGTCGAAGAGGGGCCCATCCAGATCAAAATCCCAGTGATCCATCCCCAGACACAACCGCGTGGATTCGCGGCGAACAGCAGCGGGTGCGGCTGCCTGATCATTGGGGATGTCATCATCTCCATATGGGGCACCATAGGGGATGCCCAATATGGCAAAATCGGCGTCCAGCCGGTCCAAATCAAGACACAGGGGAAAATTCATGAACGTTGAATTGTCCGGGACCGGTTGGGTGGTTTGCGTTGTATTCATGGTTGATGCCTATTAGGGCTTATTGCCGCTATAGTTCATTTAACGTCTCATCAATAAGATCCAGGCCGGCCAGCAGGTGTTCTTTTTCACCTCCGATGCCAATTCGCAGGTAATGGTCCATGCCAAAACAATCACCAGGTATGATGAATACGCTTTTTCCCAGCCTGAGTTTATCTGACAATTCAGTTGAATTGATCGGTATGTTATAACGCATGAAGGCCATACCGCCTGCACGTGGAGGAGTGAAATGGAAAAGTTCAGAATGGGTATCGACCCATTTCTGAATTGCATCCAAATTTTCTCTTAACATCTTACGCCCCCGGGACAATACCTTCTCCCGGCGTTCAGGTTGCATGATCAGGGTTGCCACGTACTGGCTCATAATGGTGGTGGAGATGGAGGTGTAATCGTGATACGCCCATCCCTTTTCCATGAGCTCTTTGGGGCCCACCAACCAGCCCATACGCAGGCCTGGCAGGGCATAGGATTTCGATAAACTCATGGTGACGATGGCTTTGTCATACTTCCCATAAAAGGTGGGTGTTTCATCACCCTCGAGTTCGGCGCCGCGATAGATTTCATCCACATGGAGCAGGGCACCGTTTTTCTTGGCAATTTCGATGATTGCATCCATGGCATTGGTGTCCAGTATGGCCCCTGTAGGGTTGTTTGGGTTGCAGAGGCAGATCATTTTTGTCCGGGGTGTAACCAGTTGCTTCAATTCGTCCATATCCGGCGCCCAGTTCAGGTTTTCTTTCAGATAGAACGGCTTTACATCAGCACCCAGGTACCGGCCGATGCCCCAGATCTGCATATAATTGGGCAGCATGACGACCACTTCATCGCCGGCGTTAATATTACTCCAGGCAAAGGTAAAATTTGATTCGGCCGACCCATTGGTTACAAGGACGTTGTCGATATCTGCCCCCTGGTAGTGCTGACTGATGGCTTTTCTCAGTTCGATGGACCCATTGGTTTGGCCATACCCCAGTCTCAGGTTCAGCATGGTTTCTATTTCCGCCTCGCTGAGAAGCTCCTTGGGCGTGTAGGGATGGATGCCGCTTTCCGTAAGATTGTATTGAACGGTGTTTTCATAAAGGGATTGGATTCTTTCTAATTCAAACGTTTCAAAATTCATGGGGTGCTCCTTTCTGACCAGCTTTACGCGCAAAAAGCTAATCTTTTAGTATTAAACAACAAGCGGTCACCGTTTATATTTTGATTGACCGTGAAACCAGTTTACATATCTGGATGTCCTGTATGGCGACACCCGTCAGGTCTGCCACGCTGATTTGATTACCTGATGTTCTCCCAGGTGATTTGCCGGCAATAACATGGCCCAGTTCAACAATCCTCTTTTCATCAAGGATTCCGGCTTGTCGGGCCTGAAATATCTCACCCCGGGAAAGACTCTGCTCGATGCTGTCGGAAACGATGATATCCGCTTTCTGCAGGATAGCCGGGTCCAGTTCGATCTTATCGGGCGTATCCGAACCCATGGCTGTGATGTGTGTTCCTGGTTTGATTTCATCGGCCGCGAGGAGCGCTTTCTTGGAAGGGGTTGCCGTTACAATCAGATCGCAGGCATTGGCAACATCTACGGCGTTGAGGGTTGTTTGGATGTTATAGCCTTTGGGCGTCATATCTTTTGTGTAGGAGTCGAGTTCTTCCTGACTGAGCCCCCACACCATGACGTCTTTACAGGGCACAACCGGCTTCAGATATTCGAGCTGCATTCTGCCCTGGTAGCCGGCGCCCAGGATGCCGATGCGATGAACGGTCCTGGGTGCCAGGTGGCGAGCCACCACAGCACCCGCAGCCGCCGTGCGGACATTGGTGAGACAGCCCTCATCAAGTAAAATGGTTTCGAGCCGGCCGGTCTTCTGGCTGAACATCAACATGAGGCCCGCATTCGGCGATATGCCGAGAGCACTGTTTTCATAGAATCCTGAGGCGATTTTGATCACATAGGCGTCATCTCCGACGATATAGCCGTATTTGATATGAGCCTCCCCGGGTGGGTTTTCAAAGAGCATTTCCCCCACAGGCGGCACCACGACGTTGCCGCTGGAATAGGCCACAAAGCCTTCCTGAATGGCATCAATGATATCGGTGGTCTGCATGGCCTTCAATATACCCTCAATCTGATCGAGGGGGATGGTGCGGACGGTATGTTTATACACATTCATTCAGAATCTCCTTTAGCAATTCCAATGTAATTTTTCTTCCGCTGATAATCAAAACCACCTGCTTCCCTTTAAACCGATCTTTTTCCTTCAGCAGACATGCAACCGAAAGGGCTGCCGCTCCTTCGATGAGCATTTGGTGTTTTTCGGCAATGTGCCGGATGGCCGCCTTGATGTCACTTTCACTGACCAGTATGTAGTCATCAACGGCTTTTCGGCAAATGTCAAAAGTTATGGACCCCGGTTCTATGCCGCCGGCAGTGCCGTCTGCGATGGTCGGCATAGATTCCATTTCGATGATTTTTCCGGCCTTGATGGATGCATACATGACGGCAGAGTTTTCCGGCTGGCAACCGAAGACATCAATATGTTTATTAACCGTTTTCAGGTATCCTGCGATGCCGGATATCAACCCGCCGCCGCCCACCGGGACCAGGACCGAATCGATGGTGTCGAGTTGGTCCAACAGCTCCACGGCAATGGTTCCCTGCCCGCCGATAATCTGGGGATCATTGTAGGGAGAAATGAATACCTGTTGGTTTTTTTCAGCGGTTTCCTTGGCAAGGGTTTCGCTCATGATACAGTCGGTTCCGTAGAACTCTAGATTAACACCGTATTGCCGGAGGTTGTTTACTTTTGCCGGGGATGCATTTTGGGGCAGGTAAACAACTCCCTTGCCACCGAATTTCTGGAGGATGGCCGCGAAGGCAGTACCATGATTTCCGGATGACGCGGTGATCACCGGGCCTTGACGGTCCTCTGGTGACAGGGAAAGAAACTTGTTCAAGGCACCCCTGTATTTGAAGGACCCAGTATGCTGCATGCATTCCAGTTTGAGATAAACGTGGCCATCTACGCTACTGCTCAGATAGGGCGAATATTCGAGATAGGTTTTTCTGATGTACGGCCGAATGCGTTTCTCGGCAGCGAGAACTTCTTTGTGAATATTCATCGATATTGGGCTGTGAGTTGTCATGGGCTGCTCTCCATATATTTCTGGATAATCGGCACCAGCGCGGTTACACCATCCTGCAACGGCAGAATTACAGGTATGGACAACCTGGCTGACAGCTGGTCGCGGTAGTCTGCCAATTCCTCAAGCGTACCACCGGTTCCATTCAGGGTTACCCCAAGGGTTTCGGCACCGTAGGCTCGAATCAGGGCGATTTCATTTTCAATTTCCGGTAGCCGGCATCTCACCGCTTCCAGTTCGTCAAAATAGGTCCTGAAGGGTACGTGCTGCAGAATGACGCCCTTGATATTTCCGGACAGCAGAAATTCTGAGCCGCACGGACCAGAGGGATTCATTAATGACGATTGCCCTTCAATGAGTATCAGGTCTGGTTGAGACTGGTGGTGACACATGACGATCGCTTTTTCAATTTCTCCGCTGACAAAATCAAAGGATAAGTAAATGCTTTTTAAGGATGAGTAAATGCTTTTTTGCCTTTTGTCAAGATGAAGATAGATTTTTTAAAAAAAGCTGAAAAATATCCCCCAGGCCAACAATGACACAACATGTTGTGTCATTGTTGGCCTGGGGGAGAAGGCACTCAAAATGGAAAATATATATTAGCCCGGAAGATCAAAAATAAGCTGGAAAAGTTAAATTATGGCTGAATTTGAGTATAGGACACCTGTGATCCCTCAATTCAATTTCAAAAAATATCAGCTCCAAAAGTTGTCAAATACTGGAATCTGAGAACCTGAATTATCATAACCTGAATGTTCAACGTATGTTAATTCAGTGATATAAACCGGGTCGGTCTCAGGGGGATCATGGTTGCGGATATCCCAAAGATCCAGGTGTTTTAAAATTTGTTCTATGATATCAAAATCATCAATTATAGAGATAATTTTCATTTGCCCATTACATTTTGGGCATATTAAAGGGTCGACTTCGTAAATTTTTTGAATTAAACGAGCCCAATTCTGTTTTGCAACACGTCCAGACATCTCATTTGGCATGATCGTCGGGATTGTATCATCAGCATCTGCCTTCTTTCTCATTCCTCTGGACTTGTTTGAAAAATATCCATAATATCTTACCGGGGGGCTTTTGGGGACGCCCATAAAATTATAACTTTCTATTCTTTTATAAGTTTGGGCATCCTGGGGGACGTTGTTTACAAAGCACACAAACCAAAATATAAATAGCAC
>CAYQNS010000217.1:0-6145 GCA_964418755.1 uncultured Desulfobacteraceae bacterium
TCAAGGCCGTCCGCGAATTGAGATCCCATTCCCGCCACGGTGCAATAATTTTGATATGTGGATCCAGGGCCAGATAGCCAAGTTCAAAACGGACCTGGTCATTGCCCTTTCCGGTAGCGCCATGACTGACGGCATCCGCACCTTCCAACCTGGCAATTTCGATCTGCCGTTTGGCGATAAGTGGTCTGGCCAGCGACGTACCCAGCAGGTACTGGCCGTCATATATGGCATTGGCGCGAAAGGCCGGAAAGACGTAATCTTTGACGAATTCTTCTTTCAAATCATCGATATAAATTTTAGCGGCCCCTGTTTTTACAGCATTTTGCTCAACATGACTCAAGTCATCATCCTGACCCACATCGGCAGAAAAAGCGATAACTTCACAATCATAAGTTTCAATCAACCACTTTAAAATAACGGATGTATCCAGACCTCCGGAATAGGCGAGAACTACTTTTTTTACTTCGTCCGACACAATTTTTCTCCTTATAATTTAAGTATTAAGCAACTTTATCTAATATTATTCGGTTTTATGTACAAACAAATAACAGGCAAACAGCAAACAAATCACAAGGTATTCTGTCTATTGGTGGGCGTAGCCCATCCTACGATGGTTTGAACCCGGAACACAGAACCCTTGAACGCGTGAATGGTTATAATATTTCATCCAGACATTGAATCAGCGCATCTATCTCTTCTCTTGTAATGATCAGCGGCGGTGCAAACCGCAGGATTTTATCCTGAATACAGTTGATCAAAAAACCATTGCCCCGGCAGGCATCTACAATGGGCTTACCCGCCGTCTTGAGTTCCATGCCCAGCAGCAGTCCCTTGCCCCGCACATCTTCCACCACCGAATGGTGCTCTTTGAGCCGGGAAAGTTTTTCTTTGAAATACGCTCCGACCCGGGCACAATGCTCGATTATATTTTCTTCCTTGAGCACCCGAAGCGTTGCAAGGGAAGCCGCGCTAACCAGGGGTGTGCCCCCAAAGGTGGATGCATGGGAACCGGGGCCGAAAGCATCGGCCACATGCTCGACAGACAGCATCGCCCCCATGGGCAAACCATTGGCAAGGGCCTTGGCCAACGTCATAATATCCGGCTCGATTCCAAAATGCTCATATGCGAAAAGCTTCCCGGTCCGTCCGATTCCCGTCTGTATTTCATCAAAAATAAGCAGGGTGCCGGTCTCATCGCACAATTTTCTGACCTGCCGAAGATAATCTCTGTCCGGTAGTCGAACGCCGCCTTCGCCCTGTACAGGTTCCAGAATTACGGCGCAGATTTCAGGGCCTATTTTTTTTTTCAAGGCATCAATGTCATTGAACGGCACAAACTCAAAACCACTTAAAACCGGTTCAAAGCCCTGCCTGATTTTTTTCTGCCCGGTAGCTGAAAGGGTTGCCATGGTCCTGCCGTGAAAAGATTTTTCCATGGCAATAATACGATGCCGGTCTTTTTCGCCTTTTTCATAAAAAAACTTGCGGGCCAGCTTTATGGCGGCCTCATTGGCCTCGGCCCCGGAATTGCAGAAAAAGACCCTGTCGGCAAAACTGTTTTCGGTCAGCCAGGTTGCCAGATGGGTCTGGGGGACCGTATAATAAAGGTTGGAAACATGAAAAAGCGTTTCGGCCTGCCGCGCCAGGGCTGATGCAATTTTCGGATGTGCATGGCCCAGATTGCAGACTGCAATACCGGCCAAAAAGTCCGTATAGCAACGGCCCTTGCTATCCCATAGTTTGCAGCCCTGTCCCCGTATAAGAGTAATCGGAATCCGTTGGTACGTCTTTGCAATTACCTGGTCCGCCTGTTTGATAATATCATCGGTCATGATCGATTTTTCCTGTTGAATATAGTTACATGGTAACTTCCGTTCCGATTCTCTGATCGGTAAAAAGCTCGAGCAATGAATGCCGTCTTTTACCGTTTAAAATATGGACTTTTTCAATACCATTTTCAAGGGCATACACTGCAAATTCAATTTTGGGGATCATTCCGCCGGATATAATCTTTTTTTTCAAGAGATCATCCACATCATTACCGCCTATGGAAGAGATCAAATTCCCCTTGTCATCCAGAACACCATCGACATCTGTAAGGTAAAGCAGCCGGCCGGCCTTAAGGGCCGCAGCCACGTGGCAGGCCACCAGATCGGCATTGATATTATATGTTTCTCCGCCTTCTCCGGCCCCTACCGGAGCAATGATCGGAATAAAATCCTTTTCGATGAGCGTATTGATGATTTCAGGGTTAATATTTGTCACCTGCCCCACCAGACCGGGATCGATTATCTCGGGCGGCTTGTCGGCATCTTCCTGGCTGACAATCTTAAGTTTCTTAGCGGTAATCAGCCCTCCGTCCTTACCGCTCAGGCCCACCGCCTTTACCCCCTGCTGATTGATCTGGGCCACAATCGCTTTATTAACCTTGCCGCCCAGCACCATTTCCACCACATCCATTGTCTCGGCATCGGTCAGACGCATGCCCCTTACGAATTTATGGCTGATGCCCATCCGGTCCAGAACTGAATTAATCTGGGGCCCACCGCCGTGAACCACAACCGGCTTGATTCCAACGGTTTTCATCAGCGCAATATCACGGGCAAAATCGATTTTTAACTGTTCATCCACCATGGCATGCCCGCCATATTTTATCACGATGGTCATGCCATAAAATTTACGCATATACGGCAGGGCTTCAATCAGGATATCGGCTACAATAGACATATTATCTTCTCATCCCTGGTTTCCGCACTAGTGCACGGCAGTTTCCAAGCTACAGAATATACCGGCTCAAATCTTCATCATTCTTGATATCTTTTAATTTGGCATTCACATATTCGAAATCGATGACTATCTTTTTCTCCTTGATATCCGGCGCTTCAAACAAAATATCCTCCAGCAGGCATTCCATCAGCGTATGCAGTCTGCGAGCCCCGATATTTTCGGTATGTTCATTGACCTCTTCGGCAATTTTAGCAATTTCCGCAACTGCATCGTCTTCAAAAACCACTTCAACGCCTTCGGTTCTTAAAAGAGCCAGATATTGGAGCAGCAGCGCATTACGGGGTTCGGTAAGTATCCGTACAAATTCTTCACGCCCAAGGGAATTCAATTCAACCCGTATGGGAAACCTTCCCTGAAGTTCAGGAATCAAATCCGACGGCTTGACCGTGTGGAAAGCACCCGAGGCGATAAACAGGATATGATCGCTTTTAACCGGGCCGTATTTTGTATTAATGGTGGATCCCTCCACAATCGGCAGCAAATCGCGCTGAACTCCTTCCCTGGATACATCCGGACTGTTGCTGCCGTTTCGACCCGCGATCTTGTCGATCTCATCTAAAAAGATGACGCCGGTCTGCTCCACTTTCTCAACAGCCTTTTCGATCACCTTGTCCATATCCACGAGGTTCTGGGCCTCTTCCTGGGCCATGGATGTCAGGGCCTCGGGCACCCGGATCTTTCTTCGCTTGGTGTTGCGCGGCATGAGCCCACCGAGCATATCCTTGAAATTAATGCCCATCTCCTCCATGCCGACATTCGAAAAAACCTCCACCATGGGCATGGATTTTTCGGGCATATCCAGATCAACGTAGCGCTTGTCCAATTTCCCGGCCCGCAACATCTCCCTGAGTTTCTCACGGGTTGAGGAATTAGCCGGGGCCTCATTATGCTGAACCAGTTCAATGGCGCCTTCTCCGGCAGCCTCTTTATTTGCAGCGCTGCCCGCCCGCGGTTTTGGAAGTAACAGATCCAGCATTCTTTCTTCGGCAATTTTGCCGGCCTTGGCCTTGACCGCCTCCTGTTCACCGGACTTTACCTTATTTACCGTAAGTTCCACAAGGTCTCTTACCATGGATTCCACATCACGACCGACATACCCCACTTCGGTAAATTTAGAAGCTTCAACTTTGCTGAAAGGAGAATCGGTCAACAAGGACAACCGGCGGGCAATTTCCGTTTTACCCACACCGGTAGGGCCGATCAGTATAATATTTTTAGGTGCAATTTCATCCCGCAAATCGTCCGGGACCTGCTTTCTGCGCCAGCGATTCCTCAAAGCAATGGCAACCGAACGTTTTGCATTCTTTTGCCCTATAATGTATTTATCAAGTGCCTTTACGATTTCAGATGGTTTTAATTCGCTCATAATTTTTTTGTACCAAAGGTGCCTGAACGGCAACCGGTTAAATTAAATTCTCAGTACTCCGAAGTCAGTGTATTATAAATTGTAAGCCCTGCTTATCACATTTCTTCCACGGTAATTTTATCATTGGTATAAATGCAGAGAGACGCTGCAATTTTCATTGCCTCATCCACAATTATGCGGGCATCCAGATCCGTATTGTTCACCAGTGCCGTCGCCGCAGCCTGGGCTGCCACGCCCCCGGAACCGATTGCCGCAATCCCCTGATCCGGTTCCATGACATCACCGTTGCCGGATATTAAAAACATACGCGTATCATCGGCCGCAATCATCAATGCTTCCAGACGCCGCAAATATTTATCCGTTCGCCAGTCTCTGGCCAATTCAACGGCAGATCGGGTAAGGTTGCCGTTGTATCTTTCCAGCTTGGCTTCCAGACGTTCGGAAAGGTTCAGGGCATCGGCGGTTGCACCGGCAAATCCCACGATTATTTTATCGTGGTAGATTCTTCTGACTTTTTTGGCAAAATGCTTCACCACGCTGGTGTCCAGGGTCACCTGGCCGTCACCGGCAATGGCAAGCCTGCCCTTGTGGCGAAGGGCCAGTATCGTTGTTCCGTGAAATTTCATAATATACCCATATAAATTGAATAGTGAAAAATTGTGATATCGCCCCCTCTGCCCTGATGCCTATTTCCTGGGATGAGCCTTGTCATAGGCTTCCATGAGCCGGTCAATACTAACATGTGTATATTTCTGGGTCGTAGAAAGACTCTTGTGCCCCAGAAGTTCCTGCACCACCCGCAGGTCAGCCCCGGCATCCAGCATGTGGGTGGCAAAGCTGTGCCGCACGGCATGCGGAGAGACCGGGAAGGCCAGGGCACACTGTCTGGCCAGCTTGTCCATAATCCGGGCGATGGAACGGGTGCTCAAACGTGTTCCGTTCTTATTTAAAAACAACGGACCGCAGGGAACCGATTGATCCGGCAGTGTATTTTTCCCAAGCCCGGCGCGATAGGCTTGAATAGACTGCAGCGCTTTTTCGCCTATGGGGACAATCCGTTGTTTGCTGCCCTTGCCCATTACGCGGATGACTTTCGCCGTATAATCGACATCAAATTCATTTAATCCGGCAAGCTCTGACACCCTGATTCCACTTGAGTACAAGGTTTCAAATAATGCTCGGTTTCTCAGATCCAAAAGGCTGTTATGCCCAATGCTGTCCAGCAGCCGGAACATATCGTCAACCGTCAGGTACGTCGGAATGTGTTTTTCCTGTTTGGGAGATAAAATCTGATCGGCAGGATTGTCCGTAACAATTCCCGATCTGACCAGATATCTGAAAAAAGAACGGATAGCGGATAACTTGCGGCCAATGGTTGTTTTTGCATTTTTTTTATACAAATACCCCAAATAAAGACGGATGGTCAGGGCATCTACATTTTCAATCTTAAACCGTGGATATTTTGCCCCGGAGCTTCTGTGAGCCCGCCGGGCCGGCTGATTTTTTACTGCAAATGCAGCAAATGCATTTAAATCCGTACGATAGGCCCGGCATGTATTGTCCGAATAGGCTTTTTCCGAATCCAGAGATTCGATAAAATCGCTGATCAGTGTTTCTGATTTCATCTTTCGTAACAGTCCGCCATCAGGGCACCAGGTTCAGACCATCATGTATACCGGGCTATTTGTAAAAAAAGCAACCCACGGATCGACGTCCTTCCGTTTTCCCAATTTCAAGTTTCAAACGCAATCAGAGATTCAATCTCGCGCCAGTTATTCACCTCTGTAAAATGGTGCATTTGCCGGTTCCAGGGCTGACTGAACAAAACCGGCGTAATCCCCTCAGCCGCAAGCCTGAAACAAGTTTCCAGACGATCTTCGATAAAATACGAGATATTTCTTTCCACTAGTATTCGGGCCTTCTTGTCAAAGTCCCCGGCGGCAATAATCTCGATATCTTTCTGATCAACCTCAAGAACCCCGGGCAGCCACT
>CAYQNS010000218.1:0-6131 GCA_964418755.1 uncultured Desulfobacteraceae bacterium
CAAACGCAAATCTTACCAAAAACTTCCCCGAGTTACGAATAGATCAGCTCAAAAGATCCGCTGAACGATGGGTTGATAAATACCCTACGGTCCCGATTGGCAAGATCGTGCTTTACCATTACAGTACGCTGCGTCCTGACGTTTACGAAAAAATGCAAGCAAAAAAGGAAATTGCACCTGCCGAAAGAGAAAAACACCCGGTGCGTTATGCCGTTGTTTTTGAGCTTGTAGATTCTACAACCAGCGCTCTTGAAATGTTCGAAGATGGCAAGACTGATTTTGATTGGGACGTAGTGCAGTTCTCATTCAAGAAAATGGCCGTTAAAAAATTGCCCGAAGAGGAAGTTTACCGGATAGCACGGTTGTCTATTGGGAGCGCTTTTCTTGCATATTTATCTCTAGTTTCTAATGGACAAATTCAGAGACTGCTTATCCCGCCAGCGCCGTCCTCAAAGAAGGTAGCCCCAATTGATGGCACGATCCTAGAGAGGGTTCTTTCGCATGATCGCATCGCAAACGGTTACGACAAGCTCCTCCGGGCGATCAGCTTATACGATGGGCACAAGGGGTTTTCTCGTTATCCTGAATTATTGGATACAGGTTTTACAAATGTTTACAAGTCCAGTCCGGAGAACGGGGAGATTTATAAAGATTGGCGGTTTTTTGTATTGGAAAAAGGTTCTGAATTACCAGCGGGTATTAAAAATAATGAACCGTCTACTGATCTGTTTAATCTCGAAAGGCCGATAAAACAAGCCGAACCCTTCACCGGGGAACAGACCAGGCGGTTCGATGAGTTAAATTTGTTTAAAATGGCTGATTCCGCTTTTGTTTGGTGCCATCGTTTCTGTTTCATTGAAAGTGTGGCGCTGCACCGCTCTATGGAGACAAGCTTCAAGTATATCCTTTTTTTCAAGATCTACGAATTCTTTGATAAGTGGGAAACAACAATCAAGGAAGAATTTTGGGGCTGGCGTGATTGGAACTCGTACGGTGACAACCTCCGTTTTGAGTTATCAAAAAACTACGACGATAAAAAAAGTGCCGAGAATATTAATAATGATAATAAAAAAAGTGCCGAGGATATTGATATTGATTATGATTGGTTTATACCAAAAGTCAATGGCTGGGAGGACATCAAAGACTACGTAATCCCGGGAAAGGGTGTTTTATTGGCCTGGCGAGGATCTGTCGGTGATACTGATACCAAGAAGGTTAATTATGACCCAATAGCCTCTGAGTGGGGGAAAAAGACAAAAATCGAATTGCCAGATACTATTAAAACGTTTTTACAATTTATTTGTAAAAGTAAAGAGGTTGAAAAAATATATGGCGCTATTAAAGTTGAAGAGGGATTTGGTGAACAAACTGAGACCGCTAATTCTACTCGAAGGGAAAATGCCATCGCATTTTATGAAGAGCATGCAAAAGAATTTGAATATATAAAAAAACAGGATGTGGCAAAAGAGGATATCTACAAGTTAGGGGGCGGTGGCCCAACAGTTACTATAAAGGGACGGCTTATACAAGCTGTCGTGTCTCGAATGTTTCACCAAAAACACAGCTTTCAAAAAATGTATAGTTATTACCAGGAATGTAAAAATAAACAACTATAAATCAACTAATCTATTATAAATGGTAAAATCTAATTAATACAATATGTTAAAACATGTTAAATATAGGAGTTAATAGTTGGAATAGTTAAGACTTTTTAATAAAAATTTATAATAATAGGCCAACCTTTCATACAGATTCTTCTGTGAGGGTTGGCCTTTTTATTTTGAAAAAAAGAAATAGGAGGAAGTCAATGGATTTAAAAACACTTCGAGCAATGAAAAAAGAAACGCAATGGAGTTTAAGAAACAAGACAGGTATCCATCAAAGTAAACTTTCACTGATCGAGCGAGGGTATATCGCACCTGTAAAAGGTGAAAAAGAAAAAATTGCTAAAGCACTGAATACCAGCGTCGATCAAATCACATGGCCAATGGAGGGGCATGATGCAAAAATTAAATAATTATAGAATCATTCGCAAGCCGGTAGTTTTGGATACTGTCGGCCTATCATACCCCACTGTTTGGCGGCTTGAGAAGGCCGGAAAATTCCCAAAACGGGTTCAATTGGGTGGAAACAGTGTTGGATGGATGGAATCTGAAATTATGGAATGGGTTGAAAACCGACCCCGCTTGGTTGGACAAGAAAAATCCTAACTCCCATAAGGTCTCATATATGTTTGAGCTAATCGACGTAGAAAGGCAGCACGAATCCGGACCGGGAAAAATAAACAGTGACCCCCTTGACCTGGCCAGGCAATCAAATGCCATGGCCGAAGCCGAGCGTCTGAAATTCGCGGCGGATTCTGGCAAGCTTCAAGCTGCGGTGCTGTCCCTAAAATCTTTCTGTAGCTTGTCAATTCCACCTAAAAAAATATTCCTTGCCCCGTGGCTTGCAGAGCAGATGATAATTCTGATTACAGGCTATCGGGGGACCGGGAAGACTTGGTTTGTCCTGGGCCTTCTGGTGGCCATTGCAAGCGGGCAGGGCTTCGGGCCGTGGGTTTCTATGGGGGCAGGTGCCTGCCTATACCTTGATGGTGAAATGGTCGTTCAAGACGTCCAGGACAGGTTGAGAGCACTTTGCGCGGGCGTATCCCTACAAGAACCCTTCTACATTTATTCGGAAGCATTCGCAAACCAATTAGGGTTGCAGCGGGCTAATTTGCTTGATGAGGAATGGCGATCAGCGGTTAAAAAAATTCTTGTAGACCTGAAAATTAAGGTTTTTTGCATTGATAATATATCGAGCTTGAGCCCTGGGGCGGATGAAAACTCAAAAATGGACTGGGCGCCGGTTAATTCTTGGCTTCTGGAACTGAGGTTTGCAGGGGTCACGACAATACTTCTACACCATACAAACAAAGACGGCGGGCAGCGGGGCACTTCGGCAAGGGAAGATAACATTGACACAAGCATTCTTTTAAAAAGGGCGCCTGGGTATGCTGCCGAAGATGGGGCGGCATTTATCGTCAATTTTACAAAAAGCAGAGTTGCCACCAGAGACCTTCCCAAAATTTCAGACATTAATATGAAATTATCCGAAGATCGGGACGGCGGTTTGACCTGGGCTTTTAATAATACAAAACGTCAAAGCCGTAGTCAAATTTTAAAAATGGCTGATAGCGATATGGAAAATAAGGAAATTTCAGCGGAGCTTGGATGCACCAGGCAAAATGTAAACCAGACGATAAAACGGGCGATTGAGGCAGGGCATTTGACCAAAAAAAACAAGCTCACAGAAAGTGGATTGCAAGCCGTTTCAGTTATGAGCAATTGTGTGTAAACTTAACTTTTTTCAGAGGGCCAAAATAACCCGTTTTTTGAGTTTACAAGTGAGTTTACAACAAGTTTACAATGCAAGAAAAAAGCCTTTTAAAACAATACTTTGCAGTATGTAAACTTATTTTTTTAAATTTCAAAAAGGTTACTTTGTAAACACACCCCCGGTACTGGTACCGGGTGGTTTACCAAACCCAATTATTTTAGGTTTAAAAACTATGACAACTTCAATTCTGGACTTACTGAAAAATGATAATATTTCTTTTTGCCAGGTGGTTAGTGGCGAATACGCCTCCCCCTGTCCTGCTTGCCATGGAACCGACCGTTTCAGGTGCTGGCCTGGCCGTGACCGGTGGTGGTGTCGTGGGTGTGGTAAGTCAGGCGATTCGATTGCGTATTTAACGACATTTCGCGGTATGAATTATTTTGAGGCTTGTAAGAATTTGGGGGTTGAACCGAAATTTACAGAGCAGACGGAAAAATCTGAAAAACAGCCAGGATGGGAACCAAGGCCAGCAGATCCCCCCTGCTCTATTTGGCAGGAAAAAGCAAATGCCTTTATTAAATGGGCAACCAATCAGCTATCTGAAAATAAACCTGAGCTTGAGTATTTGATAGGCCGGGGCCTGAATGCCGAAACGATCCGGCAGGCAAATCTTGGTTGGAATCCAAAAGCAATCTTTCTTGCAAGGAAGGCCTGGGGATTGCCTGAAAAGTTGAACAATAACCGACCTGTAAAGTTATGGTTGCCGCGTGGTTGGGTGATACCAGTTTATCAAGGGGACAGGTTGGCAAGAATTAAAATCAGGCGGCCAGACAGCGAGCTAAAGCCAAACGATCAGAAATATATCCATATTTCCGGCGGTGAACCGGTTTCTATGGTCCTGGGGTCAAAGCCGGTTGTAATAATTGTTGAAGCTGAGCTTGACGCGATACTTTTAAATCAAGAGGCCAGGGACTTGGTTTCTTCGGTTGCTCTGGGGTCAGCAAATATCAGGCCGGATAAAAAAACGGCTAAAATGTTGAAAGCAGCAAAGCATATCATTATTTCATTGGATGCAGACAGGGCCGGGGCAAAAGAAAGTTGGCGCTTCTGGACTGAAAACTTTTCAAATGCCGATAGGTGGCCGGTACCGGGTGGAAAGGATGCCGGGGAAGCATATCAAGCAGGAATTGACTTAAAGGCTTGGGTTCGCGGTGTTCTGTCTGAAATCGGATACATGCCGATTGAGCCTATCTTGCAGGAAAAGCCAAAAACAAAGGAGGTTATCAAAAACGACACTCTTTGTAAGGATAGCAGGCCTTTAACACATGTAAAAAAAATGGCCGTGTGTCTGGACGGCAAGCCATGCAGCTATTTGTATGTAAAGGACATGAGACAGATGTGCCGGCGGAACAATCAACCAGTATTTGATATGGATGCCTGTCCTGTGGATAAATGGTTCACCTGTGGCAAGGTATCTGGCGATAGCGGTACCAGGCCGGGAAATGGGGAAACTATATGGTGCAGCACGAATTGCGAACACGGCCAGCGCAAGCAAATAAACGACCTGCCGGTTTTATATTGCCAGGTATCCGACCATGCGGTTATCGACCTGGACCAATGTCCTGCCGGGCACTGGATTAAAAATGCTGAAGGGCGGCCGCGGCGGAAAGCGACAAGCGGCATCCCCGAAAAGATCACTCTGGACTATGGGAACCCGGACGCGGCGGAGGGACAGACATGAACGGTTACACCCCACGATCAAAACAGGCAGCATTACTTGACCGGGCCTATGAGCTGGTTCAGAGCGTCCCCTATGCGGTGACGGCGCGATGGCTTTTTTACCGCCTCCTGCAAGAGTCATTTTTCCAGGATAAAGATGCTTATAAGGGTAAGTTTTTGCCGTTATTATCCAAGGCTCGCAAGATGTTTTACAAGGAATGGACCCCGGCAACGCTGGCCGATGATACCCGGCAAACTGTCACACGGGGGGACGGCTGGCAATCGGAAGCGGGTTTTTTAAAAGACGTTGGCCAGGCTGAATGTTTTTTGGACAAATGGCAATATCAGGATTTTTACGTCGAGCTTTGGTTTGAGGCTAAGGCGATGCGCGGACAGTTTGAACATTATACGGACCATATTACTCTTCGACCGTTCGGCGGTGACGCCTCTATTTATTTCAAATGGCAGATTGCTAAGGATCTGGAGGCGGCATTCAAACAATATCAAAAGCCGATCATCATCTTTTATTTCGGGGATATGGATAAAAAAGGGATGCAGATTCCTATAAGCGCGATCAAGGACATCCGGCGATGGGCAGAGGTTGAGTTTGAATTTAAACGCGGCGGTCTGAATCCGGGCGATGAGAGAGCTTTTAATATTCCAGAAAACCCGGACAAGCCGGGAACCTATCAATGGGAAGCATTACCCGATGAGGCAGCGCGTGAACTGATTACCCGATGCACCGATGAGTTTGTTAGCCAAGGCTTATTTAAGTTGGCCGAAAAAGAGGAAACGAAGATCACCAGACAGTTTCATGAGCGCTGGAATACGTTTGAACAGACAGGCTGGAAGGAATGACGATGGAGCCGACAAGGAGAAAGTGCAATGACTGGTCATACTTTTTTAAAAAGAGATTTTGAAGGGAGGCCTTATGTGGCCTAATAAAAAAAAGGTGATCCTGGACCTTGCCGAATACCAGGCAAGGATTGAAAAAGCCGAAAAGAAATTAATGACGCTACCTGAAGGCTGGCTGCCAGATTATAAAACCCGCAAGAAAACTGAGCAGATCCGGCAACAGTTGAAAGGTGAAG
>CAYQNS010000219.1:0-6125 GCA_964418755.1 uncultured Desulfobacteraceae bacterium
CCCTTACCGCGTTGTTTACCGGTTTGAACGGTCCCTCCTCAATAACATCATCGGTCTGCCAGCGCAAAAGGGCCTGACTGGGTTCATGCATCCATTCGGTGGCGGCAACCATGTGCAGATAGGCGGCCGTGCAGATCCCTGCATCACCACTGTAACACCAGAAGCCGACACCCATTGCCTCGCAGGCGCCGATGAAGCGAATCGTACGGCGAATGCCGCCAAGCACGGCAAAATTCGTGACGATGTTGTCAGGCGTGCCCAGGGCAACAGCCCTTCTCAGGTCAGGAATATGCGTTGAAAAGGGGATCGCTGAATGTTTGCGGAGCTGGGCCATCTCTTCAAAGGTGGCTACCGGGTCTTCATAATTGCGCACATTGAAGGGCTCGATTTCCCGCAGGATCTGGCGGGCAGTGGAAAGGGACCAGGACATATTGGCGTCCAGCCGGATCATCGCCTTTTCGCCGAGCCTGTCGCGCATCAGTTTGACGGTGGCCACTTCAAGGAAGGGATCGCCGATGCTCAGCTTGCCCTCAAACATGGTAGACTCATGTTCATCCCGCATTTTAAGGCAGTAATCGGTGACGGCTTCGGCGGACATCTCTCCGCCGAAGCCGTCTTTTTCAACTCGATAGGCAAAATACTCGGTAAACAAAATATCTTTTCGCACCGCCCCCCCGAGCAGTGCATACAACGGCTTGTCCCATGCCTTGCCGCGAATGTCCCACAGTGCGATCTCAATGCCGCCAAAGGCTTTGACGACGGCGGCATCATCGGTGTTCTGGACCACACGCCACTCGGGCACGCATGTCATTTCACAGCCCGCAATATCGATGGGGTCGCACCCGATTAAAAGCGGCCCCATGTGCCGGTTGATGACCTCTGCACAGTCCCAGGAGGGGGACTCTCCCAGACCGACAATACCTTCATCGGTTTCGACTTCAATAATGGTTTTGGACGTGCCGGGATAGATTCCCACCGACCAGAAAAAAGGGGCTTCCAATGGAATGTTGACGGGTGTTGCCCGTATAGCGGTGATCTTCATTTTAATCCTCCTTTCCATTGAGTGCAAAATTGTTGATTGTTGGATTCAGGCATCGCCAAAAAAAAAGGCCGACTGTGGAGCCGGCCTTTTTAAATGTTAACCAAAACTGATGCCCGGGGAAAGCCTGGCCAACCGCACGGGAATCATTATTTATATTGTTTGTTCCGCCCGCGGCCGTCAGGATCTCCTGACGCCGTTAAGACAATACCGCAGAAACCGGTTTTTGGGTTTTGCCAGGTAGGTGTTAAAAAATTGGGCAAACCCGCCGGGGTAATAAATCATGACCAGCATCAGCAAAAGACCGTAGATGATCAGGTTGAGCCCGGGCAGTTCAGACAGAGAAGAACGTATGAGCTCCATTGCGATAATGAACGGAAATGCGATAAAAGCGCCGCCCCATAGGCTTCCCCGACCGCCGATATAGGCCACGGCAAGGACCTCTACCGTTTTGGTAGTATGCAGCAGTTCAGGGGTCAAAATCCCGTAGTAGTGGGCATAGAATCCGCCCAGCAACCCCGCAATAGCGCAGGAGAGTGTGAAGTTGACGATTCTGTAGAAAACAGGGTTGATGCCGGATGTTCTTGCCGCCTCCATGTTCTGCCCGATGGCCTTGAAAGCCAGCCCCATATCCGATCTCGTCACCCATTTGGTAATGATGTAGATAGCAATAAGCAGGATCACAATCAGGTAGTAGTACGGGATATTGGATGACGTTTTGAACAACTGGGGGCACCGCAGTCCCAGGGGGCCGCGGGTGAGCCACACCATTTTTGTGATCAGCCCCATCATGGCCAGGCCTAGAAACCATGTCATACATGCAGCGAATATTCCCCTGAGACGCAGGGTGAGTAACCCGGTGAGGAATCCAAGGACGCCTGAAAAGAGGGCGCCGAAGATCATGCCGATCCATGGCGACAGCCCCAGGTTTACAGCCAGGAGCGCCGAAGTGTACCCCCCAAAGCCGAGAAAGGCGTAGTATCCGAAATTAACAATATTGATAAAGCCGATTGTAAAGTCAAATGCAATGGCATTGGCCCCTATGAGAGCAGCAGCCACCAGCCACCGGATCATATATTGCTGGTTGAATGGCGGGATATAGGGGATGATCAGCAGCAGGATGATTCCGGCAACCGCTGCCGGTGTGAGACAAAGCCTGTCCATGATCCTGTCCGCCAATCCTGTTTCCATATTAGAGTCATTTGTTTTCATGTAACCATCCTTAGAGAGACTTATAAATCAAGAACGCCTCTGACTTCAGAACCGAAAAGGCCGCTTGGTTTGAAGACCAGGACAATGGTAATCAAGAGCGATGGAATCACGAAATCCCATCCGGCACCGATATAAGCAACCGTCAGCGTTTTTATCAGCGCAACGATAAATCCGCCCACAAGTGCAAAGGCAGTGTTCCCCAGTCCCACCAAAATGACCACAAACCATGCCAGGTATAGTGGCTCCAATCCCACCGCGGGGTAAGAGGGGTAAAGAAAAAGAAGGCTTGCGCCGGCAATGGCGGCAAGAGCGCATCCCAGAGCCATGGTGAGCATGAGAATGCCGTTTATGTTTATGCCCACCATCAGGGCACCGGTCTCATCCTGTGACACGGCCCGAATGGCCTGGCCGGTATTGGTGTATTTCATGAACAGCCAGAAAACCCCCACCACCACCATGGCAAGGACAAAGACCAGTATCCTGTCCCGGGATACAAATGCACCCATTATTTCCAGGGGTCTCCCTCCCCAGTACCGGATAATTCCCTTGAATTCCGTGCCGAAAAGGAGCTGGTGGGCATTGATCAGAAAAACCGAGAGGCCCACTGTGAGGAGAAATGAATTCATTACCCAGTTTTCACTGCTCCGTTTGCGAAGCTGGGAAAAAATAAGCAGTTCGCACAAAAACCCGCCGATGGCCCCTGCAATTACAGCACCAAAAATTGCAATAAGCGGTGCGATTGCCGCCAGAAGACTGCTGGGGTGGGTGTTCAAATATTCGGCCAACGGCGTAAATATATAGTATGCCGTCAATGACCCGATCATAAAAAATTCGCCGTGAGCGAACATGGGGATGTTCAAAACACCGAATATCAGGGCCAGTCCCATGGCCACCAGTGCAAGCATACCGCCGGTTACGATCGTGTTTACGATGATGTACGGACCACTGTCTATAGCGGCGATGATCGCGATTATGATTGATAGGGTGACCGTTATTCCCCCGGCGGTTTTCATCCAGGTAAAAACGGCATTGATTTTCGACTCTGTCATAACTACAAACCTCCGTTATTTTTCTTATACGCCCAGAAAAACTTTTCTCACATGGGGGTTATCCGCAAGATCAGCACTTTGACCCGCCATAAAGATTTTCCCGTTTTCCATCACGTAACCTCTCCGGGTAACCTGCAGCGTCTTGGTCACATTCTGCTCCACCAGGAGAATCGTAACACCGGCCTCTTTCAAAATGTCGAGATTTTCAAACACACTTTCAATCAACTGGGGTGCCAGCCCGAATGACGGTTCGTCAACCAGCAGGAGTTTCGGATTTGTCATAAGCCCCCGCCCGATAGCAAGCATTTTACGTTCTCCGCCGCTCATGGTGCCGGCCAACTGCTTACTGCGGCTGTTCAGCCGGGGAAAGAGGTTGAAGACGAAATCAAGCCGGTCCTTCTTGAGCGATTTGTCTTTTATCACATATGCGCCCATGTAGAGATTCTCTTGTACGGTCATGTTCGTAAAAAGATTCATATCTTCTGAAATATAGGCGATTCCCAGTCGGGCAACCTGGTTTCCCGGCAGTCCGGCAATATTTTGCCCGTTAAAAATAATCTCGCCGCTCATGGGGGTGATAAGACCGGCGATGGTTTTCATGGTCGTGCTTTTCCCGGCACCGTTGGGTCCTATTACACAAACGTATTCGCCTTGGTCGATGTTAAACGATACGTCTCTCAAGATCTGTAGGAATCCGTAGCCGGCATTGATGTTTTTTACTTCCAGCAGCATTCTATCCTCCGGATGATAAAGGATGATAAGTAAGTGTGCTCCCTGAACGTATCATGCATTTCAATGGCCCGTTCCAAGATAAGCCTCGGACACCTTAGGGTCGTTTGCCACCTCTTGGGTGAGTCCCTCGGCAATTTTGGTTCCGAACTGGATGCAGACGAGCCGGTCGCACACGCTCATAATAAGGTGCATGATGTGTTCGACCATTAAAATGGAGATGTTCCTGTCATGAATTTTTTGTATGATTCTGATAATGTCGTTCAGTTCACTCTCGGTAAGACCCGCCGCAAGTTCATCGAGAAACAGCAGTTTTGGAGAACTTGCCAGGGCCCTTGCAAGATCGAGCCGTTTCAGCTGTACGGTGTTGAGATTTTCCGAAATAACGGTTTCAGCCAGAGGGAATTCCACAAATTCCAGCAACTCCCTGCAGTGACCGGTGATATCGGAGGGTTTTTTTCGATTGCCGAAGGTAGCCGCGGTCTGGACATTTTTAAAAACCGACATCTTTGGAAAAGGTCGCGGGATCTGGAAGGTTCTGGAAAGCCCCCGCCGGCACATTTTTTCCGGCGGCAGGCCGGTTGTATCTTCACCGAACATCCGGACGGTTCCGGATGTCGGGGGATTCAGTCCTGCAATGGCGTTGAGAAGGGTTGTCTTCCCGGCGCCGTTGGGTCCGATCAGCCCGACAATTTCACCTTGTTTGACCCGCATGGAGACGGCGTTGACCGCCACCAGCCCCCCAAACCGTTTTGTCACTTCGTTGGTTTCTAACACTACTGTCATTGGAACCGCCTGTCTGTTTGATGATTGGGTGTGTTGTGTTTTCCGTTATGAGAAAATCGTCGCATCTGTTCCCAAGCGCAGGCACGGGCGCTAAACTGCTGGCTTGTTTTCAGCATGGTTAAATATGAGGCCGAAAATGATTCGGCCCCATACTTATTATACCAACGGGATCGTTTTTTATTGGGATGAAAAATCCGCCGTTTTCCAGCTCTCAGGATAGATGATGTTGCTGTCTCCATTCATGTACTGAAGAACGGGAAAGAAGTAGGCATCGGCTCCGATAACGGGGTCGGGTATGGATTTGGCTGTATATCTATACTCATTCATGATAAGCGCGCCGTCCGCCTTGCCGTAGGTCAGCTTGCCGGTATTGAGTTCGCTCAAGACGACCTCGTGGATGGCATCCTTGTCGAGTTTCCCATGTTTTTCAATGGTCCTTCTGGCAATTTTGATAAAAAAATTGGCATAATCGTATGACAGACCCGAAGCCGAAGGGCTAGGGGTATAGCCGTATTTGGCCTTTATCTCTTTTGCCCATTCCTGGGCCGCTTTTGTGGTAAGCCGGGGAATCATATCGAGCACATGGTTTGACGCGTTCCCGATCATCTTGTACCAATCGCCATTCCAGCCGAGACCGTCTGCAGCAATGATGGATTTCAGCCCCAACTCATCGGCCTGTTTGATAAAGGCCGAGATGGAAGGTGCGGATGTGGATGTTCCGGCCAGAACGGCGGCACCGCCTTTTTTAATTTTGCTCAAAAGAGGATAAAAATCGGTCTGGGTAAAGGGGAAGTAGTCTTCGGAAAGAATTGTCCACCCGGTGGCCTCAAAGCCCTTCTTGAATGCTTCACCCACATTTCTGCCCCAGTCGCTCTCTTCGCCGTAAATTGCGATAATTTTTTTTTCAGGCTTGAATTTGCCGCTTGCTACGGCTGCATTAATACTCTCCACATAACCCGGGATGAGGTCCCCGGGAATAGGCCATCCCTTGGCCGCCCAATAACTGTACTTTTCAGGGTCTGTTTTATATTTTTCATTTACAATGGCGGCTGCGCCCATTCCGAAAAGGTGCTGCACTTTGTACTGGGCCGCTATATCCATTACCGCCGCCGCAACCGAACTGTGCCAGTTCAGCATGGCAACCTGGACCCCTTTTGATTCCACGGCTTCAGCATAGGCGCTTGTAGCCTTTGCGGGATCCGACTGGGAGTCGATCCAGACGATTTCTATTTTGTAATCGCCGATTTTGTAATCAATGTTTTCCATGGCCATTTTGACGGATCCCTTGAATTCAGTACCGGTTTTAGCCG
>CAYQNS010000220.1:0-6090 GCA_964418755.1 uncultured Desulfobacteraceae bacterium
GATTCAACGTAATTCACAAAATCGTATTCGAAAGGTGCGAAATGTAAGTTATATGGCTAATAATTCAAATAAAATAGGTACTGTTATGCTGGAAATCAAGTTTATCAGAAAACATTTATCCGAAGTACGGACTGCGCTGTCAAATCGCGGGGCTGAAGCCGACCTTGATACATTTAAAACCGTTGATAAAAAACGCCGTATCATTCTTACGAAAATTGAGGATCTCAGGCATCGGCGCAATGTCGTTTCAGAGCAGATTGCAGCTCTGAAAAAAACAGGCAACAATGCGGACAATCTAATGACGGAAATGCGGGGTGTGGCTACCGAAATCAAGGAGCTGGAAATTTCTTTGACGGATAGTGAAAAAAAAATTAACCGGATTACCATGGGCCTCCCCAATATCCCTCATCCATCGGTCCCCATCGGTAAAGATGAATCTGAAAATCCGGTCATTAAACAGATCGGAACGCCCCCGGTTTTTGAATTCGAGGTGTTGCCTCACTGGGCCATTGGAAAAAATTTGAATATCCTGGATTTCGAAAGGGCCGCAAAAATAGCCGGTGCCCGGTTTCCTCTTTATCTTGGCGCCGGTGCAAGACTGGAAAGGGCTCTGATCAACTTTATGCTCGATATCCATACCACCGAACACGGTTATATGGAGGTCTTACCGCCTTTCATGGTAAACCGACAGGCCATGACCCACACCGGCCAGCTCCCGAAATTTGAGGAAGATCTTTTTAAAATTGAAGGCTGGGATTATTTCCTGATCCCTACGGCGGAAGTGCCGGTCACCAATATCCACCAGGGTGAAATCCTGGAAGAATCCGATCTGCCCATATTCTACACGGCCTATACGCCGTGTTTTCGCTCGGAAGCCGGCTCGTACGGCAAGGATACTCGCGGACTCATAAGACAGCACCAGTTTAACAAGGTGGAATTGGTAAAATTTACCCACCCGGAAAACTCCTATGCTGAACTGGAAATGCTTTTAGGCAATGCCGAAACCATACTCAAGCGTTTGGGCATTGCCTACCGGGTAATTGAACTGTGCACCGGCGACCTGGGATTTTCAGCGGCCAAAACCTATGATATTGAAGTGTGGATGCCGGCCCAGGGTATTTACCGTGAAATTTCATCATGCAGCAATTTTGAAAATTTTCAGGCCCGCCGCGGGGATATCCGCTTCCGTTCTAAAAATAAAAAAGGAACCGAACTGGTGCATACCCTGAACGGATCAGGCCTTGCTGTCGGACGCACCGTTGCGGCCCTGCTGGAAAACTATCAGCAGCCGGACGGCTCGGTGTTGATCCCCGAAGCACTGCAACCTTATATGAACGGAATGGAAAAAATAACGCTTTGAAGCCGGAACTTTTCCCCGATACAATAAAACCGTATATCCTTCCCCGGCCGTCGGGCAAGCTGATCTACCACTGTCTGGGATGCGGCTTGGAGCTTCCCATTGAAAAGCTGCATTATACCTGCCCGGAATGCGGCCAGATTCTGCTTATTCAGGATCTTCAGTTTCATCGTCTGAAGGAAATTTTACCGGAAACCTGGCAACGGATATTCGACTACCGCAAGATGCTGACGCTACCGGCCATGAAAGGCATCTATCGCTTTCATGAATTTATCGGTTCGATGATTCCCCTGGATGCAATTGTATATCTGGGCGAGGGCCATACCCCCATAATCGAAGCCAACGCATATCTGCAGGAAAAAACCGGATGCAGATTTTTCTTTAAAAACGACGGCCAGAACCCCAGCGGATCCTTCAAAGACCGGGGGATGGCCAGCGCCTTCAGCTATATTCATTACCTGATCAGAGAAGGCCTGGCCAAGGACGTTCTGGCCGTATGCGCGTCCACCGGCGATACGTCGGCGGCAGCGGCGCTGTATGCGGCATACCTGCAGCCGGATATCAAATCGGCGGTGCTGCTGCCCCATAAAAAAATCACCCCTCAGCAGCTCAGCCAGCCCCTTGGCAGCGGCGCAAGAGTTTTTGAAATACCAGGTGTATTTGACGACTGCATGAAAGTAGTCGAGGCTTTGTCTGAAAATTACAACGTGGCACTGCTGAACTCCAAAAATGCCTGGCGCATACTGGGACAGGAGTCCTACTCCTATGAAATCGCCCAGGACCTGGAATATGATATGGCCGGCAAGGTCGTTGTCCTGCCCATTGGCAACGCCGGCAATATCACGGCAATCATGAGCGGCTTTTTAAAATTTTATGACACCGGAATCATTTCCGCCCTGCCCAAAATTATCGGCGTGCAGTCCGTGCATGCCAATCCGGTATACCGGTATTATCTGGAACCGGACACCGCCAAACGCAAATTCAAGCCTGTCACAGTACAACCGAGCGTAGCCCAGGCCGCCATGATCGGCAATCCGGTATCCATGCCGCGGGTCATCCATCTGGCAAAATTATATAACGATCTGTCCGGAAAACAAAACGTCTTTTTCATGGAAGTCACCGAACAGGCCATCATGGACTGGGAGCTTGCAGCCAACCGCAACGGGCATATCGCATGCACCCACGGCGGTGAATCCCTTGCCGGCCTTTTTACTGCCCTTCAGCAGGGAATTGTTCACCAGCAAGAAGTTGCCATTATCGATTCCACGGCCCATGCCTTGAAATTTTCCGGTTTCCAGGAGATGTATTTTGACAACACGTTTCCCGATGAATTCCAAATTACGCCCGATCCGGCGCTTGTCAATCGGCCGGTTTTTGTCCAACCCAAAACCATAAACCGATTTCCGGCTCCGGGTACCGTCCTGGATACAGATGACTTCAAACGATTTGTCGAAGCCGCCAGTGAATATATCGCCAACGATTTGAACCTGAAAAAGGCGACTGATTCATGAAAGGGACAAATCCATGCCGCATGGCCGGCTGTTTTGCCGGAATGTTTGTATTCCTGTCCCTGTTTTTTTGCACCTGTGCGCACAGCGATCTGCTCCGGGAAAAAAGTTATATTGTTAACAGCGACAGGGGCCGAGATATCTTATGTGAACCCTATATTGTCCGGAAAAACGACTGGGTCTATAAACTGTTCCGGCAAAAAGGAGAACTGTCACATCAGGATTTCCCTGAATTCTTAGGCATATTTCAACGTCTCAATCCCCATGTCCACAATATCAACACCATCCGGCCCGGACAACTCATCCTGATTCCGTTGAAAAAACTGGATTACGGCTCGTTTCCCGGCCAGGCCGACGGCATCGTGACCATTCCGTTTGTTACGATTTCCAAAGTGTCCGACATCCTGCATCAATACTCCGGCAAACAAAAAATCAAACGTGGAGATACCGTATACGGTATCATGAGCCGTCAGTTCGCGCCGCATGGCTCAGAGGCATTTAACCGGGGAATGAAATTATTTCACTCTATCAACCCGAATATCACAAACCTGAACCGTATTTATGCCGGTCAGAGCATCCGGGTGCCTGATCCCGCCATTATCCGTCAATCCTGGTATACTTCCCTGTTTGACGAGTCCGGCAATCTTAGAACGGAAATTGCTCTGAAAGATCTTTCCGGGTCGCCCCCCAACACGCAGGATCATGAAGCACTATCCGCAAAAAAACCCGAATTGCTGAAACCGGATCACAAAAAATTTGGAAAACCCGTATCCGTTCTTGCAAAGGCCGCCCGAATCGTGAACGCCCGGTTGCGCAACAGGGGCTCTTATTATTTCCCAAACCCCGGCGGGATGGACTTTCGACTCGATCTGTCACAATTCCCTTTAATTGAGCTGGAAAACGGCAAGCATATCATTTTTCAGGACAAACACATATTATTCAAAGCCGATATAGATAAAATCCGGTCCTTCTGGCCTGATACGGAAGTGACATCAGCCACGCCGCACACCTCTTTGAGGCAACTCCTTGACTTGTTTTTAACAAAACAGGGCCAAATATATGAGGATAATTATCTACAATTTTCAGACCGGGGCATGGATATTACCATTCGCGCGAACTGGATTACCCGGATCAATCCTTTTAACAAAAATGAACCGAACCGGTTGTGCATTACCTTGATTGAAAATCCGGATGAGCATACACCGCCTTCCATAATCCGCTACCTGGCAGACCATAAAATCCTGATCAGGGAAATCGTTTACCGCGGCAAAACTGATACCACACCTGTCTTGCCGGAATCACAACACCAAAAAACCGTCACGCCGGAACCTGTTGTGATAGACACACCGGATCTCCGAACCTTTGTCAGCCGTCTGCTCACAGCCCTTGGATTTTCTTATGCACCCGACATCGCCATCACCTTTCCCTATGCCGGCATCCAGGTGGAGGCTCGTTCCAACCTTGTTTCAAACACCGACGGCCGATCTCTGCTGGTTGATTTCGGTGATCTGTACGGTGATGCGGTGAGTGCCATCAAACAGTCAGGGCCGGATATTGTACAACTGAAACCGGCTGAAACGCCTGACATGATATTGCAAAAAATACTGACAGCCCTGTCCGTTCCGTTTAAAACAAAGCCGGTGTTCCAGGCCGCCGAAAGGCCGGAATTCTTTAATACGGCATTGACCATTCCCGGCTACCTCATCCAGGACGAGCAGTCAAAAACCCTTCTTAGCATGATTGACATGAATAAAAATATTGTTCGGTTCCTGCAGGAAAGAGGGATTGCGGTGATTCGGTATAGCCCTATTAATTAGAGCCTGAACGGAAACTCTCTAAAAAGCCTAAATGATGCGGCTTTATTATAGATTTAAACAAACGAAGCTTTTAGCAGTTAGCTATTGGCTTTCATCTTGAAATGATGAAAGATTCCTTTAGCTAATAGCTAACTGCTAAAAGCTAACGACTGGCCGATCTTCAAGAGAACAACTCGTTGATAATACCTGATTTTTAAAAGGAATATGTGTTTTTGGCCAGACATAAATAAAATATTGAATAGTGAGAATTGAAAATTTGTGGTATCGTGCCGCTATCTTTTGATATGAAAAATCTGACTGGAGAACACCAAACCCCCTGAACGCTACCAGTTCAATATGAGGCGATTTTATGACTACTCGACAACGCTTGCTGGCGACAATCATTATCTTCCTGAACGCTTTTTTTATAACCTCCTGCGCCACAACCAACTTGGAGCAGCGAAAAGATCAGGGGGCAAGTCTGAAAAATATCGGCGAGATTCACATGAATGAGGGGAACTACAGAATTGCTTTAAAAGAATTTCAGAAAGCGCTGGCGCTTTATGCCGATGACCACCTGCTGCACAATGATCTTGGCCTTACCTACTTTGCCCTGGACCGACTCGACCTTTCAATTGACCATTTTGAAAAAGCCCTTGAGCTGAAGCCCAACTTTCCCGCAGCAAAAAACAACCTCGGAAGTGCGTATTTCAAGCAAAAAGAATTTGACAAGGCCATTGCAACCTTTAAAGAACTTCGCGGCGATTTGCTCTATGCCACCCCACACTATCCATTATCCAATCTGGGTGGAGTTTATTACGAGAAAAAAGAGTATCGCCTGGCGGAAAAAAACTTCAAGGCGGCCCTTGAAATCGAACCGCGCTTTGCCGTGGCATTAAGAGGACTCGGCAAAACCTATATGGCTACAGGGAGAATCACGGAAGCTGTGCAGATTCTGGAAAAAGCGGTTAAAAATGCGCCCAAATTTGCCGCACTCTATCTTGATCTGGGCAATGCCTATACCATGGCCCGGGAGTATAGAAAAGCCCTTTCCGCCTATAACAGGGTTATCGACTTGGCCCCTGACAGTGATCTGGCGCAAAAGGCAGCCGAAGAAGCCGACAGAATCAGATAGACCAGTGGAGGCAGATGCCCTGGATGCCGCAGGAAGCCCTCGATAGCGAATCAAACCGGAATTGTCTATTTTTATCAAATGTCCATTCCCAAAGGATATCAGCACTTGATAAATCAGCATAATCATGTAATTATTAACAATTCGCATCTATGCACCCTTCTGACGATTCAAAGAACAGGGACAAAACCAGAATATGCGCCATACCGGTCTTTATTTATGCATCATTCTTTTGATTTTTCTCGCCCATGCAGCATCGGCTTCTTTTATTCGTCTGGACACCAGTGTGGCCACCGA
>CAYQNS010000221.1:0-6062 GCA_964418755.1 uncultured Desulfobacteraceae bacterium
GGTGTTGCATTTGCCCCTCCCTACCTGACTTTAATGGCCCAGCAGTACCTATTTCTTCATGAAAGTCAGACAGCGAGAGGTAATGTGCGATCAGAGTAAAATACTTTCAGGGTATAAAGAACCGGATAGAGGATAATAATGAAAATCTATGCCACCGTAACGCTTTTTCTAATACTCATGGTCGCGGGTTGTGCCTCGATCAAAGACATGCAAAAAACATGAAAATTTGAAGACACATCCGGAATATACGGAGATGCCGTTCGATGGTCCGACTTCAATACCGCTCAAACGTTTATAGAGGTAGCACAAGGGAATATAAAATCGCTGTACATAACGGTTTTTGGTGACGTAGATGAAAAAAACTTGACAATGGGGGAGCAGGAACAGTATAAGTTTTGACTGAGCGCTCGTTCATATTATGTGAATTGCAACAACCGCCGGTTTATACCGGAATAAGATTTAGATTCCAACATGGTGAACATGAATTCAAAGCAGAGCGGAACAAAGGATGTCCCCACCCACGTTAAAAACCCTGATCTGGTTGAAAAGAGACGCCGGCAGATCGTTGATGCGGCAGTAGGGCTGTTTGTTGAAAAAGGGTTTCACAAAACAACCACCCGGCAGATTGCCCTGGCAGCGGGGTTTTCCATAGGATCTTTATACGAATATGTGGGCTCCAAGGAGGATGTATTATATCTGGTATGCGATGCCATCCATGCCGAAGTCGAGAGTGCGGTATCTGAAGCATTAAACAGGGCCAAAACCGGTAAAAATGCACTCACTGAAGTTATTCGTGAATATTTTTTGGTATGCCATCGCATGAGTGATCATATTCTTTTGATTTATCAGGAAACACAGTCTCTTCCGCTTCAGTGGCGCAAACATGTCTTGGAGAACGAAGTGCGAATTACCGGGATTTTTATGGGTGTCCTGGCCCGCCTGATTGCCAATGGAGATCTGCCCTGGCTCAATGAGCAATCCCTGGAAATAGTGGCCCATAATATATCCGTAATGGGGCATATGTGGACTTTTCGGCGCTGGTTTCTGGCCCGCCACTACAGTATTGATGATTACATAGAACTTCAAACCGAATTTATTCTCAACCGGCGGCATGTTGCGTAAAAAAAATGATCTATGGCAAGCGTTCACGGTTGTCGGTTCACAGCTGTACCAATAAGCTTTTGCAACGCTGCCGGGCCGACGATTGAAGCATTTTGGATAGTTATTTTGGTTCTTTAAACCGCAAACCGATAACTGCACACCGTGACGGTTCCGTTCAATATATAAAGGCCTGTTGCAAGTAAGGCGAAGGAGAGGATATGGACTCTGGAGTGAAAGTATATAAACCGAAGAATAATATCCGGGTGGTTACCGCCACGTCGCTTTTTGACGGTCATGATGCTTCCA
Organism: uncultured Desulfobacteraceae bacterium; assembly: GCA_964418755.1. Classification (GTDB taxonomy): domain Bacteria; phylum Desulfobacterota; class Desulfobacteria; order Desulfobacterales; family 4572-123; genus 4572-123. The sequence goes on from CAYQNS010000221.1 coordinate 1,408, forward strand.
TCAATATTATTCGCAGATTGCTGCAGGCTGCCGGTGTGGAAGTGATTCATCTGGGGCACAACCGGTCGGCCGGGGAATTTGTAGATGCTGCCATCGAAGAAGACGCCCAGGGCATTGCCGTTTCAAGTTATCAGGGAGGCCATATTGAATTTTTTAAATATATGGTGGATCTGCTCAGGGAAAACAATGTTGCCCATATAAAGGTTTTCGGCGGCGGAGGGGGTGTTATTATCCCCGATGAGATCAGGGAGCTGGAAGCGTATGGGGTGGCCAAGATATATTCTCCTGAGGACGGCACCAAAATGGGCCTGCAGGGCATGATCAACCATATGGTAAAAATGCTTGATTTTCCAACTGTCGACAACACCGGGTTTACGGTTGATCGGTTGCAGCCGGACAATAAATATGCCGTGGCCAATATGATTACGGCCGTGGAACTGGCCAGAGCCGAAAATGATGGCCGCCTGGCCGGCATTCAATCTTCTCTGAAACGGAAAATAGGCGATCGGAAGGTTCCGGTCATGGGCATTACCGGGACCGGTGGTGCCGGAAAATCATCATTGACGGATGAATTGATTCTGCGTTTGCTGCATGACTTGAAAGATGTGAATGTAGCCATTTTATGCAGTGATCCTTCCCGTCGTAAAACCGGCGGTGCCCTTCTGGGGGACCGCATCCGGATGAACGCCATCATGAATCCGAGGGTGTATATGCGGTCATTTGCCACCCGGCAATCCAATGCGGAAGTGACCGAGGCCCTGGTGGATGCGATCAATGTGGTCAAGGCGGCGGGGTATGATCTGGTGATTGCCGAGACTGCCGGTATCGGCCAGGGAGATTCTAAAATCACGGATATGGTGGATGTCTCCATGTATGTGATGACCAGTGAATTCGGCGCGGCTTCACAGTTGGAAAAAATAGATATGCTGGATTATGCCGATCTGATTGTCGTCAATAAATATGAAAAACGCGGCGGCGAAGATGCGGTTCGGGATGTCCGCAAACAGGTTCAGCGCAATCGTGAGCAGTGGGAAAAATCAGTGGAAGAGATGCCGGTGTTCGGCACCATTGCCTCCAAGTTCAATGACGACGGCGTAACCGGGTTGTATCAGGCGTTGTTGGATACGATCGCTGAAAATACCGGGGTAAAATTTGAATCCACCCTGCAAAGGGCCAATGTTAAAACTTCAAGCTCCAAGACCATTATTATACCGCCTGACCGGACCCGGTATCTGGCGGAGATAGCAGAGACGGTCAGAACATATCATCAGGACACGGAAGAGCAGGCTTCGGTGGTGCGGCGCATATGGCATCTGCAGGAAAGTATCGCTGCTTTGCGAAAGGACCGGCCTGATGATGATTCGACCGGTGGAATAGAGCCGCTGAAAAAAGAGTTGGCCGCATCTGAAAATCACCTTGCCGGGGAAACAGACAAACTACTGAAGCAGTGGGATCAGGTGCGGGATATGTATGCCCGTGATGAACTGGTTTACCATGTGCGGGAACAGGAGATACGGGTGCCGCTGTACAGCGAATCCTTGTCCCATCAGAAGATTCCCAAAATTGCACTGCCCAAATTCACGGATCCCGGAGAGAATTACCGCTGGATGCGACGGGAAAATCTGCCCGGGTATTTTCCTTTTACAGGCGGCGTCTTTCCGTTGAAACGGGAAGATGAGGAGCCTACCCGCATGTTTGCCGGCGAAGGAGATGCGTTCAAAACCAATCAGCGTTTTAAGCTGCTGTCTTCCAACTATGAGGCCAAGCGGCTGTCCACGGCTTTTGATTCGGTAACCCTTTATGGTTATGATCCTGAAGTGAGGCCGGATATTTATGGGAAAATAGGCAACTCGGGGGTCAGCATCTGTACCCTGGATGATGTCAAGGTATTGTATGACGGTTTTGACCTGTGCGCGCCCAGTACATCGGTTTCAATGACCATCAACGGCCCGGCCCCGATCATGCTGGCCATGTTCCTAAATACGGCCATTGATCAGCAGGTGGATAAATATCTTGCGGAAAGTTCGGTGAAATTGACTGATGCCAAATATCGCGAAATTCGCGACCAGGTTTTACAAAACGTTCGGGGAACGATCCAGGCCGATATTTTAAAGGAAGACCAGGGCCAGAATACCTGTATCTTTTCCATCGAGTTCGCCCTGAAAATGATGGGGGATATTCAGCAGTTTTTTATTGATAATGATGTGCGAAATTTTTACTCGGTCTCCATTTCCGGATACCATATCGCAGAGGCCGGTGCCAACCCCATCACCCAACTGGCATTGACGCTCTCCAACGGGTTTACCTATGTGGAGTATTATCTTTCCCGGGGAATGGATATCAATAGTTTTGCACCGAATTTATCCTACTTCTTCTCCAATGGTATGGATCCGGAATATACCGTCATCGGCCGGGTGGCCCGGCGTATCTGGTCGGTGGCCATGCGGGGAAAATACGGAGCGTCCCTGCGGTCCCAGATGCTTAAATATCATATTCAGACGTCCGGGCGAAGCCTGCACAGCCAGGATATTCAGTTCAACGATATCCGGACGACGCTGCAGGCCCTGTGCGCCATTTACGATGACTGCAACAGTCTGCATACCAATGCATTTGATGAAGCCATCACCACTCCCAGTGAGGAGTCGGTTCGACGGGCCCTGGCTATTCAGTTGATCATTAACCGCGAATGGGGCCTGGCCAAAAACGAGAATCCCCTGCAGGGCAGTTTTATCGTTGAAGAATTGACCGATCTGGTGGAGGAGGCGGTACTCATAGAGTTCGACCGTATCGCCGATAGGGGGGGAGTCCTGGGGGCTATGGAAACCGGTTATCAGAGGGGGCGGATTCAGGATGAATCTATTTATTATGAGGTTTTAAAGCATACCGGAAAATTGCCGATTGTCGGGGTCAACACCTTTCGGGACCCGGATGCAGGCGGGGTGAATTTTGATGAGTCCATGTCGTGCCTGGAATTGTCCCGGTCCACCGAAGCGGAAAAACAGTCTCAGCTCAAGCGTCTTGCCCAGTTTTGGCAGCGCAACGGTGCAAAGGCGCCCGAAGCCCTGAAGAAGCTTCAAAAGGCGGCTCTGGCCGGTGAGAATATCTTCGGTGAATTGATGGATACGGTGCGCTACTGCAGCCTGGGGCAGATCACGCAGGCCCTGTATGATGTCGGCGGTCGGTATCGCCGTAATATGTAGTGTCTTCATTGGGGGAATTGGTTCTTTTTAATGGCCAATAATTTTTGAGACCCGGCCTTACGGAATTTTGATTTAAAACGTGTAGAACTCACGCATAAGTACGCGTAATACCGGAAACAGGTTTTCGGTGTTAAATAAGTTTAGTCAATAATTGACAGTCCAGATGGCATTTATAAATTTTTGTGCAGCTTGCTGTTTCCGATTAACGCGTACTAATACGTTCAGACAGTTACCCGCTTTAAATCAAAACACCGTAAGGCCTGTTGCCGGTTTTGAGGTTTAGGGTTTGAAATTGGAAAGTAGAAATTTGGGATAAATAAAAAAAGGAGATGTATTGAATGCGGGAAGCAGTAATTGTGAGTGCTGTGCGTACGCCGCTGGGGGCTTTTAACGGCTCTTTGAGCAGCATGGGCGCGACAAAAATGGGCGGGATTGTGATCGATGAAGCCGTAAAACGTGCCGGTATTCAAAAAGAGGTAGTTGACGAGGTGATTATGGGGCAGGTGCTGCCCTGCGGGTATGGTCAAAACCCGGCCAGGCAGGCCGCTGTTCTGGCCGGCATGCCCTGGGAAGTTGAATGCTTTACGGTGAACAAGGTCTGCGGTTCCGCGCTAAAATCCGTGATGCTTGCGGCACAGGCGATTCAGACCGGCGATGCGGATGTGGTGGTTGCCGGCGGTATGGAATCCATGAGCAGAGCTCCCTATTACCTGGATAAGGCCAGGACCGGGTATCGCATGGGACCGGGCACCATCGAAGACCATATGGTTCACGACGGGCTGTGGGATGTTGTCAATGATTTTCATATGGGTATTTCAAACGAGCTTTGTTCCAAAAAATATGATGTCAGTCGTGAAGATCAGGATCGGTATGCGGCGGAGTCCTATCGTCGTGCCCTTGATGCTGTTGAATCCGGGCGGTTCAAAGAGGAGATCGTGCCTGTTGAAATTCCGCAGCGCAGGGGAGATCCGGTTTTGTTCAGCCGGGATGAATGCCCTCGAGAAACCGATTATGAACGTCTGGCAAAGATGCCCGGGGTTTTTACAAAAGGCGGGCTGGGCACCGCCGGCAATGCGTCCATCATCAGTGACGGGGCAGCAGCAGTGGTGGTAATGGCCGGAGACAGGGCCGAGGAATTTGGCTTGCGTCCCATGGCTGCCATAGGAGCCCAGGCATCATTTGGTATTGACATGAAATATGTTCTGGTGGCTCCCCTGTGGGCGGTTCCCAAGTGTCTCAAAAAAGAGGGGATCGGCCTTGAAGATGTCGATCTTTATGAAATAAATGAGGCGTTCAGCGGATCTACGGTAGCTGTTATGAATGAGCTTGGCCTGGACCCGGCCATTGTGAATGTCAACGGCGGGTCCGTGGCCCTGGGCCACCCCATCGGTGCCAGCGGTTGCCGGGTTCTGGTGACGCTGCTGTATGAGATGATTCGGCAGGATAGGAAAACCG
>CAYQNS010000222.1:0-1845 GCA_964418755.1 uncultured Desulfobacteraceae bacterium
GCGATGATCTGACATTCCGCCCTGTCCGGTTCGAAATCAGACAGCACCACCTCTTCTTCCGGTTCGGTCAGGGGTTGATCTATGACCCCGGTACCACCAAGATATCGATCGATGGATTGTGCGGCCGTGCGGCCCTGAGCAATGGCATCGATAATCGAAGCCGGGCCTGTCAAAAGGTCTCCGCCTGCATACACACCGGCCGTGTCAGTGGCCAGCGTATCTAAGTCAGCCTGCACATTGCCCTTTTTATCCAGTGCTACCCCCAGCTCCCGGGTCCCTGTCAGCACCTGGCCGATGGCGGCAATCACCGTATCAAATTCCTGCACAAATTCACTGCCGTCCACCAAAATCGGCACCGGCCGCCCGCCGGCATCCGGCTTTCCCAGTTCCATGCGGGCCAGCGTCACTTCCAGTGCGCCGTTTTTGGCAACTGCGCCCGTGGGTATTGTCAGGTATTGGATCTTCACACCTTCTTCAAGCGCAGCGGCAACCTCTTCCTTCAAGGCCGGCATCTCAGCCGAGGAACGCCGATAAATAATGCTGACATCATCGGCCCCCAGTCTTACGGCGCTGCGGGCGGCATCAACAGCCGTATTGCCGCCACCGATAACGGCGACCCGATTACCCGTCGTCACTGCGTCTCCTCTGTTGATCGCTTTAAGGAATTCCAGACCGTCCAGCATGCCGTCCAAATCTTCCCCGTCAATGCCGAGTTTAGCGCCCTTTTGCAATCCACAGGCAACATAAACCGAATCAAATCCATCCTGAAGAAGTGCCTGGGCCGCAGCCGCCTGTTGCCCGGTCTTGATTTCAACACCCACACCTTTGATATCATTGATTTCGCTATCCAGGTTTTCACGCGGCAGACGATAAGCCGGAATCGCTGACTGCATCATTCCACCGGCCCGATCAAGTACTTCGAACACAGTCACCTGATGCCCAAGGACTGCAAGATAGTAAGCAGCCGTCAATCCGCTGGGTCCGGCACCCACAACAGCCACCTTTTTGCCGGTGGGAGTGGCAATGGTCAAATTCTCGCGCCAGAGTTGTCCCCCCTCTTCAGCGGCAGACCGCTTCAAAGCCCGTATGGCGATGGGATTGCCGAATTGTTTATTGGCACAATCGGTCTCACAGGGCGCAAAGCAGGCGTACCCGCAAATGGATGGGAACGGTATCCGTTCCCTGATGACGGCCAGGGCCTCATCGAATTTTCCCTCTTTAATGCGCCTGATGTAGCGCGGCACATCAATGCCTGCCGGACAGGCCGCCCGGCAGGGAGGGACAACCAGACTTGCTTTCAGAACATGTTTTTCACTCATCGGTTTTGGCCTCCAAATAAATTAATAATTTTGGGTAAAACAAACTAGGAATAAACACCCCGATTTGAATAGGCAAACTCTATTTTAGGTTCATGATTTTTATTTTAACTGATACATCAAATATTCAGCATACTGTCAAGTCCTTTTTTATAAAAATTTGAATTATTTTTTGATAAAAAATTATTCCGTTTGGTTTCAGCGAGTATATCAACTTGAATTAATTGATAAAATTAAAAAATAGGGTAATTGCGGTGCAGATCAAAGTGTCAAATCGTATTCAGTGCATTTAGGGGCCAGGCTACTTTTCAAAACTTCAATTTCCATACACAGCGCCCGTGCGATCTCTTTTTTTGATACCCATTTTTGAGATTCGGGGAAACTCAAAAATAGTTCTATCGATCATATAACAGGAAGCATGTTCGAACAATTTATCACAATATTATACTTTAATAATAGAAGGTTGTGACATTTTGCGACCCAATGAGCGCATATTTTATCAGTTATGGACAAAACGCCATTACCATTG
>CAYQNS010000222.1:1945-6046 GCA_964418755.1 uncultured Desulfobacteraceae bacterium
TTTTATTACCCCATCATGCCTGTCCGTATTCATTGAAACACAACCGGGCTTTAGCCGATAGCTGTAAAAACAATTCCAATCAACAACCGATGCGTCATAAATTTAAAAAAAGTACACAGCTTAATTTCCTTTGATACCGCAATAACCAAACCAATTAGCGTAGCAAAAAAAATGGAGGATTGAAAAATGGCCCAAAATATGAATTGGCTCGATTACGATGTCGATGAAATGATTGCCGCCGACAGAGACTGCCTCTGGCATCATCTGAAACCCCACAATGTGTTTAAAGATAAAGAACAGATGATCATTGTTGAAGGCAACGGTCTTATCGTCAAAGACATCAGGGGCAGAGAATACCTCGATGCCACGGCAGGCGGTGTCTGGGGGGTAATCGTCGGACACGGCCGCAAGAGCATGGCCGATGCCATATCTGCCCAGGTCCATAAGATAGGCTATTACGCCGGGGGTGTCGGCACCATTCCCGGCATCAAACTGGCCAAGAAATTAACTGAAAAACTGCCCGGTCTCGGGAAAATATTTTTTTCCAACTCAGGCTCGGAAGCCAATGAAAAAGCGTTTAAAATTATCCGTCAGTCGTCAAAATTCGATGGGGACCGCAAGGGCAAATATAAGGTTCTGTACCGGGACAGGGATTATCACGGAACCACCATCGGTGCGTTGAGCGCCACCGGTCAGAATGAAAGAAAGTATCATTTCGGGCCCATGGCCGAGGGGTTTGCAGGGTTTGGCCCCGCGCTTTGCTACCGCTGCCCCTTTGGCAAACAATACCCGGACTGCAACATCGAATGTGCCCACGCACTCGAGGATCTAATCCTGAAAGAGGGCCCTGATACCGTGGGCGGCGTCATTGTGGAACCGATTACCGCCGGCGGCGGCATTCTGGTCCCGGTCAAGGAATATTACCCGATCCTCCAGGAGATCTGCCGAAAATACGGGGCCTACCTGATCATGGACGAGGTGGTCTGCGGATTCGGACGAACCGGTAAATTCTGGGGCCATGAACACTATGACTGCGACCCCGACATGGTAACCATGGCCAAGGGCATGGCCAGTTGCTATGAACCCCTGTCGGTAACCGCCATCAAAGACGAAATTTATGATCTGTTCCTTGATACGGATACCCCCGGCAAAAGATTGAACTACTTCAGGGACATCAGTACCTATGGCGGATGTACCGGACCCATGGCCGCCGGCCTTGAAAATATCAGAATTATTGAAGATGAAGGTCTGGTTGAAAACAGCCGGATTGTCGGCCGGTACCTGCTGGAAGGCTTAAAGACGCTTGAAGATTTCCCCATTGTCGGCAATGTGCGCGGCAAGGGACTTTTCTGCGGCGTTGAATTTGTAAAGGACAAAAAGACCAAAGAGCCGATCACCGAAGCGCAGATGGGCAAAATCATGGGCGACGTTGCAGCGCAGAGCGTCCTGGTCGGCAGAACCAATTCAAGCCTGCCGGGAATGAACACGATTATGAATTTTGCACCGGCCCTGGTTGCCACCAAAGACCAGATGGACCAGATCGTTGCAGCGGTCAAGGCTGCTATTGAATTAAATGTTTAAAAGCGAATAATTCGTTCAATGGCTCAAGATTTACCGGAAATTTAAACCTTTAATTGGCAAATTATTGCAAAGGAGTGACTGAGAATGAATGGTAAGACGGATTTTATCAGGATCAAAAATTTTATTGACGGCCAGTGGGTAGATGAAACCGGGGGGGAATTTGTTCCGCTGTATAACCCTTCCACCGGCGAAGTTATCGGCGAGGTCCCGCTGTCATCTCAGGAAACCTCGCTGGCGGCAGTGGACTCTTCATACGCGGCCTATAATGGCTGGCGTAAGCTTCCGCTTGCCAAACGCATGCGATATATTTTCGATATCCGTCAGGCAATGATTGATCAGGCTGAGGAGATTGCCGTGGCCATCGCCATCGACCAAGCCAAACATATCAGTGAAGCACGGGGAGAAGTAACACGGGTCGTTGAAATCCTCGAGATGGCTTGCGGCATTCCCGCACTGATACAGGGGGAAACTCTTGAAAAAATTTCCTCTAATATAAATGGCCGGGTAATCCGCCAGCCGCTGGGTGTTTTCGGTGGTGTGGCACCATTTAATTTTCCGGCCCTGGTTTTTGGCTGGTTTGTCCCCTATGCCATTGCCACCGGAAACACTTTTATTTTCAAACCTTCCACTCAATCTCCCTATTTCATGCAAAAAATGGGAAATGTCTTTCAGGATATCGGTCTGCCGCCGGGTGTCATTAACATTGTACACGGCAATCGCACCATTCCGGGGAGCTGGTATGAGCACCCGAAAATGTCCGGGGTCTGCCTGGTGGGCTCAACGCCCACGGCCAAAATAATGGCCGAACACTGTGGCCGGGGAGGAAAACGCAGTATGCTGCTGGGCGGCGCGAAAAACATTCTTCTGGTCATGGAAGATGCCCAGCCGGATCTTTTTATCGAAAACTTTGTCCATTCCTGCTTTGGTTCCGCCGGGCAAAGATGCCTGGCCGGATCCATCGTGGCCATGGTGCCGGAAATTTACGATTCGTTCCTGAAAAAAATGATAGATGGTGCCAAGTCCATTAAAACCGGCGACGCCCTTGATCCTGATATTTACATGGGGCCGCTCATTTCCGCCAAAGCCAAAAAGAAAGTTGAAGACTACATTAAAATCGGCATAAAAGAAGGTGCGAACCTGGTTCTGGACGGTCGAAACCCGGAAATGCCGGAAAAAATCAAAAACGGCTATTATATCGAACCGACAATTTTTGAGGGTGTTACCCCTTCTCATACAATTGCCAAGGAAGAAATTTTCGGACCAGTGGTGTCGGTAATGAAAGTCAAGGATCTGGATGACGCCCTGGAAATTATCCGGGCGCAACCATTCGGCAACGGGGCCTGCATCTTCACCCAGAATCAATACTACGCTGAAACATTCATCGCCGAAGCCGATGTGGGTATGATCGGCGTCAATGTGGGTATCTCCGCACCTCATCCCTACCTGCCCTTTGGCGGTATCAAGGATTCGCATCTGGGAACCGATAAGGCCCAGGGTAAGGATGGTCTTGATTTCTTTACCCAGAACAAGATCGCTACCGTTCGGGTGACACCGCCTACCGGCCATTTTACAGGTGGTGAGGATAAAACCGGCGAACCGGCAAAGAAGGAAGAGAGTCCACCGAAAGAGCGGAGTTGTGTGGCTCGTTAATGAACGGACACGTTTTAAAAATATTCGTAATGGCTCAACAAAAAGATCCATAGAATGCTCGATAGGGGCGCTGGGCGCTCCTATCGAATTTTAGGACAATAAAAACAAAACGGTTCCCGTTCAAAAATGGCATAACATAGGAGCTTTTATGGAAGGACAGGACGCTCGGCAATATAAAATTGAAGTTAAGAATCTAACCAAGCAATTCGGAGATCTCCTGGTACTCGATGATATTAATTTTAATATCGCCGAAGGTGAATTCATTGCCATTGTCGGACCCACAGGATGCGGAAAAACGACTTTTTTAAATTGTCTGACCAAACTTTACACCACGACAAAAGGCAATATTTATATCGACGGTGAGGTTGCCGATCCTAAAAAACACAACATATCGTTTGTCTTTCAAGAACCCACCAGCCTGCCCTGGCGAACGGTCCGCGACAATATTGCCTATGGGATGGAAATTAAAAAATACCCGCGGGACGCAATAGACAAAAAGGTCGAAGAGATGCTCAAACTGGTGGGTCTGGCCGATATGGCAGACCTTTATCCCAATCAGATCTCGGCCAGCATGGTCCAGCGGTTAACGGTGGCCCGGGCTTTTTCGATTGATCCGGATCTGCTGCTTATGGACGAGCCTTATGGCCAACTGGATGTGAAGCTGCGATTCTACCTGGAAGATGAACTGGTTCGGCTATGGAAAACCCTTGGTAACACGATCCTTTTTGTGACCCACAACATTGAAGAGGCGGTTTACATGGCCGAACGGGTTTTTGTCTTAAGCACCAAGCCGACTACCATCAAAGAAAAGGTTGTGGTGGATCTGCCGCGTCCCAGAGACCCGTTGGATCCGAAATTCATTGAAATCAG
>CAYQNS010000223.1:0-5982 GCA_964418755.1 uncultured Desulfobacteraceae bacterium
CTTCCTATTCTTTTATAAGTTTGAGTTGCCTGGCTTTGGCGATCTTCTCACCACGCTTTACCGAAATACTTACAGATGGCTGCGAGACACCAAGTTTTTTGGATAATTCTGTGGTACTGAAACCCAGCTTTCTCACTGCCCAATAACACAATAAACTTCGTGCTTTGACTGTGACCTGATGCTTGCCGGCACTCCATACCTGATCAGGGGCAATTCCCAACTCAGATGACACGCGGATCGTTACTTTTTCCAAATCATACCCCTGAGCTTGAAGCCGGCAACGCTCTTCTAATCGTTCTTTCGCCTCATCTAATACAGTAAAGGGGTCAAATCTGCTCTTGACTCTTGTAAAGGGGTCAATGTCGACTATTTTGAGATCGGTGTCGGGCATCTTGGTTATTCCGGGGCGGATGTTGCCAGATATCTCGGTGTAAGGAACTCTTGTGTGACGCGAATGATATCATCAGGGAAAAGACCGGATATTGATGACATTAATTTAGATTTGGTCCCCAATTTTGGTTTCACCCTTGAGAGAAAATGGGGGCCCATCTTTTTTGACCTTTACCTTTAGTTAAGTTTCCAGTATTGTTTATCACGCCCATGCTGGGCGCACACAAACGAAAGCAGCGGGCGCAAAAGCAGCGTCGTTGATTTAACCATATGGATTAAAGGTTAAAATATCACCTGATGATCGAAAAAGATTTTGAAATATCGTTTATTGCAGACCTTGCATTGCGTGAGAAACAAATCCAGCAGAACTACCGCCCGATTATTGCTGTTCATAAATGGTTTGCCAGACGTCCAGGCAGTTTGTTTCGAGGACTGCTTTTGTCTGAGTTTTCTAAAGAACCGCTTAGGGAGGTGTATTACAAGGCGAACGATTTTTCAGGCCGCCATATTGCTGATCCGTTTATGGGTGGGGGGACCCCGATTCTGGAGGCAAACCGTGTCGGATGCAATGTGATTGGATTTGACATCAACCCCATGTCTTATTGGATTGTCAAACAGGAAATTGAACATCTTAACCTGGATGATTATTCGGACGCCGCCAAGTTATTGCGCTCGACCCTTGAAAAGGAAATCGGGCATCTCTATCGAACCCAATGCACTTTTTGCGGATCACGGGATGCCCATGTAAAATACTTCCTCTGGGTAAAGGTAGTGCCATGTGAAAAATGCGGAAAAGAGATTGATCTTTTTCCCGGCTATCTGCTGTCAACGGATTCCCGACATCCCCAAAACGTATTTGTGTGTCCGGCTTGTGGAGAACTGACAGAGACCAAAGATCGAAAAAAGCCCGGCCGTTGTAGTCATTGTTCTTTTGAACTAAAGGTAGACGGCTCCGCCAAAAGAGGCCACTGCAAATGCCCTGAATGCGGCGCTGACAACCATTTCCCAAATTCAAATCTTGGGGCACCGACGCACCGCCTTTTTGCAATGGAATATCACTGTCCTGAATGCAAACCTTCGCATAAAGGTAGATTTTTTAAAAAACCGGATGATCAGGATATCGCAAAGGTTAAAGAGACTTCAGAACGCTTATCCGGGATACGTTCAAAGTATATTCCTGATGCTGAGATTCCAAGCGGTGACGAGACGAATCGTCTGCATCGCTGGGGATATAGGTATTACCGGGAAATGTTCAACGATCGGCAACTTCTCGGATTGGAATTGTCTGCCCGGATTATTGCTGATACAGTCAATGACCGGGTGCGTAATGCGCTGGCAACAAACCTTTCCGACTTGCTCCGTTATCAAAATATGTTGTGCCGCTATGACAAAAGGGCGCTAAAGTCTCTCGATATTTTTTCAGTTCACGGATTTCCGGTGGGGTTGATTCAATGTGAGTCAAATTTTTTTGGAATCATGGCATCAGGCCGAACGATGTGTGTCGGCAGCGGTGGATGGGCCAATATCATTGAAAAGTTCAAGAAGGCTAAATCTTATTGTGACCATCCGTTTGAAGTCAGGTTTCAAGGGCGCGCAAAGAAAATAATCCCGATCAAGGGCGAATGGATTGGAGACCACTTAAACGGTGGTGACAGTAAACCGGCAAGAGTCGTTGATATTTCATGCCGGGACGCTGCTTCTTCCAATTTGCCGGATGCTTTGTTGGATGCCGTCTTTACGGACCCGCCATACTTCGGCAATGTTCAGTATGCTGAACTCATGGATTTTTGTTACGTCTGGCTGAGAAAACTGATTGGACAAAAGTCCCCTGCATTCAAAGGGGATTCTACACGCACGCCTGATGAATTGACCGGGAATGTGGATATGGGACGGGACCTTGGCCATTTCACGCGAGGAATTTCTGCTGTATTTCAAAAAATGTCTAAGGCGCTAAAACCCGGCGCCCCCTTGTCATTCACTTATCATCACAATACCATTGAGGCGTATTACCCGGTGGCGGTGGCGATCCTTGATGCCGGTCTGACCTGTTCTGCATCGCTTCCCTGTCCCGGTGAAATGAGTGCGTCCATTCATATCAACGGTACCGGATCATCCATCATCGACACTATTTTTGTCTGTCGAAGTACGGGCGTTATGCAGCGAAAATGGATAGCGGATTCGCCCCGTGAACTGGCCCGAATTGTAGTAAAAGACGTAAGCCATCTCAAGGCCGGGAATGTCAAACCGACCCGTGGTGACATCAGATGTATGACCTATGGGCATCTAATCCGGCTGGCGATCTGGTTCTTGCGACTTAATTGGAATAAGAACGAACCAACAACATCACGTATCGCAAGCGTGGCAGATTGGCTCCAACGCTTTGGTGGATGGGCCGAAGTCGAAAAAAGCATAGCGAGCTTCCAAAAAGAAAAAACAAAGGATATCCAGTTGTTTTCCGTGCATGAAAACGATGCAAATTATGGAGATGAATATGCCGACATTCCCTTTTGAAGCTACTCCGGAAGAAATTCGCAGGGACCCGGAAAATTATGTTGATTCCGTGTTTTCATGCCTGGAATCGGAATTCCTCGTTATGCCCAAAGGGGCAGGATTTGTGGAATACCCGGTGTTCGAACGTGGCTATGAAGCATTGAAAGCAGCTACAGACGGATTCTCCAAGCTTGATTCTGACAAGGTTTACCCGGTAACCGTTTCCGAGCCGATTTCCATTGTGGTCCTGCGAAGCATGCTTGGTTTTACACCTCCGGAGTGGGGCTATGTCACTATGCAAAGAACTGGCGTGCCGGTTACCCAGGGTTTTGTGCGTTCTCTGGATCGGAAAGTGCGAATGGCGCCTGGAGCAAAACTTAATACAAACGGCGTTACAAAAGAACGGCTTAAGGCAATGATTCAAACCGCGTGTGAATTGCTCTCGGCCGGTGCTCCCGAAGTAAAAATGGATCAATTGCACCGGTTGAACAAAGCCGATACAAAACAGGGTGTTTCCAGCATCAAGAATTTATCTCGCATAGGGGCACCCTATGCCATGCTGTTGTATGAACGGATGCTTGGAAGGCCTTTTGCCGGACATCGTGACTCGGTCAGCGATATTATCGGTGACAGCCTGGAATCAGCGATCGAAGATGTTCTCACCAAAGCGAATCTCAGCTTTCGTAAAACCAAACAAGCGGAACGTATTGAAGGCTTCGACCAGACGCCGGATTTTATCATACCAAGCGAATTCAATCCGCAAATTGTCATAGAAGCAAAAATTACGGAAGACGATGGTACAGCGCGTGATAAAGTGACACGCATTCAGCATCTTGGTGAATTGAGCCTTGCCGGAAGATCCGAAGATAATCCAAAATATGAAGTTATTGCCTGTATCGGCGGACGTGGCTTCGGTGTCCGCAGGGAGGATATGAAAAAAATGATCCTTGCAACGAGGGGCAAGGTGTTTACTGCAAAAACTTTGGATCGTCTTGTTGAATTTACCCGATTGAGAGAATTTAAAGCAAACCCATAAAATGGCACAACAATGGGACGAACATGGGTTTGAACATGGGTTTGAAAAAGCAAGATTTGGTTAGAATACGAAGTTTTTTTCATTCCGGCCATCCTGCATGTATTTATCTTTGATGGGCTTTGGATATTTGCAGATTGTGTAGTACCCGTAGCACCCGGTAAAAATCGCTGCTTTCCGTGATGATGAAACGCTCTGTAATTCTCTGTCTGGAAGAGAAATATGAGATTTGATTTCTATTCATAAGCATTTTCAAGTATTTTTAGAAAATCTTCCCGCCCCAGTTTTCTTGGATTTGAAGGCGTGGAATTATTTTCAAATGACATCTTTGCGATCATCTCGAACTTGTCTTTTCCAATTTTCAAGTCCTTGAATAATGGAATTTTAAGGCGCTTTGATGAATCCTTTATCACCTGGATAAAAACTTTGGATGCCTTCATATCGTCAACTTCATTAATGCCGGCCTGTCTTGCCAGTGCTGCCATTTTTTCAAAGCACTCCGGCAGATTATAGGAAAGTACATGTGGAAGAAAAATTGAATTTGCCACGCCATGGGGAATATCATACAGAGCCCCGATGGATTCGGAAATACAATGAACGGCAGTTACATCAGAGTTGCCAAAGGCGAATCCGGCAATGGTTGAGCCAAACATCAGGTTTTCACGATCTGTATGATTGTTTTCAATATCATCATATGCCCCTTTAATGGCCCCTAATATCAATTTGACCGCCTTCACGGCATGATTATCGGTAATAAGTGTGGCAGGTTTTGAAAGATAGGCTTCCACCGCATGGGTCAGTGCATCAAGACCAGTGGATGCAATAATTGAGGGTGGCAGAGTTTTTATCAAATCCGGATCAACAATTGAGACCGCAGGATACATTTTGGTGCCCTTGATGCTCATTTTGAACTTCCTGTTCACATCCGTTATCACCGAGACCCAGGTAACTTCACTGCCCGTACCGCAGGTCGTGGGAATGGCCAGAAACGGCAAAGGAGCATTTTTATATTTTTCTTTCCCTTCATACGCTTCGATATCGCCATCATTTGTTCCAAGCAGGGATAGAGCCTTTCCTGCATCCATGGAGCTTCCACCACCGAATCCAATAACAAGGTCAGGGTTAAGCCGGCGCATTTTTTTGGCAATTTTGTTAATGGTATCTGATTTCGGGTTTGCCTCAATCTCATCAAATATTTTGATCCCGGGAAGCTGCGGCAATACCTTTTTCAGCAAACCGGACTGAACAATTCCTTTATCGGTCACAAGAACCGGATTGTCTGCCTTTAAGTATTCATTAATGATTAATTTGAGATTGCTGATTTCTCCTGACCCGAAATAGAGTCTTGCCGGCATATGAAAAAGCATATGGATGGTCTCCCTTGAGGATAATCTTTTTTGATTTTCGGCTTGGAATCAAACTGATTGAATGCCGGGCTATAAATAAGACAAGTCGTTTTTGAATAAGCCCTCACTTCAGATACCGGATACCGGTCTTATAGTCAAGAGGGCTGTTTTTCGTGCGATACTCTATCACAACACTGAAACAGTACAAGCCCCCATATGTCTTTCTCCTAGTTTCTAGTTTGGTCTCTTAACGGAAGAGGGGTCAAGTCTGCTCTTGACTCTTTCTTAATTGTTCCCAACTTTTTGATACGTTTTTTGAAATTCCGATCATTTTTCATCCGGAATTTCATTCTTTCAATGATACTGCTGACGGAACTGTATTTTTTTAACATGAAAACAAGCCCTATTTCATTCAGGCGGTCACGACGCAATTTGCGAAACAGATAGATCGCCGCACATCTTGGTTCATTAAAGATTCCTCTTTAAAATGTAAAAAGTTTTTCGCGTTTAACCTCGTAGAAATCACATACAGTTGGAACGGAAAACGCCAGCTCAGCAATACTTCCTCAATGGATATAATTCTTACAACTGTAGAATTTTACTTGCTATATCAAACAGATGTGTTAGTGAATATCCGAGTCATTTGCTGATTTAGCTCCAATTTAGTAATTTTGAAAACCAATACCTTAAATCTGTCTTTTTTAATTTTAGCGTATCCAGCCC
>CAYQNS010000224.1:0-5947 GCA_964418755.1 uncultured Desulfobacteraceae bacterium
AAAACGGTTTCACTGGGCAGGCAGACCTACACAGAGACACGCGGATAAAGATTGTTATGTTTTTAAATCAGCGATAGCTGACAAAAAATTGTTTTAATCCGTGTTAATCCGTGTCAATCCGTGTCCCAAAAAAGAATAGTACACAGATTTTCGCAGATGCACGCGGATAAAGATTGTCATGTTTTTTAATCAGCGATAGCTGACAAAGAATGCCCTATCCGTGGAAACCCGTGTTAATCCGTGTCCCAAATTTGTAGTTTTTTCACGAAGTGAGCCATGAATTGTCTGTGTCTTTCTGTGTGGGTCTGTGGCAAATTTATAGTTCTTTGATCCGTGTTAATCCGTGTCCCACAAAAGGAACTATATAATGAGTAAAATACTTATTGATATACAAGATCAATCGAAAAAAGAAATTCTTATCAGTCTGTTAAGGGAATTGCAGTTTGTTAAGTTCCATGAAATAGAAAAGATATCTGAGTCAAAAAAGGCTTCAGATTTTCGGAGGCTTTTTGGGATATGGAAAGATAGAGATATTCAGCTATCTGATTTGCGTGAAAAAGCTTGGAAAAGAGAAATTTAATGATTTTATGTGATACCAACATGATAAAGATTATGTTGTTTTTAAATCAGCGAAGCTGACAAAGAATGTCCTTATCCGTGTAAATCCGCGTAAATCCGTGTCCCAAATTTGTAGTTTTTTCACGAAGTGAACCATGAATTGTCTGTGTCTTTCTGTGTGTGTCTGTGGCTAAATTAGCTTTTGGTTTTTAGTCTTTATTCACGAAGTGAACAATAAATTGTCCGTGTCTTTCTGTGTAGGTCTGTGGCCAACGTATAATGAAATCAATCCTTATAACAGTCGATGTGGAAGACTGGTTCCAGGTCGAAAATTTCAAACAACATATACCCTTTTCCTCATGGGATTCCCGTGAACTGCGTGTAGAAAAAAATACCCGTCGTCTTCTCGATCTCTTCGATTCAGTCAATTTCAGCAACAAACAACAAACCACGAACAACCCACACACGCAAAAATTGCGCGCAACTTTTTTCGTGCTTGGTTGGATCGCCGAACGTCTCCCACATCTTGTTCGTGAAATTTATGCCCGGGGACACGAAGTGGCGTCGCATGGCCACTTTCATAACCTGTGTAACCTGGAATCAAAAGAGGCGTTGAGAAAAGATTTTATCAAAAGCAAAAAACTGCTTGAAAATATCATTAGTGCACCAGTCGTGGGTTATCGTGCACCAAGCTTTTCCGTAACCAGTGATATCTTGAAAATAATCGAAGACTGCGGTTATCAATATGATTCAAGCTACAACTCATTTGAAATGCATGGCCGGTACGGCAAACTATCAATACATCACTATCCCCAAAAGGGGATTGCCTGTCGAATATCTGAAAATTTTTTCGAGCTCCCCATCAGCAATTTAAATCTTTTACCCCATAAAATTCCCGACAATAAAACGTATTTAACCGGGACAACAATCCATAGTTCGCAACCCACAACCCACAACCCAAAACCCAAAACAATCATCATCTTACCCTGCCTTTCGGCGGCGGCGGTTATTTTCGCCTGATGCCCTTTGCGGTTTTTAAGCGTGGTGTGAAAAATATATTGAAGAAACAAAACGCCTATCTGTTTTATATTCACCCCTGGGAGATTGATCCGGATCAACCTCGGGTTGAATCAGCCCCGGCATTTTTTAAATTCAGACATTACATAAATTTAGCTGAAACTTACAAAAAACTTCAGCGATTCATTTGTACTTTCAACACCTGCCGTTTTTCCACATGCAGTGAATATATGGCTGATATTGAGAAATAATTTCCCGTCACAGACCCACACGAACAAAATGCAAATTCCTCTGTGATATCCGTGCCTCTGTGTCTGCCCTGTTAAATTTTCGTAGCGTATTTAACCAGGGTGGGTCCGTGGCCAATTAATATTGCCCTTATCCGTCCAAATCCGCGCCTGCCCTGTAGGTCCGGAAGATCGTACTGGGGTCAATCCGCCTGTCCAGTGAAACTGCTTATTCTTTTGTTTCACCGGGGTGTCCTAAAAAAAACGAATAAGACGGCTCTTTTCAATTTACTCCTGTTTGCATAACCTCAAAAATACAACGCTAAAATCAATGATAATGAACAAGCACAGGTTCGATGCTAAATTTATTGTGGCTGTTGTTACCTTAAGTTTGGCCATGATTTTTGTTTATAAAAGCATTTTGTTGACACCGTCCGCTGCCCATGAATTTACCAAAACTTTCCCTTCCCGCATTTCATTCTGGATTGGAGACGCGGTTATTTATGATAAAGACGTTTTAATCTCTTTGGATACTGATAAAACTGTCTATAACTCCTATCATAAAAATGGCGCTCCACCCATTACACTTTTTATGGGCTGTTATAATAACCTGGCGAAAGCTGATCTCTCTCACTCACCAATTGTCTGTTTTACCGGTCAGGGGTGGGAGGTGTCCGAGACATCAAAAGCTGAAATCCCGATTGATTTTTCAGATATTCAAAGAATTGAAGTGAATCAATTGGTTCAAAAAAGACTGGACGCGACCATGATAACCCTGTTCTGGTATCAAACGGAACGGCAGGCGTTCAGTAACAGGGGAGTTCAAAAAATAAGGTTATTTTTTGATAAATTACTGGGGAAGCAAGATAAAAATGCTTTTGTACGGGTTACGATAACTGTTCCACCGGCTGGGCGTATCACGGATGTAATGCCGGTTTTACATGGTTTTATCTCCGATTTATACCCTGAGTTGATAAGGTTTTTCTCTGATGCGTAAAAACAGTGTGCCTGAAATACGGTCTGATTTTTCATCCGTCGATCCATTAAAGATAATGCTGCTTTCTCTTCTATTACTGGTACTGTTTTCACCAACACTCTTGGGTTTGATCCGGGTATGGAATTTAAACCCTGATTATTCGCATGGTTTTTTTGTAATTCCGATTGCACTTTTTATGGTATGGCAAAAACGGCAGCACATATTAAATCTACCGCAAAAACCCCTATGGGCAGGGTTACCTGTCTTAATAATAGGCATTGCGATTTATTATATCGGCTTTATAACCCGTTTTCATACATTAATGCACCTTTCAATGATTTTTGTCATTTTAGGGTTGCTGCTTTTTCTTTGTGGATGGCAAAGAACCCGGGCAGTTTTTTTCCCGATCCTATTTTTGCTTTTTATGTTCCCGATCCCAAGTGCTTACTACATCTTAATAACAAATCCGTTAAAATTGCTGGTGACGGATTTCTCAGTCCAGATTATCCGCATTTTTGGCATTCCGGTCTTCCAAGAGGGGAACCTGTTGTTTTTTGCCAACACCCAACTCGAGGTCGCAGAAGCGTGCAGCGGCATCAGGTCTTTATATTCTTATCTAATGCTCGGTTGCCTGTTTGCCATGCTCAGCAAGCAGCTTTGGGTAAAAATTATTTTAATATTTTCCACGGTGCCGCTTGCCTTATTTGTTAACATCGTGAGAGTCACCATAACAGGGATTTTATCTAATTTATATGGGCCGGCAGTAGCACAAGGATTTTTTCACGAATTTACAGGTTTTTTACTCTTCGCAATAGGTTTGGTTCTTCTTTTTGGGGAATTTTATCTTCTTGATTTTAAAGAAACCCAACACCCCACTCAGGCACGGTTTTGAGTTTTTGGTTTTGAGTTTTGAGTTAAAAAAAAGCAATCTTAACGAGTTGGGAATCTTTCAACAAAATTGAAAAACCATATTTCAGGGTTTCCG
The DNA here is from genome assembly GCA_964418755.1 of uncultured Desulfobacteraceae bacterium. Lineage (GTDB taxonomy): Bacteria > Desulfobacterota > Desulfobacteria > Desulfobacterales > 4572-123 > 4572-123. The sequence continues at coordinate 3,764 of CAYQNS010000224.1, forward strand.
TTCAAGCACTAATTATCAAAACAACCCAGCACCCAAAACCCAGCACTTAAATAAAACTCAGCCCCCATTCAGGCACGGTTTTGAGTTTTTGGTTTTGAGTTTTGAGTTAAAAAAAAGCAATCTTAACGAGTTGGGAATCTTTCAACAAAATTGAAAAACCATATTTCAGGGTTTCCGTTCAAGCACTAATTATCAAAACAACCCAGCACCTAAAACCCAACACCCAACACTCAAATAGAGCCCAGCACCCCACTCAGGCACGGTTTTGAGTTTTTGGTTTTGAGTTTTGAGTTAAAAAAAAGCAATCTTAACGAGTTGGGAATCTTTCAACAAAATTGAAAAACCACTATAATTATTACCAAAACATCCTAAAACAAATAACCCAACACCTAAAACCCAGCACCCAACACTCAAATAGAGCCCAGCACCCAAAACCCAGCACCCAAAACCCAAAACCCAACACTTAAATAAAACCCAACACCCAACACTCAAATAGAGCCCAGCCCCCAACACTCAAATAGAGCCCAACCCCATGCATGTAAGGAGTAAATTATGCTACCTAAAATAATCATCGGTGCGATAGTGCTGCTGCTTATAGCGGCTTTAAGTTTTGCAGGTCTGACGATACGCAGGAATCTTCCATTTCAAGAAATAATCCCTTTGGATAAAGGCATTGCCGTTATTAATGCTGCCCGCTGGTATAATGATAAGCTGAGCATTGCCCTGAAATCCGGCAATGGAAAATCAATTACCGGTAAATATGATCAAGACGGATTTTGTATTTTTAAAAATCTTGACAATGGAACGGATTATACGGTTGAAATCAAAAGAACCGATTTAAAAGGTAGTATTTTATATAAAAAAAAGTTGGCCATGATAAGTCCTAAAAAAGACGGAGTGGAATATCTTGTCCTGGTTGGCGCATCTGTGGGTAAAAGCTGGTCCTTTGATAAACTTACCGAGCGGAATAAACTCGTCCCCAATATCGTCCTGGGTAATCGAACCCAATATGATTTTGATAAAAGCAGTTCCATTGACGCTTTGATTAAAACACCTGTTCCGGTGACCGGCGTAATTATAAAAGAATGCGCCGCTTATTTTCCGCGTGATATTGAGCAGAGTAAAAAAATGATTAAGACCTGGATTGGTAAACTCCGAAGTGCCGGTATCGCGCCGATTCTGGCTACAGTTGTGCCGGTGACCAAAGAACACGATACAGGCCATCCCAAACGTTGCGATTCGATTTGGGAATTCAATGACTTCATAAGAAGATACGCCTTCAGGGAAAAGATACCGATTCTGGATCTGGAAAAGGCCCTCCGGATCAGTGAGCAGGACCGGCATCTGAGAGACGAATACGCACAACCTGATGGCCTCCATCTTGTCAAAAAGGCTTATGATGAGGCGCTGGACGGGCTTGTTTCAACTCTGCTGAAAAAGTTTTGAGTTTTGGGTTGGTGGTAAAGAAGTTCTGGGTTTTGAGTGTTGGGTTTTGGGTTGAGGGAAAAGAAGTTTTGAGTGTTAGGTGCTGGGTTTTGGGTTGGAGGAAATTAGGGTTGAATTTTGGATAAAAAAATAGATGTACGAACATTTGATTTTGCTTTAGAGGTCATTAATTCATATAAGTTTCTGATTTCAAAACGTGAGTTTGTTCTTTCTAAACAGCTGCTCAGATCCGGGACTTCCATCGGTGCCAACGTTCAGGAATCCCAAGCTGCCCAAAGCAAAAAAGACTTTATCGCAAAAATGGCTATTGCTTCAAAAGAGGCAAGAGAAACAAAATACTGGATCACCCTGCTGCTCAAATCGGGGTATTTCGCCGATTATCAGAATGTCGATACATTGTTGAAAGATATCGAGTCAATTATCAATATCCTTACGAAAATAGTCAAAACATCCCAAACCAGATAACCCAACACCCAACACTTAAATAAAACCCAAAACCCCATTCAGGCACGGTTTTGAGTTTTTGGTTTTGAGTTTTGAGTTAAAAAAAAGAAATCTTAATGAGTTGGGAATCTCTCAACAAAATTAAAAAACTATTATAATTATTACAAAAACATCCTAAAACAAATAACCCAAAACCTAACACCCAACACCCAAAACCTAAATAGAGCCCAGCACCTAAAACCCCCTCAGGCACGGTTTTGAGTTTTTGGTTTTGAGTTTTGAGTTAAAAAATAA
>CAYQNS010000225.1:0-5939 GCA_964418755.1 uncultured Desulfobacteraceae bacterium
GCAATTCTTGACCCCTTTATTATAATCACAAATCAAGACACGACCCCTGTTTTTCACGTTTCTTCCCTGAATCCGATTTAAAATTAATTTCTAATAGTGCTGGCGGTTGCAGCAATTGCCATAATTAGAATTGCTGATAAAAGAATAGAAAGTTATAATTTTATGGGCGTCCCCAAAAGTCCACGTAAGCCGATGGTCTTACGCGCTTTTTGCATAAATATTTCGGCATCAGCAACACCCATATATTTTTTTATGACTTTTTCGGCACATGCTATCCGGTGGCGGTGCAAAATCGATGCACCGAGCATTTCGACCTCAGCGACTAAAATCGTATAAAGATCTTCACCATCCTTCTTATGTAAAATAAAATTAGAAACGTCAATAGTGCTGGCCCCTACATCGATAATTAGGTACATTCCGTCTTGACGCATTGGTGAACGGGCATAACCGACCACATGGGCAATAATTTCAGGAACTGGACAGACAATTCCCGGATGCAGTTGCTGTGCCTCTTCATCGAATATATTTTCCGAGAGCTGGTGTTTTGCATTTTCCATGGCGAGCTTAACTTCCCGCACATTTATCTTTTTAACTGTATTCAATGTCAGGTTCCATCCGGCCAGTGCCACTCGCTGCATCTGGTTTTTGAGAGCTATATCATCATAGCTTCGGGACGCCATACCGATATTAAGCTGCCAATTAACCTTTACACCCTTATAATCGTAAAGTTTCTCTATCCAGAACCATTCTCTGATTTTTTGCAACACAAGCCCAATATAGGCACTTGTGGCTTCAGCCGGCGTCAATGCCACACCATTGCGGAGAGCAAACGACTCGTCGGGTTTTTTTAGAAATTTTATTTTAAGCGCTTTAATTAATTCGCCATTTTGTTCTAAAGAAATATTTCCATCACGAGTAACGGAAACTACAGTTGGTAACAAATAACGGTTACCGACACAAGCCACGCCATCAAAGGGAACCGCATAGGCTTTTTTTAACACTCCATCCTGGATGATAACTTTTGTGCAAGCAGTGCCAAAATCAAAGCCGATGACGATGTCAGTTTCCCTGGTAATTTTATTACCATGCATCTGCCATGATTGTTTAATCGGTTTGCTCTGCCCCTTTTTGTGGAATGGTTTCTTCTCTGGTTTTTGAGTTGATGCAGAGGGTTCCATTTCTGATGGAACGATCGTTATATCAGATTGTTTTGTTTTGTTAATAGGAGGCTCAGATACACCAAAAAATTTCTTAAAGAATTTGAACAATCCCAATGCAAATTTCCTTTTTGTGGTGTTTTAAGATACGGCGGTTTTGAATTTCTCTCAATTTCTGGCCAACCCGACTTTCCATGGCGGATATGCGCCCTTTGGTCATTCGAGCAACTTTGGGGTTTCCAATTTGTTTCTGCAGGATCGCATTTAATTTTTCTAACTGTTTTTCCAAATGCCTATTAAGCGCCTTTTCCTGAACATCTGCCCGGTCATTATTTTCTGCTTCAATTTGGCGAATAAATTGCTCGTAACTATTTTCGGCATTTACCTGACAATGTTCAACATGTTCAATGACATCAACTGACTGTACTTTTGTTGTCGGTTGCAGCCAGTCCCTTCCGTTCCTTGCAGATATGGTGATCAACTTTTCACTAATATCTTCTGATAAAAATGTTTGAGGGTGTCCAAGCATATTAACTGACACATGTAATTTTTCAATTGCCCGAATACCCAAAACAGACCATCTCTCGACCACGAATGCATAAACGCCCTGATGCAGCTCTGGTATTTGTTCATACCCCAAAGAAACACTAACAGGCGAGTAATAAGTAAAATTTAACGCATCAATTCGATCGCTAACGAAGCGGACCAAAGGATGCATTTGGTTAATCGTTTCGACAAGACCTGGCCTTCGATCAGCAACCTGATTCTGGAAAACACATCGAACAGTGGCGGGATACGTGAGGCCAAGACGTGTCTTGCCTCGGAGATGGGCAGTCGTCAAAAACTGGTCAAAATCGTATTTGGCTTGGGCGGATAATTTTACCTCAAATTCGAACTCATCTTGTTTTAACTGTAGAAATTCAGATCCTGGGTATTCGTGATTAAAAAAATCATCGATATAATTCCAGATATCCTCGCTCGATATGTTGCGTTGGAGTTCGCGAGCAGCGTTAACCTGATTCAATATGTAGTCTCCATGGGCTACGAGGTCTACAGCTTCGTTTTCCAGTCGTTTTTCAAGGCTTAACAAGTTGGATATAGCTTGTTCGGTTTGCTCAATCCTATCTTCCTCTTGATCTTCTGTCAGGTTTCCTGTAAGAAGATCGTCGGTCAACTCTCGAATTTGATCACCCAAAATTGCCTCAAGTCCACCCAGTGATTGCTCGAAAATTCCGAGCCGCTCATACAACCTATTATATATCCGTTCGTCAATTGTATCAGCATAAAACAAGTTCCAAATGGTAATGGATGGCGACTGTTGCCCCAAACGGTCAATACGCCCAATCCGCTGCTCTACTTTCATGGGATTCCAAGGCAGATCGTAATTAACGAGAAGCCTCGAAAACTGCAAATCGACACCTTCACTGGCCACTTCTGAGGACAAAAGAACGCTTGGCCCGTCCTTTTGTCGAAACTGATCGATAGTGTCGTTTTTATCGATCCTCTGGCCGCCCATGAGTACAAGACTGGAAATGCCATCAGATTCTAAGCGTCTATTAAGGTAACGTAGCGTTGGCCTAAAGTAAGAAAAAAGCACAATTTTCTCTTTTGGGTGCTGATTCAAATACCTGGTCAACATTTCCTTGAGGCGATTATATTTAGAATCATTGGAACGAATGGTTTTTAAATCGCCCATTTCACCCGCGTTTTCGGCCAACAATTGCTTCAGTGGTCCGAAGTCAGGTCGATCATTGCCGTTGTCAAAACCCAGGTCCTCATAAAGTTGTTCATTATTTACAGCATCTCTGCGCAACCATCCTTCTAATGCAGCAGGCATGGAACTGGACATCTGGCGTTGAGGCGTCACCAATAAAAAACCTTCTGGCCCGTCATATTTGAGCGCGTAACTGCGGACCATCTCAGTTACAAATTTATAAAACCTTTTTTCTTCTGAGGACATCGGGACTACTTCCGCTACAACCTCTCGAACAACACGCCACTCAGTTACATCTCGTTTGCGGGTACGATTCACGACACGACCCAATAAATTGATAGATTCGAGTCGATCCGCCAAAACAGTTCGATGCTGCCTATCGATTAATTCCAGGTCTGATGGAGGATTGTCAATTATCCCTTGTATCTGTCTATTGTTTTCGAAATATGGAGTTTCTTTGGCATCGGCAAGCATTGTCAATAGTTGTTTCTGGTCAATATTTCCAGCGAGAATCCGATCTCTCGTTCTAACAAGTGGTGCATTAGCCTGCAGAATTTCTTCGAAAACATGGGGTTGGTTGAAAGTGTTTTCGTCTACAAGATTGAGCAATTGATAAAGGTCCTCACTACGTAAATGCACTGGGGTTGCCGAAAGCAAAAGGACATGCTCTGAAACCGAACGAAGCAACCGACCTAACTTGGATGTCATGCTTTCTGGATTTCTCAAATAATGGGCCTCATCTACAATCAACAAATCGAATATAGGCTCATCATATTGGCTGTCATCCATCATTCGAGCAAGGGTCGATGCTGCATTTTGCCCACCATTTTCTCTTTTCCAGCCCCTCCTCGGGCGAAGCCCCTGCATACTGCAAATCATTGCGTATTCCAGACGCTCACCTGATCGATACTCTTCAATCTGTTGAAGCACCTCCATCGCACTCAAAATATCTCCATCTATGCCAAAACGACGTCGTAATTCAGTTTTCCATTTTTCCCGCAGCATAGCCGGGCAAAGCACCATCACCCGGCGAATATTAAAACGGCTTCTCAACTCAGTCCAAATCAGGCCAGCTTCAATAGTCTTGCCGAGGCCTACCTCATCGGCCACCAGCAGCCCGTTGCCAGGTGCATCGAGAAAATTGAGTACCGGCTTGAATTGGTATGCGTAAAAGTCGGTGTTGGTTGTGTCCATGCTGTAGATAAGATTGGCTAATCGACCCGTGAGTCGGATATTGGTGATTCCCCCACGCAAATCCTTGGCACGGCCGAACTTTCCTTGCTCCAGCAGATCTAAAGGATCTTCATCTTGGTCGGGAAAAGATTCAAGGTAGGCGCCTTTTTGATATTCTGCCCCTTCGGGAAAGCGAACTTGCCAACTGGTTTTTCCCGCAAGTTGTCGAATTTTTCCAGTAATTACACCGATGCGACCAGGATCGGCCTTTAGCCTAACCAAAGTGCCGGCCTTAAAATTATCGGGACTATTGTCATTATTATCTATCATTTATAAAACAATCCCTTCTCTAAGTTTCGGCCGGGTCCATCAGGTTGACAATTTTCCGGATGCCGCAGCCAATCAACCGGCCAATTTTTTCCTGTGTTTCATGCTGATTCTTTGTCCCGGGAAATTCGCCGGCCAGAAACAGATCGGGGATGACTCAATAGGAACTCGGAAAGGGTGTTGTATGATTATGGTTTCTCCTGCTGTTCATGATTTTTCCTTTAAAAACGTCACTTCAAAAGCCTTACATCGTCTAAACTGCTGGAGACGGTTGGAGAAGGTGAACGCATCGTTCATTTCATAATGCTGGAAAATATCCAGACCGCGATCCAGCAGGATTTTCCAGCCATTATCGGTTAAAATATGGCGGGCGTGTATTGTATTGGTATCAGCGAATTCATAGGTAAAAGAGACCCCGGCTGTTGAACAGGACGCCTTTATTTTTTCAAAAGATTCCTGCTGCTGAATGTTTTTAAATTCATCTTCTATTGTAAGCAGGTGAACAGCGATTTCATCTTCGTCCAGCTTATTTTTGACAATTGTTTCCAAAAGCTCCATCAGATTCCGTATCTGGTAGAATATACGGATATAGGGGTCTGTTATTGTAATCCGGCTGGCCCCCTTAAGGTATGGTCCCAAAATTGACTCAAATGAAATGCCGCGCTGGTTTTCCTGGAAAGTCAGATGCTGTTCTTCTAAATCCGGTTTTGTCGGTGGTGATTCATCCGGCGCTGCATCTGACAAATCAAAGTCTATTTCCTCATCATCGCCATTATCGTTATCTTGATAATACTGAGGATATTGTGTCTCCTCCAGTGCTTTCACCGGACACATTTTCCCGGATCGGTCCTTGTATGCAAATTTAACATCCGCATAGGTGGTGTCGATGCGCATCAACTGGTCTTTAACGCGTTTTCTACCTTCAATGGCAAATTTCAGAATTTCCTCAATTTCCTTGGCAGAAGCATCGCCTTGGGGATAGAGTATTTTCATGAACCCGGAGAAGCTTTTATTGATACCATCCCGGTCGCGAGATGATATATCGCTGGAGAGTTCAAAATGTTCCTGATATCGGTCAGCATAATCATGGTTTCGCATGGACCGCAAAATCTCAGCCAGATAATCCACGACAAAGCCGTACCCGTTTGAAAACATTTCACCCCGGATAATATCCACCTCCCAGCCGGGAATATAATAATGGATACGATCCAGAAATGCGGAATCATAATATTGTTCCGGCAGTTCATCAAACAAGTCGCCGTGTTTGAGCATATAGGGCAGTGTATGCCTGGTATTTCCCACAAAAACCATGGATGCTTCAGCCCCCAGCGTTTCAATACCACGGGAAAAAGATTTATTGGCCATGTAATTTTTTAGGATATCAACCAGCGCTTTGTTTGCCTTTTTTTTCTTTCCCGCAAACTCATCAAAGGCCACTGTATCCCAGTATCCGACAAGCCCGATCTTTCCTGTTGTATTGTTGACAAATAGTTTCGGCACGGTCACTTCACCACCTGAAATAAGGATGCCATGGGGTGAAAACTCTGAATAGATGTGTGATTTTCCGG
>CAYQNS010000226.1:0-5938 GCA_964418755.1 uncultured Desulfobacteraceae bacterium
TGCCGGGTTCTGGTGACGCTGCTGTATGAGATGATTCGGCAGGATAGGAAAACCGGCCTGGCCTCCCTGTGCCTGGGGGGTGGTGAAGCTGTTGCCATGGTGGTAAAACGGTAAAATGTTTTTGAGCGGTTAGCCATTAGCCGAAAGCTTGAATAAAAAAACTGATATTTGCAGAAGAAAGGAGATAATCAATGGAAATAAAGACATTTGGCGTGATCGGCGCCGGACAGATGGGAAATGGTATTGCTCAGGTCGTTGCCATGAGCGGGCTTCATGTGATCATGAATGATATAAAGACCGAATTTATAGAAAAAGGCCTTGGCAACATTGGGAAAAACCTGGACCGCAGTGTAAACAAAGGGAAGATGACCGAAGCGGAAAAAATTGCGGTTTTGGGAAGAATTAAAACCAGTGTTGAACTTGCCGATATGGCTTCAGCAGATTTTGTGGTGGAGGCGGCCACGGAAAATGAGCCCATTAAGTTTCAGATTTTTAAAGACCTGGATCAGATATGTAACCCAGAGGTAATTTTGGCCACCAACACCTCTTCGATTCCCATCGGGCGGATTGCAAACCAGACCGGACGTCCGGATAAGGTGATCGGCATGCATTTCATGAATCCGGTGCCGGTGATGAAATTGATTGAGGTGATAAAAGGGCTGGCAACTAGTGACGAGACCTTTGATACGACTTGGGAACTTGCAGTCAAATTCGGCAAGACGCCGGCCGAGGCCAATGATTTTCCGGGATTTATTGCCAATCGCATTTTGTTGCCGATGATCAATGAAGCCGTGTACTGTCTGTATCATGGTGTGGGTAAAACCGAGGATATAGACACGGTCATGAAGCTTGGCATGAATCATCCCATGGGACCCCTGGCTCTGGCTGATTTGATAGGGCTGGATACTTGTCTGGCCGTCATGGAAACCCTTTACGACGGGTTTTGCGATTCCAAATACAGACCATGTCCGCTGCTGCGAAAATATGTGGAGGCCGGCTGGCTCGGCAGAAAGACCGGACGCGGGTTCTATGAATATTAATGCCTGTTTTGAATGATTTTTTGCAAAAAAGGTGCGCCGGAATCCTGGTGCATGGAAGATAGGCGCAGATCAAGTAAAAACAGCTCCTGTAAAATGATGTGGGGGGGAAAGATGGTAAAGAAAAAAACGGTAATGATAGTTCCGGTAGGGAAAAAAATAAAACAGTTCCGGACTCAAAAAAAAGTAACCCTGAGCAATCTGGCCAATGATACCGGATGTTCCGTCGATTATCTCAAGCAGCTTGAGGCCGGCAAAGTCATGCCCCCCGTGGGGACCTTGCTGCAGATCTCACGCTCTTTACAGATTGATTCGGGCCTTCTTTTCAAGGAACAGGAATCCAAACTGCAAAGCCGCATCAAGGCCTATAACAAGCGCACGGATAACTATGCCTATACCACCCTGACGCCGGGAGCTGAAAACAAGCATCTCAAGGCGTTTCGGGTTGCCGTTGAGGGGAATTCAGAGCATACGGGCGTCGGGTACCAGCACGAAGGTGAAGAATTTGTTTATGTACTGAAAGGCAAAATCGAGGTGATGGTGGGGGATAATATCAACAGCCTGGGTGAGGGAGAATCATTGCATTTTAACTCCGGCATCCAGCACAAGTTGCGTAACGTATCCGCGGAAACTGCTGAATTTCTGGTTGTGATTTACGGTCCCTGATTTTTGAATCCTTGAACGGTGGTAATTATTTTTATTGCGGCCCTAAAATTTGTATCATTCCCAAAAGGAGAACAGCATGGCCTTCAATCTCACTGATGAACAACTGATGATTCAGCATATGGTAAGGGAATTTGCACGCAAGGTTGTGGCGATTACGGCTGCTGAGCGGGATCGCACCAAGGAATTCCCTGCCGGCAATTTGAAAAAAATGGCTGATCTGGGTTTGATGGGGATGATGGTGCCGCTGGAATTTGACGGATCGGCGGCCGATACGGTGGGATATGTACTCGCGCTTTCGGAAATCGCCTATTCGTGTGCTTCAACTGCCGTGGTCATGTCGGTCCATAATTCCATTGTGTGTGAAAGCATCTTGAATTTTGCCACGCAGGAGCAAAAGGAAAAATATTTAAAGCCTATGGCCGCGGGTAAATTTATCGGCGCTTTTGCCCTGACCGAACCCCACGCAGGTTCTGATCCGGTGAGTCAGTCCACCACGGCCGTGCGTGACGGGGATGAATATATATTAAACGGAACCAAGCGGTTTACGACCACCGGCAAAAACGCGGGCCTTGTCATTGTAACCGCCAAGACCGATGAAGCACAGCGGCATAAAGGTATCAGCGCGTTTATAGTGGAGCAGGGAACACCGGGGTTTATGGTGGGGCATCTGGAAGACAAGATGGGACTTCGCGCCTCTGATACTGCAGACCTGATTTTTGAAAATTGTCGGATCCCGGCCGAGAATATTCTGGGCAATCCCGGTGACGGATTCAAGATCGCCATGAAGGGGCTGGATGGCGGGCGTATCGGTATTGCGGCCCAGTCCGTGGGTGTTGCCCAGGCAGCTCTGGATGCGGCGGTTAAATATGCCAAGGGACGGGCTCAGTTCGGCCAGAAGATATCCAAATTTCAAGGGTTGCGCTGGATCATTGCGGATATGGCCACCGAGCTGGAAGCTGCCCGGCAGTTGATGCTGTCGGCCGCTGCAATGAAGGATCGGGGTGAAAATTATACGGCCCAGGCTTCCATGGCCAAATTGTTTGCTTCCGAGATGGTCAACCGGATTACGGCAAAAGCCCTGCAGATCCACGGGGGGTACGGGTTTACAAAAGACTATCCTGTGGAACGTTTTTACCGGGATGCCAGGGTGTTCACCATTTATGAAGGAACATCGGAAATCCAGAGGGTCGTGATTTCCAACAATATTTTAAAGGATAAACGTAAACCCTAATGAAAGTGAAAAATGAATAAGTGAATAGTGAAAAGTTGTGGTATCGCTTCGCTCTTTCTTTTTTCTTATTTAAAGAAATAGAATATATTATAATCTGTGCCGGCCCAGTGAAACCATTATTACTCTAATCAGAAAAAATTTTGGATGCCCGGTCAATATCTTCAGGGCAGAATACAAAGAGGCATTTTTCATCCGGGGATGAAACGGATCCATACACGTAGTTGATATTAACTCCCTCTTCGCCGAATTTTGTGGCCATTTTGGCCAGTTCGCCGGGCCTGTTCTCAAGGCGAACGGCAATGACCGGTATAATATCAAAAATATAATTTTTTTGAGATAAGAGATCCACTGCTTTATCGGTGTTATCCGTGAGTATTCGGATAAGCGCATACTGGGATGAGTCTTTACTCATGGAATTGTAACTGGCGGCCGAAGCAATTCTTTTCAACGACTTTCCCCTGGCCCTGAAAAGCTGCTGAACATAGGCGGATGCATCCTGAATGGTAAGGGCGTCGATATTTACTTTTTCTTCAGAAAAAAGTGTTGCCAGTTTTCCCAGTTCACCGGGAACATTTTTTAAAAAAAGAGATATTTCAGTTCTAACCATTTTTACACTCCTTTATCCTGTTTGCTCACCGCCAAATAATTTTTTTGCTTTAGCCCGATCAATGCCGCCGCCCGGGGTGATGGGCAGCTTGTCCGTGAAATCCACGTATTGCGGTTTTTTAAAACGGGCAATGCGTGATCCGACAAATTCGATCAGGTCGCCGGCTTCCAGGCGGTGGGCCGGTTTTAGAATGCAGACGGCTTTGATGCCTTCTTTCCATTTGGGGTCGGGAACGCCAAATACAATGGTTTGTTCAATTGCCGGATGTTCAAGGATTATTTTTTCCACCTCAGCCGGGTAAACGTTTTCACCGCCGGGCTTGATCAATTCTTTTTCAGCCTTGCGTCCCGCATACCATAAAAATCCGTCATCATCAAATCGGCCCAGATCGCCTGTGTGATGCCAGTTGTTGCGGAATGCCAGCGCGGTGTCTTTTTCCAGTTTCCAGTATCCCTTAAATACCATGGGGCCGCGCATGGCAATTTCTCCGGTTTCACCGGAAGCTACCATTTGATCGTTATCGTCCAGCACTGCCACCTGGGCCAAAGGTATGGGTTTCCCGGCTGAACCGGGGCGGTCATTGAATGGCCCCCAGGTTGCCAGGGACGAGGTTTCGGTCTGGCCGTACAAGCTGTAGAACACCCCGCCGGTCAGGCTTTGATATTTTTGGATGGTTTCAGGAGTATCAAGGCCCATGACCGTTTTCAGGGAGCTGATATCAAGCCCTGTTTCCGCCTGTTTTTTGAGAACGGTGTCCAGAATCGGTGCAAAGTCAAAAAATACGGACACCTGTTTATCGGCGATCAGCCGGACCGCCTGCAGGGCGTCAAATTTGCGCATGTTTACATTCAGTGCCCCGGCCTGGAAGCTCTGGGCGGCCATGAACAGGCCACCCACATGAAACAGGGGGAGCAGGTTCAAATGCACATCATCGGCAGTCAGCCCAAAGCAATACATCAACTGCATGCCGGCACACAGGATGTTCCGGTGGCTCAGCAGGGCGCCCCGTGGGCGTCCGGCCACAGCAGCGGTATGGATGATGATGAAACCGTCATCCGAGGCAACTTCCGGGAGTAATATCGCTGCATTTTTGTCTGCCGTTGCGTTATAGTCGGCAAAGCTCCCCTTACCAGGCTGCAGGTTGTAGTATATATCAATCGAGGAAAGCCTGCTTTGGATTTCCTGAATCAGTGTCTCAAATTCCGGGTCTACAAAGAGACAGACCGGTTCACAGTCATTCAGGTTGAAAGCGATTTCCCGGGCGGAAAGACGCCAGTTAATCGGAACGACAATTGCGCCCACAGCAGCTGCGGCTCCATACACGACAAAATATTCAAAACAATTCTTGCCTACCACCCCTATCCGTGAGCCCTTTTTCACTCCGGATTTCAGCAGGCCGGCAGCCAGCGAATCGACCTGGCGTTTTACCGCTGAAAATGTAATCGTGCGTCCGTCTTCCGCTTCAAACCAGGCAGGTCGGTTTGGATAACAGATGGCATTGCGGTTAACAACATCATAAAAAGTGAAATCGTAAAGCCCCATGAATTAACCTCCGGTCAACACTTCGTGATAAAGCCCGGTTTGCTCGGGCCGATGTGGCGTTAATGTATCAGATTGCAGAATGACAATATTAGTCAGTATCTAAATCCCAAAAGTTGTATTTTTAACGTCAAAAAATAGTGTGAGGGAACCTGCTATAAGTGAATAGTGAGAATTGAATAATGAATAGTGAAGGTATTCTATCGATTTTATATATAAAAAGACAGAGCGGAGCGATTCCACAACTTTTCACTTTTCAATTGGGTTCCGGTTTATCCGGGTTAGATATTAATGTATGGTTGTAACCGGGCAGGAGGCCTTTAAAATAATATATTGCGCTGTTGATCCAAGCAGCAGTTTTCTGGTTCGGGATTTTTTTTCAATGCCTACAAATATGTGCTTGATATTGTATTCTTCGGCATACCGGATAATGTCTTCTCCGGGCGAAAGTCCGCGAACCGTTTGATAGCCTTCACACGTAATGCCGTTGGTTTTCATAAGCTCCAGGGCGTATTCGAGGTCTTTTTTACTTTGGGTGATTGCTTTTAATTTTTCCCGGGACCCGCCTTCCATGGATGTTATGATGTGAACTACGGCATCATGTATATTTGCATAATCTTTGGCCAGATCCAACGCGGCTTTTGCCTCATCGGTTCCATTGTACGCGACTAGAATATTCATCATTGATCCTTTCATAAGGATGATTGACACTCTTGTTGCAGAAACTCGCCGGATGTTTGAAAAAATGTTTTGTTCCGTATCCCTGACCCTTGGCCAAGCATCTTTGCCGGTTAGCGTAATTTACATCCAGCGTTTGCGTCTTTTATAGGATTTGACATTTTTAAAAGATTTTCTGCC
>CAYQNS010000227.1:0-5915 GCA_964418755.1 uncultured Desulfobacteraceae bacterium
ATATCACAGGAGTCTCAATTTTGAAAGTTATAATTTTATGGGCGTCCCCTAAAATCCTGAAAACTCCCTTGTGGTAAAATTTGTCCATCTTTCCACAATAGCCCCATTGAAATATATGCAAAAACATATTGACTCACTCTTATATATGTAATAGCATATATACATGAACTCAATATTAAAGCAAATAAAAATAGCGAGGCAGGAAAAAGGGCTGAAACAATCCGAGTTCGGCAACAAGCTTGGTCTGCCGCAAAGCCATATCTCCAAAATTGAACGGGGAGAAACCGACCCCCGTTTATCTACCGTTGTTGATATGGTACGAATTGTTGACCGTGAACTAATACTTGTTCCCAGGAGGCTGGCGCATACCATCAGGCCAATGATAGAGGGTGGGCATAATCAGGAACCCATGTGGAAGCCGGATGAAGAATGAAAGGTGAACTGGAAATAAGCCTGGGTAAAATCCGGGTAGGGACACTGACACTGCTTGAAGGTGATCGAACAATTTTCTCTTTCCGTGAAGATTACATCGGCAAAACCCGGAAACCGATGCTCAGCCAAGCCTTTATCAATATGGCAGGCAAACTGCTTACTGAGTTCAGGCCGACACGGATGAAATTGCACCCCTTTTTCTCTAATCTTTTGCCCGAAGGGCATCTGCGGACCTATCTGGCCCAGCGCGGAGGTGTAAACCCGGAACGTGAATACATGCTGCTGCAGTTGCTTGGTGATGACCTCCCCGGCGCAGTGATAGTTAAATCAGATGATAACATCCGGCATGCGGTAGAAAGAAAAGGGGATACTGAAATAATAAAAGGAGAACAACCCTACAGGTTCTCTCTGGCGGGTGTGCAGCTTAAATTTTCAGCCATATTGGAATCAAAGGGCGGATTGACCATCCCGGCAAAAGGTGTAGGGGGTGACTGGATTGTAAAATTACCTTCACAAAGTTTTATGCATGTCCCGGAAAATGAATGGTCAATGCTTCACCTGGCCGGCGAAGCAGGTATCCTGGTACCTGAAACCAATCTCGTACCACTGGATAAGATTAAGAATTTACCTGATTTAGGCATCTTTTCAGGCAGGAATGCACTGGCTGTGAAAAGATTTGATAGAAAAGAAAATGGCTCACGCATCCATATCGAGGATTTTGCTCAAGTATACAGCCAATATCCGAAAAATAAATACGGAAAAGTAAGCTATTTGAATATCGCTAATATGTTGTGGACGCTGACAGGCGAAGAAGGCCTGATTGACTTTATCCGGCGCCTGGTTTTCACCATCATCATCGGCAATGGTGATATGCATCTGAAAAACTGGTCATTTATCTATCACGATGGCATTACGCCAACGCTATCCCCTGCCTATGATTTTGTTTCAACGATCCCGTATATCCCGGGTGATACATTGGCGCTGACATTATCACACACAAAAAAATTCGAAGAAATCACCATTCAGCATTTCAAACAATTAGCAGAAAACGCGGGACTCCCGGCATTTATGGTCCTGCAGACAATGAGAGAGGCGATTGACACGGTGATATCCGTCTGGGAAACCCATCGTTTACACTATGAATTGCCCAAAGAAATTATTGAGCGTATTAATATACATATAAGCCGGTTACGTTTATCCAAATATATTTGAAGCATTATCACTCAGGTTTCATACCATTTTGGGTTATTAAGAAGGAAAAAACAATATGGATTTTAAAGATCTGCGTATCAATGGAAACCGGTTGCGGCAGAAGCCATGTGGAAGTCGAAAACACAACATGGGAAGACAGTGAAGCCGGGGCCAATGTCCTGCTCCACTGTTTTCTCAAATCGGCAAATGAATAAATTGTTTTAAAAGACCGTATTTAATTTATGTTACGCAATCGAAATTTTCTATTTCTCTGGTTTGTCAATATTTCCACAACCCTGGCTATTGAACTGTTTACGGTGACGATTCTGGTGACGATCTTTGAACAGACGGAATCCACTTTGCAGGCAGCCGGTACGATGGTGGCGCGAACCATGCCGGCGTTTTTGATAGGTCCTGTTGCCGGCGTGCTGGTCGATCGTTTTTCTCGAAAAAATATGCTCCTCATCATGGGTTTGATTCAACTGGTGCTGGTTGGTATTGCGATCTGGTTTTTACAGCAGGATGAGACAGTTCCGGTTGCCGGTATTTATCTCATTTTAGCCGGTCTGTCCGCCGCTGATGTTTTCCACCGACCCGCCCGGTTGTCTCTTATTCCCTCGCTGGTCCCGTATGAGCAATTGGTCAAAGCCAACAGCATTATCCTGGCATCCAGTCAAATCATGATGGCCATCTCTTATACGCTTGGCGGCTGGCTTATTTTAGCGGTAGAGTTACGCCGGATTGCTTTGGGCGTGGTCATTTTATTTGCGATGGCGACTCTCGCAACCATGCTCATAGTGGAGCCCAAACAGCAGGAAGCAAATAATGCCGGTGAAAGGGAGTCTTTTGGGAAATCCCTGGTTTCCGGCTGGAATTATTTGCGTCAACATCCCATCGCCAGAGCATTGACAGTCATGGAAACGGTAGAACATCTGCCGCACGGTATCTGGACCGGGGCCCTGATGCTCGCTTTTACCACCAAGGCCCTGCAAGGTGATGCATCAGACTGGGGCTATCAGGTGACGAGTTATTTTGCCGGTATGATCGTAGGCTCCCTTGGGGCACTGGCCTTTGGTGGCTGGCTGCACCGTTACACAGGCCGTATTATTGTGGTGAATGCTTTCGCGAGCGGTATACTGACACTTGCCTATGCAGGCAGCCAGACTGTATGGATGGCGGTGGTGTGGGGGTTTTTGTTTGGTCCGCCTTTTGCCATGCGGGATGTGGCGCAGGATTCCCTGCTGCAGGGTACGGTTGAAGGGGGACAATTGGGGCGGGTTTATGCGATGCGGGATATGTTACGAAATGTAGTGTTTATGTTTGCCGGTATTTTTTTTGCCTGGCTCTCTGATTTTGTTTCCATCCGTATGATTTACGCCACCGGCGGTATTCTCTATTTGCTGACCGGTTTCTATGCCCTGAGTAACAAAGCCCTGCGAGCAAGCAATATGAATTCTGATGCAGGATTGAAATACTAATCCGGGCAGGCCGGGGCCAAATTGAATATTTGTGGTATCGCTTTTGAGACGGCGTAGCCCTATCGAAGACTGTTCCGCGCTGCCCTTTTTTTAAAACTGGTAGAATACATTAGAAGCCGTGCAATCTGCGACATCTGCCCGCCCTGTGAAATTCCGCAGGACAAGCGTAGCGTATTTCACCGGGGTGGATTAAAAAGGAAGTGATATATGCCGACTAAAGCAGAAAAATACATTCTGGCGGTGGATCTGGGCACATCCGGTCCCAAGTCCGCCCTGGTTTCCACCCGGGGGGAGGTCGTGGATTATGAATTTGAGGAGACTCCGCTGCTTCTTTTTCCCAATGGCGGCGCCGAACAGGACCCGGAGCAGTGGTGGGATGCCGTTATGAATACCGCGGGCAAAGTTTTGGAGAAAAAGCTGGTGCCCAGTGACGATATCGTAGCGGTCTCCTGCTCGACCCAATGGTCCGGGACAGTGGCTGTAGATGCTGCCGGCCATCATCTGATGAATTCGATCATATGGATGGATTCAAGGGGAAGTAAATATATTACGGAAATCACCGACGGACTCATTAAAATAGAGGGCTATGAAATCCGCAAAATGTTCAAATGGCTCAAGCTGACCGGCGGCGCACCGGGCCATTCGGGCAAAGATCCGCTGGCACATATCCTTTATATCAAAAATGAATTCCCCGACATTTATGCCCGAACTTACAAATTTCTCGAACCCAAGGATTACATCAACCTGCGTTTTACCGGGGAATTTGCCGCTTCCTATGATTCCGTGGCCCTGCACTGGGTAACCGACAACCGCGATATCTCTGCGGTCAAATACGATGACCAGCTCATTGCCATGGCCGGGCTTGATCGGGAAAAACTGCCCGACCTCATGCGTGCCGTAGATATTCTGGGGCCGATCCGGCCCGAAGTCGCCGACCGGCTCGGCCTGCGTCTCGATGTCAAGGTCATCGGCGGTACCCCGGATGTGCCGTGCGCTGCCATCGGCTCAGGCGCTGTCAAGGATTTTGAAGGACACCTGTACATCGGCACATCCTCCTGGCTCACCTGCCACGTACCCTTTAAAAAAACCGATCTTTTTCACAATATGGCATCCCTGCCCTCGGCAATTCCGGACCGATATTTTATTGCCAACGAACAGGAAACCGCCGGGGCCTGTCTGACTTTCTTAAGGGACAATATTCTTTATCACAAGGACGCCCTATTGGCGGAAACCGAGCTGCCCGATGTCTATAAAATATTTGATCAGATCGTGGAAAATGTTCCCGCGGGCAGCGATAAGGTTATTTTTACTCCCTGGCTGTATGGTGAACGCACCCCTGTCGATAATCACTCGGTTCGTTCCGGGTTTTTCAATCAATCCTTGAGAAGCACCCGTGAACATCTCATCCGGGCCGTATTTGAAGGCGTGGCATTCAATTCAAGATGGCTTTTGACCTATGTGGAAAAATTTATCAAGCGTCCCATGGACAGCATCCGCATGATCGGCGGCGGGGCCAATTCCAATGTATGGTGCCAGATCCATGCCGATGTCTTTAACCGGACGATCCTGCAGGTAAAAGACCCGATTCAGGCCAATTTCAGGGGTGCCGCCTTCCTGGCTTCAATGGCCCTTGGTTATTTGAAATTGGATGACATTCCCGGTTGTGTTGAAATCGCAGCCACCTATACCCCCAATCCTGAAAACAGGAAGATATACGATGAACTCTACCGCGAATTTTTAAACATCTACAAAGCCAACCGGAAAATATATCAACGGCTGAACCGGAAGGAGTAAGATCTGATAAGCGCCATACGCCGTTTTGTGAACGTTTTGTATGAGAAAACCGACCGTTTCCACATCCCCGTACCTGGAAGCTTAAAAAATTAAAAAGGAAGTTCTAACTGAACAAGTGTTTCAACCTCCTGTTTGTTTTCAATATCACTGTTTTGTTCATCAATATCTTCTCCATCCAATTTTTTAGATAATAACGAAAGATCTTCAGCATTGACCCATCCCAGTTCTTTGTCTTTTTTTATCCGGCGGATCTTGTCGCGTATTTCAAGACCGGTTTGAGAATCCCAATCAAGCGATATGTTTTGTTGAACGGCAGCTATGAGCATCTCTTTTATTAATTTTACCTCAGGACCAATTTTATGAAGATTTTGCCAATGTCCGGATGGTAAAACAACATCAAGAGCAATTAGAATCGCCATTAAAGTTACAGAATGCTGATCAAAAAGGTAGTACCGGGCAGCCCTGTTGGCACTAATCCAGTTCATGGAATTTGTGTGGCAAGTGTATATTGCTAAACGTACGATATCCTGCAGGGGAGGTATTTTATCCCATATCCGGTGTTTGGGTTCAAACTCATGGAAATAACAGCTATTCCACTTTTTGTTTTTGCTCCAATATTTTATTTCATCATCGGATGCAGGCCAGCAAAAGGGATCAGCAATATGTAACAAGGAACGAAATAAACGCTTTTTACTATAATTTGTTGCATTCTTTTCAGCCCATTGACACCATTTTTTTTCCATCGCGGGTGTCCATAAAGGGAAAGTATTCATGGATTCACCAGAATATCGAGAAATGATATACCAGCGAAGGTCGCTTGCAGTCAGTAAATAATCTGTGGAGGCTGTTATCGGATCGATATTGTCAAGATAATTCCGAAGTGCATAAACTGATGGAGAAACTTGAACAAATTCATATGAATCTATAATAATTGGGTAAATAGACGTTTCCAAAATATTATTTATTTCTTGTTTTTTAAATTCAAGCACGACTTCACTGGGTCTGACCAACCCCTTAGAA
>CAYQNS010000228.1:0-5863 GCA_964418755.1 uncultured Desulfobacteraceae bacterium
TATCTGGCCATGTGTTCCAAAGACCTTGGCGCGGACATGGCATTTGCCTGGCCCACGGCCCAGATTGCGGTAATGGGCGCTGCCGGGGCCGCCAATATTATCCATCGCAGGGAAATAAAGGCTGCCGATGACCCGGTTGCCAAGCGAAAAGAAAAAATTGCAGAATATGAAGAATTGTTTTCCAATCCCTATTGTGCCGCGGCCCGGGGATATATCGATGCGGTTATCGTCCCCAGCGAGACCCGGCCCCGTTTGATTGACGCACTTGAGGTGATGTGCAGTAAGAGAGAACTGCGGCCGCCCAAAAAACACGGCAACATACCCATGTAACGATGGGGTAACCCATGCAATTGAAAATCGACTATTGAAAATTGAATAATAAAGGTATTCTATCGATTTTATAGTTAAAAGACAGAGCGGAGCGATTCCATCAATTTTCACTATTCAATCATTAAGGCGGTGAACAGATGACAAAAGATAAAAAAATGGTCGCTGCGATTTCAGCAGTGATGTCTTATATCAATCAGGAACAGGCCGTGCCGGCTCAGGCCACTGCCGAAGCGGCCCCGGGCTTTTTTGCACCGGCCCCGCCGGTAAAAATGTGGGGATTGAGCGGTCGGCAGGCCCAGATGCAGTTTGGCAATCAGATGCAGCTGAAGATGTTCCATGGGGCAAATTTCAGATAATATTTTACACATTAACGGTTTTAATAAATATAGATTGAAGACTGATGATATCCTAAAAATATCAGGGGCCAGCCTTTAATCGAGCTAAGGAGACCTTTGTATGAGTGATCACAATCAGGTAAACATGACCAGTATGAATTATGACAAAGACAGACCGGCGGCGGCGAATCCGGTCAAGATAGAAGATTTAACCCTGCGTGATGGCCACCAGTCCTTGTTTGCCACCCGGGGCAGAACCGAAGATATGATTCCTGTGGCCGAGAAGATGGATGAAGTCGGTTTCTGGGCAACGGAAACCTGGGGCGGCGCCACCTTTGATACCATGCATCGGTTTTTAAATGAAGATCCCTGGGAACGTATTCGTACCTTAAAGCGGTATATGAAAAAAACCCCTTTCTCCATGCTGCTTCGGGCCCAGAACCTGGTGGGATACCGCAATTATGCCGACGATGTGGCCCGGGCCTTTGTGGAAAGAGCCGCTGCCAACGGCATGGATGTTTTCAGGACCTTTGATGCCTTGAACGATTATCGCAATTTTGAGACCGTGGTACCGGTTATCAAAGAGTGCGGCAAACATTTTCAGGGCTGTATTTGCTATACCATGACCGAACCGCGCCTGGGCGGAGAAGTATATAATCTGGAGTATTATGTCCAAAAGGGCAAAGATCTGGAAGCCATGGGCGCCGACAGTATCTGCATCAAAGATATGGCCGGCCTGATCGCCCCCTATGATGCGTATGCCATTGTCAAGGCCCTCAAGGCAGCGGTTAAGGCCCCGATTCATCTGCACAGCCATTTTACCTCCGGCATGGCCTCCATGAGCCATCTGAAAGCCATTGAGGCGGGCGTGGATATTGTCGATACCTGCATGTCACCTTATGCCTTCCGTACGTCGCATCCGGCCATTGAACCCCTAGTTATGACCCTTCTGGGCACCGACAGGGACACCGGTTTTGATATCCGGCACTTGGCCGATATCAATGAAATTCTCGAAAAAGAAGTGCTGCCCAAGTACCGGCATCTGCTGGACGATACCAAGGTTTCGATTGTCGATATCAATGTGCTTTTGCATCAGACACCCGGAGGGATGCTTTCCAACCTGGTGAATCAGTTACGGCAGATGGATGCTCTGGACAAGATAGATCAGGTCTATGCCGAGTTGCCGCGGGTCAGAAAGGACCTGGGGCAGGTGCCGCTGGTGACGCCTACCAGCCAGATCGTGGGCATTCAGACGGTGAACAATGTGTTGTTTGATGATGAAAACGAACGCTACAAGATGATCACGGGACAGGTCAAAGACCTGTGCTACGGCCTTTACGGTAAAACTGCCGTGCCGATCAATCCGGAAGTCCAAAAAAAGGCGTTAAAAGGGTATGAGCGCGGAGAAGAGCCGATTACCTGTCGGCCGGCAGAGGTTCTGGAACCTGAACTGGCAAAGGCTCAAGAAGATGTCAAGGGCCTGGCAATGGATCTGGACGATGAGCTGATCTACGCGATTTACCCGGTCACCGGTAAAAAATTCCTGAAATGGAAATACGGGAAAGAAGAACCCCCGGTAGAGGTAAAGGCCAGAACCTTGGAAGAGGCCATGGCCGAACAGGCCCTCGTTAAAAAGGCCCTGGCCGGCGAACTGATTGAAAAGAACGCCAAGGAAGTTCCGGATAAGAGTGAAAACCTGCGTAAATTTAACGTGTTTGTGGATGATGAATATTTTGAAGTTGGTGTTGACTCGACCGATGGAACTCCCATGGTCAGCTATGTGCAGCCTGCACAGCCCCAGGTTACTGCGCCGGCCATGGCACCACCGATTGCCCCGGCCGCGCCTGCCGCTCCGGTTGCACCTGCGGCACCTCAACCGGCCGCCGCTCCGCCCCCTGCCGCTGATCCGGCTCCTGCCGCTGCTGCAGATGCCCAGGGCACGCCCCTTACCGCCCCCATGCCCGGCATGATTGTAAAGTATACAAAACAGGTGGGGGATTCGGTAAGCAAGGGAGATTCGGTGGTGGTCCTGGAAGCCATGAAGATGGAAAATGCCCTGCCGGCACCGGTGGACGGCACGGTCAAGGCCATCAATTTTTCCAGTGGTGACAGTGTTGCAAAAGATGCGGTGTTGTGTGTCATTGGTTAGGTTAACCATCCGTCCCCCTGCCGAAACTCCCAAGGGGCAAAATCAGGAGAAAAATTCATGAATATCCATGAATATCAGGCAAAAGAGTTGTTTCGAAAATTTAGCGTCCCCGTTCCCGAGGGCGGGGTCGTCTTCAGCCCGGCGGAAGCAGAAGAACTAGCCGGGGCCCTGGGCGAATTTCCTGTGGTTGTCAAGGCCCAGATTCACGCCGGCGGCCGCGGCAAGGGCGGTGGCGTCAAGCTGGCCCGTTCCAGGGAAGATGCGGGCCGTCTGGCAGAAGAAATTCTGGGCATGAATCTGGTCACGCACCAGACCGGCCCCGAAGGTCGCCTGGTTCACAAAATTCTGGTGGAGCAGGGTCTCAATATCGCCAAAGAACTGTATTTGAGCATTCTACCGGATCGCGCTACGGCAACCCATGTTATCATGGCCAGTGAATCCGGCGGCATGGATATCGAAACGGTGGCCGCCGAAACACCCGAAAAAATCATCCGGGTGCATGTCAATCCTCTGCTTGGCATTCAGCCCTATCATTGCCGAAAGGTGGCGTTCGGACTGAATATCCCGGCCCCTGCCATGAAGCCTTTTGTTCGGCTGCTGGCCGGGTTGTATAAAATGTTTGCCGACTACGACTGTTCGCTGGTGGAAATCAATCCTCTGGTGCTTACGACCGAAGACCAGGTGATCGCTCTGGATGCCAAGGTGGATATTGACAGCAATGCTCTGTACCGGCACCGGGATATTCTGGAGTACCGGGATCTGGATGAGGAAGATCCTCTGGAACTGGAAGCCTCAAAATATAACCTGAATTACATTAATCTGGGCGGCAGCGGAAATATCGGTAATATGGTAAACGGTGCCGGGCTTGCCATGGCCACCATGGATATTATCAAACTTGCCGGGGCAGAGCCGGCCAATTTCCTGGATGTTGGGGGCGGTGCCAATGCCGAAATGGTTGAAAACGGATTCCGGATCATTCTAAGTGATCCGAATGTCAAAGGCATCCTGATCAATATCTTCGGCGGTATCCTGCGGTGTGACGTACTGGCCCAGGGCGTGGTGCAGGCTGCCCGGAAGACAGGGATCAATGTGCCGGTGGTGGTTCGCATGGAGGGAACCAACGTAGATGAGGGACGTCGAATTCTGGCCGAATCAGGTCTTCGCCTGATTACGGCAACGGACCTGAAAGACGCCGCCGAAAAAATTGCCGAAATAGCCGGAGCCTGACAAGAAAATTTAAACTTGGAATTTTAAAAAAACAAAGAGATATTGATGCGTTATTAAATTTCCACCTTGCGAATTGCAGGCTTCCAATTTTTGGGTAAAGGGTGTGAATCCGAATTATAATAACGATGTAACCACTCGACTACTCAACCGCTTAACGAGGTTTGAAATGAGTATTTTTGTTGATAAGAATACACGTTTGCTGGTTCAGGGGATAACCGGGAAGGAAGGCCGGTTTCATACACGCCAGTGCATTGGCTATGGCACGCAGGTTGTGGCCGGGGTCACTCCGGGCAAAGCCGGCATGAAGATGGATGATGTACCGGTATTTAATACGGTAACCGATGCCGTGACAGCTACCCGTGCCAACTGCAGCATGATTTTCGTACCGCCGCCGTTTGCCGCCGATGCGATCATGGAGGCGGCTGATGCCGGCGTCGGACTGATAATCGCCATAACCGAAGGCATTCCGGTCATGGATATGATGAAAGTTAAAAATTACATCAAGGATAAACCCTGCCGGCTCATCGGCCCCAATTGCCCCGGCGTTATTACCCCTGGCCAGTGCAAAATCGGCATCATGCCCGGTCCGATTCACCAACCCGGCGGGCCCATCGGTGTTGTTTCACGATCCGGCACTCTGACATACGAGGTGGTGCACCAGCTCACCTGCCGTGGAATCGGGCAGACCACCTGCATAGGCATCGGGGGCGATCCGGTGAACGGCACCAACTTTATCGATTGCCTTGGAGAATTTGAAAAAGATGACGAAACAAAAGGAATCGTTATGGTAGGTGAAATCGGCGGAGATGAGGAAGAAAAAGCCGCGGCATTTATCACCAGCCATGTTACCAAGCCGGTTGTTGGATTCATCGCCGGCCTGACGGCTCCTCCAGGGCGACGTATGGGGCATGCCGGTGCCATTGTCAGCGGCGGCAGCGGTACGGCCCAGGGTAAAATTAGCGCCATGAAGGAATGTGGTATTCATGTATGCGAAAATCTGGGCACGCTTGGTGAACTTTGTGCCGAGGTTTTTAAAGATTAGAACATTTTTTAAAACGGCACTATCCCGCTACAGGTCGCTTATATGCATGAGATGGGTATCGCCATGCAGATTATTGAAATTGCACTTGATTCAATTCCCCCGAATCTTCAGGGAAAGGCAGTTGAAAAGGTCAATCTTAAAGTCGGAAAGTTATCTGCAATTGTGCCGGAAAGCTTGCGGTTTTGCTTTGACGTCGTAGCCAGAGATACCCTCCTGGCCGGATCAAAGCTGAATATTGAAGAGATTCCGGTGAAGGCAAAATGCCGGGATTGCCATTTCGAGTGGACTATAAACGATCCTGAATTTACCTGTAAAAATTGTCAGGGCGGCGCCATTGATATTATTGCCGGCCGGGAACTCGATATTGAATCAATTGAAATTGCTGACAGGGAAAAACCAGATGCCGGTTAATTTTTTCAGAATGCCAAAACAGTATCATCACAAGGATTTTTATACATCACCCCATACACATGTCCGTCATGACAGGGATACGGCAAGTCAAAAATCGGGAACACATACAATCAAGGTCGTGCGCCGGGTACTGGACGCCAACGATATTATGGCCGGGCAAAATCGAAAACGCTTTCGGGAAAAGGGTGTTTTTGTCCTCAATATGATGAGCTCTCCGGGCTCGGGTAAGACCACGACCCTCGAGAAAACGCTGGCCCGCATCATGCCGGAAATAAAAACGGCGGTAATTGTCGGCGATATATGCACTACGAATGATGCCGATCGACTGGCCATATCAGGGGCCCCGGTAATTCAGATCAATACCGACCA
>CAYQNS010000229.1:0-5860 GCA_964418755.1 uncultured Desulfobacteraceae bacterium
GAGACAATACAAAGAAACCATGCGATGGATAGATTTTGAAGGGACAATAGCTTTTGGTTATGCTTTGATATTCGTTTGAAACCTTATGTTTTTTTGAGAAATTGTTCAGGTGTGACAATGGGGATGCCCCTGAACTCACCCAGATCAAGAAGATGGCTGTCGCCGGAAATGATGCAATCGACTGCTGCTGAAATGGCAGTGCATCAACAAATTTGGCTACCAGGACAGAGGCAATCAAGCCTGGTGTTCCAATGCACTTTGGGATGATTTGCTCGGGCAACTGAGCAATAGCCACCGTGGGACCGTCACTGTCAACGCCCTCACAATTTTTACAGACGTATTTCGGCCGGATGTGGCGAATTACCTGGATCTTTGCAGGAATGATATCAAGCTGCTCTGAGACTTCCTGGCCGATACGCTCTTTCATACAACCGCATTCGCATTGTTTGTCGGCATCATCTATGTCATGAAGGACCTCAATACGGGGGAGATTCTCAGGAATGGGTTTTCGTCCGCGCTTTTTGCGTTTGTGGCTCGGGATTTCAATTACATCCTCATCGGCTATTGGGAAATGCTCGACCGGTAGCTCAAAAAGAGAAAGCTGCTCACGATCAGAGGAGATCTTTTCGCTTTTACGGCCAAACAGCCTGTCCTGGAGACAGCGAATTTGTTCTTTCAGAATGTTGATTTCAGATAGATACGCCTGTTCTTTTCTTAAAACAGAATCGATTATCTGCTTTAATTCATCAACATTTTCAGTCTCTATGTGAGCCTCGCAAATCATGGCCGGAACATAGCATAACTATTTGAATTTGTAAATTCTTTTATTAAAAAAGAGTCGAATATTTCAAAGATTTATGAGCGTTTTTCTGGTAAATATCAAGGCCGTCCATTAACCAGGCAAGTTCCCAGTTTCCAATGGCCATTGTCTCTTTTTTGGATACCGGCCATTTGAAAGAATGCTTCTCCAGTCTTTTGTGCCACAGGCAAAATCCGTTTCTGTCCCAGTACAGGATTTTAAGGATATTCCGATTTCGGTTGCAAAAAGCAAACAGGTGGCCGGAGAAGGGATCAAGTTTCATTTGTTCACTGGCTAAAATGGATAATCCGTTGATGGATTTGCGCATGTCGGTACTGCCGAGGGCCAGGTAGACTTTGGTATTAATTGCAGGTAAAAACATTAGACCTCCTGCAAGGTCGATATGACCTGTTCCAGGGTCGCGGGAGAAAAACCGTCCGGGATTTCTAACGTGAACCGGGCACCCATCGAGAGTCGCAGAGGCGTTCCGTTATTATGTAAGAAATGAGCTGATTTGATTGGGGCTGTTTGAATCCGGACGAGGTTCAATTACCTCAAAATAGGGGAGAATCTTTCAGTAAAGAAGATAATAGATCTCGAAAATGACAATTTTCCTGCCTTTTTACTAAAAATTGTTGTAAGTTGCATATTTTTATTGCATTTATTGTGATTATATGGAATCAGTAAAATTAATCTTGTAAAAAGTGGCTGGAATTGAGCGCTTTACAATATAGGGGGTGATATTTAAACTACGCTTAGATTTTTTTCGATTTCATATTATGCTACTACTACTATGTAATTAAGGCGTAGGCAATTTTAGATGGGTCAGAATGGTATCATTTATAAACATAAACCGCTTCAGCCTCTCGATTTGTACGTAAAGAAGTTGACTATGAATTGTGAGCTAAGTAAAGTACAGCACTTTCAATCAATGATTAAAGGAGGAAGTAAAGATGAGAAAAATTATGGTTTTGGCACTTAGTATGGTTTTTTGCTTTGCAATTAGTGTACCTTCATTTGCGGTTGAACTCGCAGTAGATGCCGTAGAAAAGGCTCCGTCTAGTTATGCAAAAGTGGTGACTGTTGTTGAAGATGGTGCAGAAAAAGAGGTGATCGCTTTCGGAGATTCAAATATGTATACTGCAAAAGGATTAAATCAAATCCTGAATGCTTATGGACTTGAACTCGCAGTAGATGCCGTAGAAAAGGCTCCGTCTAGTTATGCAAAAGTGGTGACTGTTGTTGAAGATGGTGCAGAAAAAGAGGTGATCGCTTTCGGAGATTCAAATATGTATACTGCAAAAGGATTAAATCAAATCCTGAATGCTTATTAATAAAGCAAAAAAAATGCGTAAAGGGGCACCGACCTAAGCAAACGTTACTATCAGGTGCCCCTGCTATACAAATTAACAAATGATATTTTTTAATTCTGCCCCTTTTCATTCATATCAAACCCAGATTTTGTAAATGCTTGTGTTGACAATTTTGCCGATTTTTCCATCGAAAAGCAATCCCGATATGACAATATTTGTATCAATGACCACAGGGATCACTTTGACCGGGCCCATTTAATCGCCTCTTTTACCGTTTCCGGTTTAAGGTTGAGCCGGTTGATTTTATCTTTGATCCGGTCAAGGTCTGTATCGTAAAGCTTTACCGGTTTCATCCGGACAATCCCATCTTTTATGTCGATATCAAAATAATCGGTTGCCGGGAATTGCTCAATAATTTTTTTGGGTATTGTAATCTGGTTTTTTGAGGTTATTTTTGCAAGCATCGCACCCCCCTTTTTTGTTGCAAGGATTCCTTACATTTATATTTTTCTTTAATATGAATAGCAAGGAAATAATTTCAGGGAAGGTAGAAGATAGAAGGCTGAAGTTTCAGCCATCGTAGGGTGGGCTGTGCCCACCGAACAGGCAGAATACCTTTAAAGGCAGCTTCGGATGATGGCATGGATTATAATTGTTGTTTTTACGAAGTTGAAAAAAGAGATAAGGCTTTCAATCGATCGGTGGGCACAGCCCACCCTGCGAAAAAGGGCCCCGGGATCATAATTGATCCCGGGGCCCTTTGCTTTGCTGAAACAGCAGGATAAAAAAACTGTCCGCTGATCGATCCAACAATCCAGCCTTAGAAGGTCAGAGTCAGGCTGTTGTAGAAGGTGTAGAGGTTTTCGATATCGTCACCGTCATCGCCCTGTTTCCAGAAATCGCCGGCATCCAGGTAGGCGGCCACGAATTTGTACTCCAGGTTGTCCAGAAATTTCCAGGTCAGTGTAAAATCGTATTCCGACCCCATGTCGTCGTCTATGCTGCCAAGCCCTATATCAGCCCGGTCCATGACCGTCGATCCACCGCCGGGAAGGCCAAGATCAACATTAGGAACAAGTATCGTTTCAGTCGGTTCATCGGCCTTGGCATTGGCATAGAGAAAATCGAAACTCAGGTTTTCCGTCGGCGCATAGGTGATGCCGGCGTAAAACATTTTGATGCCGGCCCTGACCGCAGGATAACGAAAGTCTGTGACTTCACCGGCGGCTACCGTGCCGTATCCGCCCAAAGCACTGTCCGAACCATAGCCGTCCAGTCCTGCACCTACCCGGGCATCGCCGTCATTACCAGTCAGAATAAAGGTTTTGTCAAGGTCTGCACTGCGCTCGACATAGCCAAAACAAGTGACTTCATCGTCATAAGGGTCTTCATCGCCGGAAATATAAACATAACCGCCGCGAAAGGTAACCGGGCCGGCGTCATAGGTGGCTTCGGCCAGGTACATGAGCAAACTGGCGTCCAGATCTTCCTTGCCGTCAGTGGCATTCTCGGCTTTACCTGTGGCGTAATCGATTTCCGCTTCGATACCGAAAGAACCGAATTTGCCTATAAAAAAAGCTTCCGGGACATAGGCAAATACCTCGTAGACTTCCGGGCTGCCGGAAGAGATCAAAGAACCTGCGTATGTGGCTTGGCCTGTTGCTGCGTCTGCATTATTTGCCAAAGCGTTTAAATCAGGAACTCCAGG
The DNA here is from genome assembly GCA_964418755.1 of uncultured Desulfobacteraceae bacterium. Lineage (GTDB taxonomy): Bacteria > Desulfobacterota > Desulfobacteria > Desulfobacterales > 4572-123 > 4572-123. The sequence goes on from CAYQNS010000229.1 coordinate 3,821, forward strand.
CAATGTGGCTCCAGGAATTGCAAGATCGTTGTCTATTAAAGCCTGGGGATAACCTGCAGCTAAGGCTCCATTGATGGTCCCACCCAATGTCGCAGAAGCAAAATTAGCAGCATCAACGGCATCATTATAAGCGCCGTAATTTATAATAAATTCATCCAGCTGGAGGGGTACGGGCAGAGTTTTGTAATCATAGATGCCCAGCAGTGCACCGGCGGTAAAATTTTTGCCTTTGTACTGGGATACGATGGCGTATTTGTGGTTGTCGGCATCCGACACGTCCGTGCCCTTGTCAAATTCATTGGATTTTTGCATAGATGCGGCAAATGTCCAGTTCTCGATGGGCAGCACATAGATGATGCGGTCCTCGTTATCGGCGGAGTCCGCCAGGCCGGTGCCGAATTTGGTGGTGGGATAACGGCCGATCAGAAACCCGCCGACAGGGGTTTTGATGGTCATGTATGCCGCATCAAAGTCGATATTTTCGAAATCGCTGCCGTCCTCATCGTCATCTCCCCAGACCTTGTCCAGCGCGTCAAACCGGGTGGTAAGGCTGATGTTATCAGTCACTTTATAGGTAGTTTTAACCCGGAGGCGCATGTCATAATAGGAACTGGTGGCATCGTCATCATCCAGATTGATGGCGGAGTGGCTGAAACCCCTAGCCCGGTATTCACCGCTGAAATTCAGGCTGCCGGCATCAAGGGCAAGGGCCGGGGCCGCTAGCAAAAATGCCACACCTATGACAATTGTCATCATTGTAATTTTTTTCATCTATTCTCCTCCTCGTGCAATTTTAGATATCATTTATAAATATTCTCCCTGTGAGTCCGTGCTTATTGATCACCTCCTTACCCGGATAATCCGGAACTAAAATATCTCACACAAAGGCGCAAAGACGCGAAGGTTTTTTAATAAATTTAAATAGTTGTTTTTTTTGCGAGCTGTGCGCGAGTCAAGAATTAATTCACCATCCATCATTCATTCAGCACTGCCCTATTGAGCCGCCGGCAGTATTTTTCTGACGACAATAAAACTGTTTTTTCCGGCCATGATGCCGCCTTCTTTTTGAACCACTGCAAAAATCAGTTCCTGTTGTCCGTCATGGTCAATATCGCCTGCGGCATAATCACTGATGTAGCCGGGGATCTCACTGGTACGCCATTTCTGTGTAAAGGTAATTTTATTCCATGCCAGGGCCTCGATCCAGCCATTGCTGAAATTTCGGAGCCGTGCCAGAAAACGGCGGCCGATTTCATGGTTTTTAACCGTGATGACTTCATTTTTTCCGTCCCGGTCCAGATCGGAGATCAGAATCCGCTGGGGCAGATAAAAGCGGTCCATACTGGTGTCGCCCGTAGGGTAATCCAGATAAGCGGTACTGCCCCCATAGGGTTCCCTGCTTTTCCATACGAGGCGGCCGGTGGGGTCCAGGAGACGCAAAGAATCATTTTCCGTAAAAAAGACGGTCATCCTGGTGCCGTCATTGGCGACATCGCCGTAAATAAAACTGTAAAGGTTCAATCCTTTGGGAGTATTTATCCTGGGGCCAGGCTCATAAGACCCGTTTTGCCACTGCAGTTCATGGATGCCTGACAGAAAAAGACCTGCCGACCGGTCCAGTTCATATTCATTTGCATCGGTATACCCCGCGCCGCGTCTCTGGCCGAGAAGCAAAGGACTGTTGCCGTGTAGTGATAAAATCCGAAAGTACCAGTCGGCTTTTTCTACTAGGGGGCGCAAAATCCCGTTGTTCCATTCCAGAACAAAGGAGTTCAGCCGTCCTTTGGGATCGATGCTGGTGACAAATATTTCGGCCATACCGTTGCCATTGATGTCGGCCACGTCAAGACTTAAATATTTGTTGTATTTTCGGCCCTTGATTTCCGTTACCTTGACGAACTGTCCATCTTGGAGGCGATAGATAAAAACCGTATTATCACCGGTGAACACAATCTCATTTTCACCATCGCCTGTAACATCTCCGATGGCCAGGCCGTTGATTGCCGTTTTAAAATTTTTGCTTTTCAGGATTTCAGGTTC
>CAYQNS010000230.1:0-5764 GCA_964418755.1 uncultured Desulfobacteraceae bacterium
CCTGAAATAAGGATGCCATGGGGTGAAAACTCTGAATAGATGTGTGATTTTCCGGTCCCTTTCGGGCCAAGCTCGATCAAATTATAATTTCGCTCACAAAACGGGATAAGCCTTGCCAACTGCGTCAATTTGCTCCGCTTTCCAAACATCTCCGGGTTAAAGCCGATACTTTGAAGCAGCAGATCAATCCATTCTTCGGTGGTAAATTTTTTTCTGGTTTCAACATATCCATCAAAATTAAAATGCGATATCTGGATTGGTTTCAGAGAACCAAGAATCCATGGACTGGCGCTTTTGTCTTCTGTAAAGTAATATTCAATGTCTGCAATACTCCAGACACCACTGACCAGCAGTTTGGGATGGGCTTTGATGGTGCCTGAGTCAACAAGCACCTTTTTGATGCCGAGATTGGAAAAGGTTGCCTCATAAGCATCCGTCTTGTCATTTAAGGAAACGCTGATTTTATCAATGACCTTGTGCCTTCCGCGTTCTTTTATGGTGGAGCGAATCAGGCCGGCTTCATTTCGATGAACGTAATGTTTACGCAAAATTTCTTTTACGGTTTCAATCCCGGACTGAATTGTTGCTTCGTCATTTGTCGCACAGTATTGCCCAAGCAGATACTCAAGCACATATGTCGGCACAATGGCGTTGCCTTTGACTGTTTTTACGAGATCTTTCCGAACCACCAGCCCGGAAAAGTGTTCATTTATTTTTTGGTCAAGTCCGTTCATTTCATCTGTCCTTAAAAATCAAAATCACTGGTAAACGACCTTCGCATTAAATACCTTGCCGATTTGTATTCTTTGAAATGGGATGTGCCGGAAATCTTTTTATCCAACCGTAGTATGACCTCTTGACCATTGGCATCATCTGCCTTTCTGGTCAGCACAAAGCGCACCTGCTGCTCCCGTTCTCTCGGGTTTTCAGATGTCAGATCAAACGTCAGCTCATGACAGTCGGATATCAGTTCGCCGGCTTCCGTGTATATACCGGCCCTCAAATTTCTCGGCTGGACCTTGTCACTGACCGCTTCTTTCTGGTAAAGCGCTACACCCAGTTGACCGGATGTAATAATGGATGTGGCACCGCGGATAATATCCACACCCACCAGCGCAATATCGCTTTTCCGTCTCTTGTTAATATGGACAACCGGGATCACCGTTTCCTGCAGCGCAGCACCGCCATGAACAAAACGACTGCCGGAGCCCTTTAACCTGAGGCGATTGATAGATTTGGGGATCAGTACTTCCATTTCGCCGGAAAGCCCCAGTTCTGCCGATGTATACCGCTTCATGCTGCTGTTGGCTTTCAAGCCTTTGCCCAGGATGAATCGTCTATTCCGGAAAAGGATCTCATCACCTTCGGCGACGTTGCCGGCAAAATCACTCTCATCAATTACGCGATGCTGATAAATAAATCCATGATCCGCGGTAACGATCATGTTGGTCACATTGGCCGTTGAGAGTTTTCGCACGATTTTAACCAATTCATCCAAAGACTCATGCGCGGCTTCAAAAGTGCGTTCCTCGCTGTCTCGCTTATCCCCTGTGGCATCAATGCGGTTGTGATAGATATAGACCACATCATGCTCTCTGAATAACGCCCGGTAGCCTTCATCTCCCTCACGGGGCATTGCCATGAAATTATCGGCGGTAACGGCACTTGCTTTCCATTTACCGCCATTGTTTAAAATCTTGATCCGATTGGAAAGCCCCTGAGAACTCTGCCCGTCGACAATCACAGTTCCGGTGTCATTGTCCGCGATTTTGATTTCCGCATTCGGCAAAAGAGCAGCCATTCCCATTTGTGTGTAGCTGGGCATCATGGACAAACAAGGTTCAAGCCGGGCTTCATACCGGTCTTCCCGGCGGATCAGGCTTAAAAACTCTTCGCCGATTTCATAGCGCAGAGCATCGGATATGATAACGAAAACTTTTTTATTTTGTTTAAGAAAAGGAAGAACCGATTTTTTAAAAAAATCCTTTTGGCGTGGGACGGCTGGAACATTCCATCTGTCGGCTGCATCAACCACCTGCTGCCAGTTGTCATTTACCTTCAGCAGAAAATTGTTGGTATAAAGATTTTCTATTCGGTCTGTAAGCGTTTCCAGCAAAGAGGCCTGGCCCGACCGCCGCAAATGATAAATAAATTTCCGGTACATCTGATCAAGTCGGAACCATGACCGGCTGTAACGCTGTATGCCGTCTGCCATGGATTCCATGGTCAGTTTTGCTTCTTCCAGATGCTGGACAAACTGTGCTGCGACATCCACGGCATTATAGATATGCTCAAAATTGTCATACCAGTGGCTTTGTCTTCTCTGACGGACTACCAACGCACAATCCCCGGCGGAAATGGTTCTGTCGGCCACATTGCGGACCAGTTCACTGATGATTTTCTGGTCAATCAACCGAAAATAATCCAGTTCAACCAGCTTTTGGAAATCACGCTGGCCTATATCCTGCTCCATATTCAGCAATTCAGCACACTGGTTTGACAGAAATTCAAAAGAGACTCCATGCCGGCGACTGTCTTTCCACCGTTTAAGAAACACCAGTGCATCCCCGGTTAACTTAATATCGCCGTCAGTTCCCATGGCATAACAGGATTTAAACAGCTCAATCACAAAATCCTGAACACCCGGTGTATCGGAGCTGTATCCATAGCACCGTTTCACCTGCTCCCAGAGAAAGTCATCCAGGTTACAGCGAGAAATCAGATTGATCTTATCCTCTTTTTGCTCGGCCAGCTCCGCCAACAGGGCTTCCATGACATTGTCAATGCGCGAATCTGCCCCCGTGCATACGGCAAGCATCTTTAGTCGAATCATACCGACTGTGTCATCGGCTGTAAGCAGGCGTTTAAGTGCATCTCTGCGTTTGGCTGCCCCATAAAACACGGTATGGGATTGCACTACATCGGTAAATTCAAGACCAAGTTCAAGTTCGGCAAGCCAGATGGAGACCTGGTCCGTTCTGAATTCAACATGTGCCAGTTGCACATCCAGCAGCCAGTTATCAATGTGGGCCGGTTGTGGCCCCTCGTGGTAAATCAGGAATTTATCATTGGCCTGTTCTCTTAAAATGCGATATTTGACGCCGAATTCGTTATTGGTCAGTTCGATTTTTTCAATGCCCGGCAGATCAAGGACATCATACTCTTTGCGCAATTCTTTTTTGACATCATACCAGAAGACAATGCGATGCTTTTCAAACAGTTTATTCAGGGCCTGTGTAATTCGGGAATCCATTGTTTATTTCCTTATTTGGCGCTCAAACCGGGGACCTTTTTCAAAGCTGTTCCGAATTTAGGATAGTTCACCTTTACACCATCATCAAGGTCTATCTCCACCTGTTCCGCGGCCAGGGGATAGATGACTTCACGTTCATACGCTTCCAGTTCGTCGATCATTTTTTTCAATTTTTCAATCTCTTTAAGCGCCCTTACTTTTTCTGTTTTGGAAGCCGAAGCACTGATACTGATTTGTTCCAGATGGGTTTTACGGGCAGTCAATTTGGTGCGAAACTCCCGCAGATAATCATTTAACACAACGCTGACGGTGTCCGGGCGATAGCGGTGCATATAGATCAATGCGTTAAAGCTGTCCTTGGGGCTTGAAAAGAGCCAGTATATGGGGCGTTTTTTGTATCGTCTGATGTGATCGGTATAGAAATCTTTTAAGAAAAATTTGCGGATGTCTTTCCCAATGGCATCTTCAATGAATTTCAGATTTTCCTCATAATAATCCTCGCCAAAGGTAATGCGCAGGAATTTTTTAAATCGTTCGGAAATATCATCTGTAAACCAGTCCCCATCCAGCATGGGAATCACGTTGTCATCATCAGCGGGAAAGGTGGGCTCAGGGATCTGTTTCAAATAATCTTTAATGGTCTCTCCCTGATTGGCCAGAATCAGGCCGGGTTTGTCCAGAGAATACCGGCCAAACATGCATCCCACGGCATAAGAAATAAATTCTCGCATGGTGTCTGCCAGCAGCAGGGCTTCAAGTTCTTCTTCAGATTTATTTCCATTATAGCGGTAATGGGGGTTGCAGGTAAGGGTGATTTCTTTTAAAGGTACGTCCGGGGTTAATTCATCCTGCAGGCCGTATGCTTCAATGAAAATGCGGTTGTTTTCTTCTTCGAGGCGCTGCATTTCGAGGGTCATATTGTTCCAGTGGGAACGCAACTTTATATAAGTCTTTTGCATTTCAGGTTGGCAGTATTTTGGATCGCTGAGAAGGAGACTTTTAAAATCCCATGCGGTTTCAAAAGAATTCCAATCATTTTTTGAAATGCTAATAAGTTCTTCGGAAAAATCAATAAAGTCACACCCCAGCACTGGTACTTTTGACATTGCACCTGGATTAAAATGCACTGTTGGGCATAGAATATCTGTAAATTTTTTCGACACCTTCGAATTCAAAAATTGGAAAACTTTATTTCGCGATTTTTTTTCTTTAGGATAAAACCCAATTCCAACACTGTCATTTATAGCTCCTGAATCGAGATGGCGGATCGAAATAGCTCCGGTGCTTATATCTCCCCAAGTAACGCAAGTTTTGAAAAAATACTCGATATTAAAAATTCGACGTGACCAATGCTTAGTGTCAGGATCTTTAGGATTATTTACAACCCACTTTTTAATCTCATCTCCGTCATCTTCCCAATTAACGAAACAATTTAAATTACCGAACCATTTTCTGAACCCTCCCCCTTTATTGTAAGGAATCCATTTTTCCCCATTATATAAAGATGTTGAGTTAATTTTAACTTCATGCCAGAGACGAACAAATCTTTCGTTGTCGGTTGTGGACATTCCAGTTTTTATTTCACCAAGATTCCCAAGTTTTTCACCTTCGGAAAATGCGTTGAATATAGAATGGCTTACCCAATAAGCGATTGTGCAACCTGGGATTTTATTAAAATCTTTTGTCGATGTATAAAATATTCTATCTTGCTCTGCATTAGAAATTGCATTTAGCATGGATTTTTTTTTGCTGGTTTCGTTTAATCCATCAACTATACGTAAAAAATGTCCTTTAAGATCTGGCTGGTATTCATTTTTCAAGATAAATACAGTTGTTGAAACGACTTCACCTCCAATGCTATCAAAAGCTCTTGCCCCTAAATGGGCCATTGAAAGTATCGTATTCTGATCCACAATCTTTTTCCGGAATTTTTGAAAAGATGACAAAAACATCCAGCTCTGCATTGTGATCATAGCAACCATCCCGCTTTTTTTTACAAGATCAAGATCTCGCTCTATAAACATAGCAAAAAGATCGGACTTGCTATCTGGATAATTGTCTTTGGCAAAAGATCCCAGTCTCCCATTCATACCCTTGCTTCCCATATAAGGCGGATTTGCAACCACCACATGGTATTTCGAGCTAAGCACATCAGCCTGTTTCATCACTTTCAGAATCTTCTTATGAGTCTGAAACAAAAATACATTGCCGGAAATATCCTTCTCATTTATCCGCTGCAGAATAAAGCTGGTATCGGTTAAGGCTGGCAGGATCAGGGAACCGAAGTTGTCTGCTTCTTCAAACTGGTGGAGGGTAGACTGAAAATCTGATGTAAAAAGATCCCTGCCGATCTCATCCATGTATGTTTTAAGTTCGCCTTCATTAAACTTAACGTTTTCCAGTATACAGATGTTGGGGTAAATTCCTTTGCGAAAAAATCGTCGGTATTTGCTCCGGGCCTGGTTTATTGTAGTCAAGTTTTATTTTAAAAAATCAGCAGAAAATTATCAT
>CAYQNS010000231.1:0-5762 GCA_964418755.1 uncultured Desulfobacteraceae bacterium
GGTTAGGCTGACTTAGAGCTTATCACATTGTCCAGTTTTTGGGGACCACCGCCGAGCGCAATGAGATCATCAAGGTCTATGATCTCATCGATCGCTTTGATCTGCATGGAAAAGTGCGCTGGCTGCCCAGTATAAACAAACTTGATACCGGCGAAGTATATAGAATTATCGCCGACCGGAAAGGAATTTTTGTACAACCGGCATTGTTCGAAGCCTTTGGACTTACGATCATAGAGGCGATGGTTTCCGGGCTTCCCACATTTGCGCCCAAATTCGGCGGGCCGCTGGAGATCATCGAATACGGGGTGAGCGGCTTTTTACTGAATACAAGCAAACCGGAGTTGATTGGGCACAGTCTGGAAAATTTTATTCAAATGTGCCAGGAGAATGCGGATTGCTGGAAAGAGATATCCGGTAACGGAATTCAACGCGTCCATGAGCATTTTAACTGGCAATCATACAGCCGGCGTCTCATCAATCTGACAAAACTCTATGGGTTCTGGCGTTACGCTGTTTCCGGCAAGGGCATGCTTGAACTGGATCGTTACTCTGATTTGATTTATCACTTTCTGTTGCGGGAAAAAGCCAAAAAGTTATAATTACGATTATATGGATAAACCTTGATGGGAGAAGCATCAAGGTTTATTTTTTCGCTGATGCCGCAAAATTAAAAAAATCAGGGGCGGGGCAATCAAGCACCGCCCCTTGTTGTTGCGGAACATTACTTAATTTACAATATTTAAGTTATTCAGAGACTTTTTTCTCCAGGGCCTCAAGCCTTTCGTTGATTGAGTTTAACGTCTCTTTCAGATGATCGGTTTCAGCCTTTATCGCAGAAGCTTCGTCTCCTGTTCCACCATAATAAGGCGCTGTCTGCGGCGGATAATACCCAGCCCCATAGCCTCGTCCATAGCCTCGTCCATAGCCCCGTCCATAACCAGCACCCCTGGGGATATTGGCGTTGGCAGCAGTAGCACGTGTGGCCGGATTACAATACCCTCTGGCGCCCCCGGTCATGGCACCGGCGCCCTGGGGTCCTGTTCTATCAAATCCAGGCATAATCATTTCCTCCTTTTATCTATTTATAGAAAATTATCTTCGGCCTTGACCTTGCCCCTGACCTTGACCTTGGCCTTGACCTTGCCCCTGACCTTGACCTTGGCCTTGACCTTGCCCCTGACCTTGACCTTGGCCCTGACCTTGACCTCGGCCTTGACCTTGGCCCTGACCTTGACCTTGGCCCTGACCTTGACCTCGGCCTTGACCACGGCCCTGACCGCGTCCAGTGTTTTCCGCTGTGCCATCCGGGCGGCAGCCGCCCTGGCCTCTTCCTGTTCCCGGCCCCTGACCATCCGGGCCTTTTCCATCTCCTCTAGGCATTTTGACCTCCTTGTGTTGGATGTTTGGTTCAGGGCATTTGCCGGCCCCCTCTTCTGCGGCGCCTGCACCGGCCCTTACCTTTTAATTCATACATTCCGCCGCCGATTCTCAATGTCTTACCTGTAACCAGTGCCGTAGCAATGGTTTGCCGGGCCTCGGCCAGCACCCGCCCATAGGTTTGACGAGAAATTTCCATGCGCCCGGCAGCGGATTCCTGATCCAGACCCTCAAAATCACTTAATCTCACAGCCTCCATGCCCTCTACTGCAACAGTCACTTCACCGGTAATAGGAATCCCCTCGGGTACAAAAGCACTCATCACGGGATATCCGGATATAAATCTTGGTTTCTTGGGTCTGGGCACTTACTAAAACCTCCCATTTTAGTCATTTGACTATAATATAAATACTGCTTTGCAAGGTGTCAAGAATTTTTTTAGTCATATGACCGTTATTTATTGACGTGTATACCGGTGATTCTCCGGAACCGCTGGAAAGCTGGACCTGAAGGGGTTGATATCAATACCTCCGCGACGGGTGAAGCAGGCATGAACAAAAAGTTTTTCAGGATTGCAGCGTCTTTTTATATCAACAAAAATACGCTCGACACAGTTTTCGTGAAATCCGGTATGTTCCCGAAAAGAAACAAGATACCGCAGCAGCCCGGCATGATTGATCCTATGGCCGGTATAATCGATGACAACCGTGGCCCAGTCCGGCTGACCGGTGACCGGGCAGTTGGTTTTAAGCAGGTTTGAAAACAGCCTTTCGCTGCCCCTTTGCCCACCGGAAACCAGGAAATCCGGGAAGAGGTGATATTGATCGATCTGAATTTCCTGATTATCCAGACAGATTCCTTCAGGTTCGGTCAACTTTGACAGATAAAATTGCGACGGCAGGGTAAGCTCTACGGCAACATCGCCCACGGCAACCCGGCAAAGGTCTCTTTCTATAGCGGCAGCTACCTCCCGGGGTGAATTAAAGTACGTCTGGTTAAACGAGTTTAAATACAGCTTTAGGGATTTTGATTCAATGATATGGGTGCTGGTTATCGGGAAAATAATTTCCGCCATGGCCACGCAGGGTTTGCCTTGTTCATTTAGCCATGAAATTTCATAGGCATTCCAAAAGTCGGCGCCGTAAAAGGGGAGCTTCGTCCCGATGCCCAGGCTGCTCCGGGCATCTGCCCGGTGAAGGGCAAAAAGCTGTCCCGGGTCATATTGCCGGCTGTGGCTTATTTTTTTCCCCAGGGGGATGTTCGGATCGTTCGTTGCAATCATTGTTTATACCTTGTCACATCCAGCCCCTGATCATATCGCAAGGCATGTTTGCGTTCAAGACAGGCTCCGCAGACCCCACAGTGAACAGAACCGCCCTTGTAACAGGTCCAGGTCATGGCGAAATCAACGCCGAGGCCGCGTCCCAGGTCACCAATGCCCCGTTTGTCAATATGTTCAAAGGGAAAAGAGAGGCTGACCTTGCCGTCGGTTCCAAGATCAACGGTTTTAGAAAAAGCCCTGTTAAATTCCGGCCGGCAGTCCGGGTAGATAAAATGATCACCGGCATGGGATCCCAGCAGGACTTCTTTTGCTCCTGTAGATTCGGCATACCCCACTGCAATGGAGATTAAAATACCGTTACGGAAAGGGACCACCGTACTTTGCATGGTGGACTGTTCATAGCCTCCATCGGGAATTTTGCCGCCGGACTGCAGCAGGCTGGAAGAAAACAGTTTATTCATAAACGGCAGGCATACAACCTGGTGGGCGACACCCAGTTTTTTGCACAAGTCGGCGGCCATGGGGATCTCTCGCGCATTGTGCTTTGAACCGTAGTCAAAGCTCAATGCGGCAACGGTTTTGCCTTTATCCAGTGTATGGACCAGCATCACCGTTGAATCCATACCACCGGACAGGACAGCAATTGCATCTGTCATTTTTTATATTCCTTTCCGCCGGTCAAAAGCCAGAATATGAAGGCGGGGTGCAAAGTTGAATTTTTTTCGCACGCAATATTCCCACACACGGGCAAACGACTCCATCTGATCTGCCCGGCCGGCCCCCAGCGGCATCATCCAGACTTTTTGACCGGGAATTTTATGTTTTTTAATAAAATCTTCCAGCATTCTGAAGTCATCTGCTACCACAAACTTGAAAATATCGGCCACATCGATGTTGGCTTCCACAAACTGCCATGCCCCCTCGATGAATTTAGGCGAGCAGACCTTAAATCCGCGGCAGCTTACGGGAATTTCAAGCTTTCCGCTGGTTTCGTACTGAATCCGGCATCCGGCGGCAAGCAGCCGCTCTTCCAGTTGTTGCAGCCCCGAATCCCATTGCAGAAACGGTTCACCCCCGGTGATGACCACAAAATTATTTTTAAATTCCAGTACCCGATCCACGACTTGACTGATTTCAAGCATTTGCCCCCTGTTACGGGCGTAAACCGTATCACACCACGGGCAAAACGGGGGGACACAGCGGCTCAGCCGCACGAATGCTGCCGGTTGTCCCATGAAAGGGCCCTCTCCCTGCAGAGAGGTAAATATTTCGGTAATTTCAAGCATCGCAGGTTATTGTTGCCCATGAGGTCGGCGTTTCAAACAGCGTCACAGCCTTTAGCTGAATATCCATCGCAGACAGGGGTTTTTCCAGAACACGAAAAATATGACAAACCATGTTTTCGGCTGTGGCGGGTATATCCGCAAATTCCGCCAGGTCGTTTAAAAACGTTTGATCATAGCGGCTAATAATTTTGTCAGTAACTATTTTTTTAAGGTCTGCAAAGTGAATAATCATACCGGCGTTATCTGTTGTACCGGCGACACTGACGCGCAGACGATAGGTGTGCCCGTGCAGGTTACAGCATTTGCCGTACACCGAACGGTTTTCCTGGAAAGACAGTTTGCGTTGATACAGCCTGTGGGCTGCACTGAAGATAAATTCTTTGGTAATGGTAAGCATGGCCACCTTGCTTTGGGTGAGGGAGAATTTATTAGGCGGGCTGCCGCTCGTCCGCCGGAAAATGGATTTTTTTTAATTATTGAAAGATAATTCCTTTACCTGATAACCATTGGGCGATCAACAAAAAAATGTTTAAACTTGACAATCTATCCCCAGTATATAAATTGCAGGCAAATTTATACAGGCATTTCGTGTATTTCCTGTATCCCGTGGTTTAAAAAATACCGGAATTTGCGATGAAAAGAAATCAACGGCGATAGTGAGAATACTGGAAAGTGACCGGCTTTGCTATGAAAAAACCAACCATAATATGGGATTTTGACGGGACTCTTTTGCCCATTGATCCCTATGACAGTGAGCAATCACTTTTGATCTTTCAGATGCAGCAGGTTGCTTTTAAATTTCCTTTCCACAAAAAAATTGCGTCCCGAGCCATCATTTATGCCGACAAAAAAGAGTGGCTGCCCGGAAAATATTTCAAATGGCCCTATGTCAGGCTCTTGAAAAACACACCCATTCATGCCCTGGACATAGTTGCTGAAAAGCTGGCCGAAAAAATATCAGAAATCGACCGCAGCAGCGTCCGCGAGCTGGCCAGGCGCGGGTATGAGATGCTGGTTATCAGTTGCGGCACGGCCGACCTCAGCCGGAGGGTACTTGAATTTGCAGGGATCGGCAACTGTTTCAGCCATATCCTGGCCAACAGACTTACAATCAGAAACAGCCGTATTTTCGGCATGCGCTATTCCATCCTGGCCCCGAAGGACAAGCTCACAGCTCTGCATGCCAATAACATTTTACCAGAAAATTGTATTGCCGTGGGGGACGGATATACCGACATTCCGCTTCTGGACAGGGTGAAATTTCCGGTCCTCATCGATCGGACCGGCGGCAAACGCAGACTTGCCAAAGCCAAAGGGTATCATACCATTGCTTCCATTCCGGAATTAATACAACTGCTGGATTGATGTCTTCGTTTGGCATCCTCCACCAAGGTTGGAAAGCAGTGCGTATTTTGGTAATCAGGTGTTTTGGCTCGAGTCAGCGCTACGCTTCACTGCTGCGTGTCTTCGTTTCATAACCCATTGAATACGTAAAGTATGCTATAGGCTGTGCGCCTCGAAGGCGAGCCAAAATCCGGCGCAATCCTGAGATACTTATTATTTTTCGCGACCCTTATATCAGGAACTTTGATTCGGGGATGTCTTTTTGGTGTGTCCCAAGACAGACATAGTTGTTGCAACCATTGCTGAAATATCTCCCATATTAGCCGGGATAATCATAGTATTATTCTCTTTTGCCAAATTTCCAAATTCTGCGATATACTTTTCCGCCACTCTTAAATTTGCGGCTGTTTCTCCTCCAGCCATATTTAAAGATTCAGCAACTTTTTTGATCCCTTCAGCTGTGGCCTGTGCAA
>CAYQNS010000232.1:0-5755 GCA_964418755.1 uncultured Desulfobacteraceae bacterium
TGACTATTCTGGTTTTTTTATTGACGTTACAGCCGGCCCCGTCAAAAATTTCAAGAGCCTGGGTGCTGTCCACCTTGACCCCTATCTCCAGAAGTATTTCCAGAGTAGCCAGGTGAATTTTTTCCAACTCGTCATCAGAGAACATGTTCAGACCGATTCCACTGGTCAGAAGTGTTCCCGGTTGCAAGTTTCTTACCGTCATGATTGGTCTCCTAATCTTTATGTAGATGCCAAAATTTCGCTTTATTACCGGATGGTGAGCCTTGTCAGGCCCGGTTTATTGCAAGCCTGCCGTTATTTTTTAATTTTTTCCGGTAATGAAAGACTATCCTCAATTACAACAACCTTTTTTTGAATTAAAGATATGGAATTTTTTGTTATAGACCTCCTTATTTATTAAAGAAAAGTTTAGAATCATTCGCCCTTCAAACGTTAACGAAACCTTAAGGCCGCCATATAATGATTTCAAAACAAAAAGTCAATCATAATTATCACAATTTGTTTTTTTGATTCAATGCGGCATACTGATTATTCCACCTGCTAAAATGGCATATTTTTGGCTAAAGAAAATTTGACAATGGCTTCCAGCATGTATTAATCAGCGGTAAGCTAACAGGAGGGGTCGGTATGTTTTAAAATATAATTGCCGCTGTTCTTGCTTCGATGGGCATCTGTCTGTTATCAATGTGATTAAAAAGGTCATATTCGTTCTATGGCTCAGGATTCAGATATTCAAGTGGTGACAAGCCGCGAAGACTATGCAAATAAGGCTTATGTTCGGTAACAAATATTTTAATTTTGGGAAAAAGTCAATCAAAATGGGAAAATTATTTTTGGCGACTCTACATTTCTGAACATTGAACGTGGGGATTTTTTTAACACATATAAACACATATAAGCGCATACAAAGGATATAATTAAAATATGCTTAAAGCGATTTTGTTTGATCTGGACAACACCTTGATATTATTTAATGAGAATGATTTTTATGATCAATATTTTGAACGTATAGCGACCAGTTTCAGCGATATTATCCCGGCGGCACAGTTTCAGGAACTATTGAAAAATGCAACCATAAGCCTCCTGAAGAATCAAGGCAAAGTTGCCAATGCCCGGTTTTTTATGGATGCTTTTGCAGCCGGAATCCCGGTCCGACCCGAAGAGCTGTGGAAACGATTTTCGCACTTTTACGAAACTGAATTCAACAGCCTGGAGAGGATCATTTCGCTGCCCGAATCCCTGCACGAACTGTTTGACTATCTCGTGAAAACCAATATCAAACTGGTGCTGGCGTCAAATCCGATTTTTCCCGTGGAAGTTCAGCGACAACGTCTTGCCTGGGCCGGACTGGAGCACATACCTTTTTATTTTATCACCCATATTGAGAATATGTCGTTTTGCAAACCAAGATTCGAGTATTATCAACAGATTTGTCAAAAAATCGATGAATCGCCCGAATTCTGTCTGATGGTCGGCAATGATTCTGTCAATGACATGGTCGCGGCCAGGGCCGGTTTGAGCACATATCTTACCACTGACGTACTGGATGATGACAGCGCATCTCTGACGGTCAGCCGGGAGTTGCGGGCAGATTGGACTTCGGATATGATTGTGCCGGATTTCAAGGGGCCGCTGGCCGGATTGAAAAATGTCGTGGAACGGCTTGGATACACGCAATAACCCCCATCTCCTTTCTCGATGTTGCGGGAACAACTCGAATCGAGTGATAGCACGTGAGCGTTCTTCAGGCAGAGCTTTCAGCCTCTGACCACGTTCATAAAACGTGGATTGCTAAGTCGAATTAAGAAGTATATATTGGGTCTGACAATTATAGTTACTATTTTTTTACACCTTCAATTTATGGAGAATCATTTTGCTTCAAGCAATTATCTTTAACACAATAGGTGGGCTTGGATTATTCATGTATGGTATGCATGCCATGTCGGATTCTCTGCAGAAACTTGCCGGGGACAGGCTGAGACAGGCAATCAACGCATTGACCACAAACCGCTTGGTTGCTGTGGCGGTCGGCATCTTTGTAACATGCACAATCCAGAGCAGCTCTGTCACTACCGTTATGGTAGTAGGTTTTGTCAAGGCCGGTCTTATGGAGCTGCAGCAGGCTATTGGTGTGATTTGTGGAGCAAATATCGGCACTACCATTACAGGGTGGATTATTGCCATCAAAATTACAAAATACGCACTCCCAATGCTGGGGATCGGCATTGGTTTTGCGCTTTTTTCAAAAAAGGAATCATGGAAGTTTTTTGGCCAGTTGACCATGGGGTTGGGATTTATTTTTTTTGGACTTGTTACAATGAAAACAGGATTTTCCGTTCTTAAAGCAGAGCCCGCCTTCATTGCCTGGTTTTCAAAATTCGGTGCGGCAAGCTACGGGGCCATAATAATGTCTGTGGCTGTTGGAGCTATTCTGACAACGATCATTCAATCTTCAAGTGCAACCCTTGGTATAACCATTGCGCTTGCCATCAGCGGCGTACTGTCTTTTGAAGGTGCGGCGGCCCTGCTTCTTGGAGAAAACATTGGGACGACAGTTACGGCTTTTCTGGCCAGCATAGGAGGAACCACAGCATCAAAAAGAGCCGCATATGCCCATATTGTTTTTAATGTATTAGGCGTCACTCTGATCATATTGATATTTAAACCATATGTTTCTTTTGTTCATTATATGGTCTTTGATGTATTAGGATGGGCTCATGTTCCCGCCAACACACTGAACCAGGCCGGTGAAGCGCCTCAGATAGCCCAGTATATTGCCATGTCCCATTCAATGTTCAATATTTTGAATACGATTATCTGGCTACCTTTTTTAGGAATTCTTGCTAAAATTGTCATAGTTCTTGTCCCTGATAAGGAAGAAGAAGTGAAAACAGAACTTAAATTTATTGATCCGGAATTTTTAAGTATTCCTTCCCTTGCTTTGGAAAAAGCCAGGATCGAAATTCTGACACTTGGGGAAAAGGTCTCCACCATGCTGCAACTGACACATGATATTTTGTCACAAAAAGGAAGTATCAAAGAAAGTGTCAAACAGGTTTTTGTACTTGAAGAACATATTGACAATATTCAAAAAGAAATAACCGTTTATCTTGTAAAACTTTCCTCTAAAGACCTTAATCAGGATCAGAGAAAGGAAAATCAAAGCATGATACGGGCTGTTGATGAACTTGAAAGTATTGGTGATTATTGCGAAAGGGTAGTATCGATTTCAAAACGCGTCAGTTATAATAATATCAGTTTTTCTGAAGAAGCAATTTTTGATTTGAATAAAATCATAGGCAAAGTGATAAAATTTTATGATCTTTCAAATACCGGGTACATAAACAAAAATCAATCTTTCCTTCCCGAGGCCAATGTAAAAAAACAGAATATAAGAGAATTTGCAGAATTTGTTCGAAAGAAGAATATGGAAAGACTTAAGACTGGGACCTGCGACAGTATTGCAGGTCTAATATACATCAACATGATTTCTGAATTTGAACATATGACAAGCCATATAATCAACCTTGCTGAAGCATATGTAGGTGAAAAATAAGAATTTGGTATTCTTTATTTATCGGTTTGCACTTTTGTAAAGCAGACACTAATTAACGGTGGTGGCAACAATTATTGCGCCTGATACAGCCAAAAGGGTGGCCGACAGCCTGGGAAGGGTTACCGGTTCTTTAAGAAATATAGCGGCCAGAATGAATATGAAAATTGCCGATAGCTGGTTCAAAACCGCCGCTACGGAAACCAGTATGTACTTGATGCCGGCCAGCCATGCGATCATGGCCATATAGTTGCCGATGATCGAGGCAGGCAGGGCTGTTTGCCAGCTCTTTGACGGATAAAGTTCGGCCAAAAGACTTTTTTTGTCGGAATGCAGGACGGCCAGCAGGTAAAGCCCTGTCGTGCCGGCCAGCATTCTTACAAAGGAGGCCCATAGAACAGAAACCTCCTTTAATCGGTACTTGATCATGATAATGCTTCCGGCCAGCAGTGAAACTGCCAGAATTCCCAGAACAATTCCCTGGATAAGGTTTTTACGGGTAACGGTTGCCACCGGTCTGGCCGCCGAACTGATGATGACGGCACTTATCACCAGGCCTGCGCCGCAAAGACCTTTTACGCCAAGAACTTCATCCAGAAAAATAAAGGAAAAAAACAAAATCATCGGGAGGTAAAGGCAGTCGACCACCGCTGTCATTCCGGCTCCCAGACGAGACAGGGCCATAAAGAAAAACGTGTCTGCAAGGGTGATTCCAAAAATACCGGACAGACTGAAAATGAGCCAGTCGGACATGGGACGGTCCGGAAACAGTTCGATATTGAAGAGCAGGAGCGTCGGGGTTAAAAGCGCAAGCGTTACAGTGCATTTAAAGATATTAAGGGCCAGGGGAGAAATGGTTTCCCCGCTTTTTTTAAAGAGAACAATCGCCGAAGCCCATAAAAAGGCGGCCCCTATAGAGCATGTAATACCGATAATCTGCATGAGATAGAGATCCTGATCACGTTTGTATGGCAGGTTAATCCGGAAAGAGGGACCTTACGGGTTATTATCTTGAAAGTCAACTCATAGCGGGAGTGTCCGGCAATTCTCGCTGAAGACCTATTTTCAGTCGGCAGGAGTTTTGAAGCGTGAACTCAATAGCTTGACAATTTCTCATCTTTTGGTCTATATCAGCGCTACGATTCATAACAGCCTGCGTTGCACTAAAATCTCATACATTAAGTATGCGACCTTGATGGGAAAGTGGAAATAATCCATGTCTGTGACCGCCGTTTTGCTTCTTCTCGTTGCAGCGTTTACCCACGCCGGATGGAATGTTTTCAGCAAAAAAGAGCATCCTACCCTTGCTTTTTACCTGCTGGCCAATATAATCGGCATGTTGAGTGTGCTGCCGCTTATCTGTTTTTACTGGAGCAAAATTTTTTTTATTCCTGCTTTTGTCTGGATCTGCCTGGTATGTTCGGGTTTATTTCTAGCGGTCTATATGGCTTTTTTGGCCGGCGCTTACCGTACCGGTGACCTGTCGATTGCCTATCCGCTGGCGCGAGCCCTGCCGGCAATTTTTATTGCCCTTATAACTACTCTTTTGATGGGAAAAATTCAGGTTATCAGTCCTGGATTTGTTATTGGTATCGTCTTTGTGACAGCAGGCTGTCTGATTTTACCCTTGCAGCACTTCAGCCATTTTGCCTTTTTACAGTATAGAAATTTAAGTTGTCTGCTGGCCATCATGGCAGCCGGCTGCATTACCGGATATACAATTATAGACAGCGAGGCCCTGGGATATTTTCGTAAACTGCCGGGTGATGGCTTCAACCCGTTGAATACCACCTTGATATACATGGCTCTGGAAGCGGTGGCGGCCAGTTTCTGGAAAGGACTGCTTGTTTTATGCAGTGGCCGTGAGCGAAAAAGTTTTGTTGAAGTTCTGAAAGGTAAAAAGGTCTCAGCCGCAAAAACCGGAATCGGGATTTATTTAACTTACGGACTGGTACTGCTTTCCATGAATTTTGTAACCAATGTCAGTTATGTCGCAGCTTTCCGGCAGTTGAGCATTCCTATAGGTGCGATTATGGGAATGGTTTTCATAGGGGAATCGCGCTGCCTGCCGAAGATTACAGGTGTGGTGATTATCTTTGCCGGTCTGATTCTTTTGAGTGTCTGCTGACAGGACTATGGATATTATTACCTTACCTCGGCCAAACCGAAATTATTTGAAATTGGCTCATTATTATAAAAGGG
>CAYQNS010000233.1:0-5723 GCA_964418755.1 uncultured Desulfobacteraceae bacterium
TGATGTGCTTCAAGGCAATGCTTCGACGTCACCGCAGACAATGATTGCCTGATTCGGCGAGACGGGGGTACTAATGGCGGTCACGCAAAAAAATTAAGAAAAGCAATGGGCAGGGAGGAATTCCTATGAAAAAAATTGTTTTTTTACTTTGCATATGTTTTTTAAATACCAATATGGCCCTGGCTGGAAATGTCCCTAAATCCATTGCAGGATTTACCCTTGGAGATTCTCTCAGCAAGTACAAGGGTACAATTGCCACGGACAGCACCATGTGCATTCGCTACCAAAATTACCTTAATGAAGTCGAGGTTATCAACCTGCCGGGGTATAAGGTCGGGCTGATCTGTGTAGGCAACTGCGCAGACCCGGGTAAAATTATTCGCATTAAACTGAAGTACAGAAATTCTTCCAAAAAATTTTATGAAAGGTTGTTAAAAGGGTACAGGATAAAATTTAGAGAACCCCATGAGTGGAAGGGGGATGCTTTTGGTGTCATTTATGCCTGGAAGTGGTCGTTTGCAGATGATCAAGGCAATAAAATCAGCCTGACCCTTCAGCACAACAGTCAAGATCATGAAATGAAAATGGGCAATTCCGTTAAACTGACAATGACGTCTGCCATCGAAAAAGAAAAAGCCTGTTATGAATCTAAAAAACAGGGCGAATTGAAGGGGGGGCTTGAGCCATCCCAAAAGAACATGCAAGACACCCCGGACTGGGACATGTTGATCCCGCAATAGAGACGGGAGGCCATGGAGACAAGGGGATGGAGAGACAAGGTGCAGGAAGACTCAAGGGGGATCAAAGAATTGCCTGGAATGGCGTGAGCTTTACGACCCCTTTGGACTGGATACCGGTTATAATAGAAAAAACGTATCTCCTCTTTCAAAAAAACCGACACCCGGTAATGGAGATCAAGTGGTTCAGGGGGGCAAAACTTTCTGTGAAAGCATCTCTTGGACAGCTTACCGCCGGTTTTTCAACGGTATCAAGCCCGCCTGCCAAGATACAAACTCCCGTTGAATGGGAACCTTATCTCGGTGCTTTTGAGAGCCATGCGTTTTCATGGAATGATGGCACAAGGCAGGCACTGGGCCTTGTGCTGCGTTGCAAACATTGTCAGACAACGACATTGATTCAATTTTTTACACATGTCGCATCGTCCCCACTTTATGTCGGGAAACAGATTCTTGCTTCATTTCAAGACCATGCTTGTGACAACAGATGGTCATTATTTGATTTTGAAGCTCAATTGCCGAAGTCCTATGTCCTGGAGTCATTTTCCTTCCAGGCCGGACGCTTTGAACTGAACTACGCGTCGCCAGACAATAAGATTTCACTGTACCGGTTTGCCATGGCGCACGAAATCCTCAAAAACAAAACCCTTGAACAGATTGCTCACGAGCTATCTCCTGTTAATACGTCTTCTTTAATTTTTGCAGATAATGCTATAAGGGTCTGCCGGTGGTATTCCAAAAAGCAAGGTTTTTGTTCAAAGCTTACCGCACGGCTAACTCGTAGACCTTTGTCTACGTGGGGCAGACTCCGGCATGATAGTACCAATGACAAACTGCTTGCAGTGCATGCATCTGGAAACATCCTTGATCCGCATGAACTCACAGGTATCAGTGTTAAATTTTGTATAACCTGATTTTTTAGCCCTGAATTTATTGCATTTTGTGATAAAATTTAGAGCGATCATAGCAACGTATTGAAGTTGTTCTTTTTTCAATTCAACATTCAAAATTGTGTCTGAACGGACTTTCCATTCAGACAATAGGTAGGATTAAGCAAAAAAATAACTACCATGTTTAAAAAGAAACAACCACAGCTTACCAAGGCGGAAGCCCTGGCCCATATCCCGGCTAAAAACCCGGAGGTACAGGAATCCAGGCAGGGCGACTGTGTTCTGCTTAGTTATCCGCTGCCCGTCAGTCCTCTTGTGCGCGGAGTGGTTATATTTTTTTCAAGCAGGCCACCGGCTGCCTGCCCGAAAAAACTTGAGCTTGATGCTATGGGGACCCATGTATGGGATTCTATTAACGGAAACCGGACGGTAGCTCAGCTTACGGAGGATTTTGCTGAAAAATTTGATATAACACACTCTGAGGCAGAGGTCTCGGTGGCGGCATTTTTACGGGATCTGGGCCGGCGAAGTCTGATTGCCATGCGATAGCCTCATTGCTCACAGGGCCGGACATCCGCAGATCAGGGGGGGTGACGATATATGAATATGTCAACTCCCGGACGGAAAAGGGAAGAAACAAGGGGGAGAAATGACTTTTGATCGCGCAACATTAAGTAAGGCACAACTTGATGAAGCATTAGCCCAGGCACGGCGGCGTCCCCATGGCGATATCCACAAGGGACAGCTGATTATCTCTCCTGAAGCCTTTGAAACACAGGGAAGAGAAACCAATGTTTGTATTAGTCCCTTTTCCATCATTGATTGCACTGCATCAATCCATGTCGGCCCATGGTGCCTGATAGGGGCGCGCAGTCGAATCTATACCCATGAGCATATACACACAGGCAGACAGCCTATGCTGGAAGTCCAGGAGCAGCACGGCATCCTCTGGCAGGACAAATATATCGGCTCTGATGTATGGATTAATGACGGTGCCGTTGTCCTGTATCAGGTGACCCATATTCCCGATGGTGTTTTTTTAGGGGCCGGTGCCGTACTTACCAAAAACCCGGGCCCGTACGAAATATGGGCCGGAATTCCGGCACAAAAGATCGGCTCCCGCGAAGAGGCCACCGACAAAGATATTCTTGAGCTTTTGAGTAAAAAACGGTATACTCTGCCCGAGTTTGATTCAAACTATTTTCGATATTAAACGTGGAACAGACCCTTAGATGGAAAAAAAGGCAACCTATAATATTTTGATGTATTCCCATGACACTTATGGGTTGGGACATATCCGTCGAACCATGGCAATTGCCTCCCATTTATGCCGGGACAACGTTAATGTTCTGATCTTAACCGGTTCACCAATTGCCGGCCGTTTCTCCTTTCCTGAACGGGTCGATTTTGTCAGAATTCCGGGAATGATAAAAAAAACCAACCAGGAGTACCAGTCGCTTTCCGTTAAAATCCATCCTGACCACGCCTTAAATATCCGGAAAAGCATCATAGCCGCCACAGTCAAAACCTTTAAACCGGATTTGTTTATTGTTGATAAAGAGCCACTTGGTCTTCGTAAAGAGGTGCTTCCCACACTGAAGTGGCTCAAAAAATACCTGCCCGGCACCCGATCAATTCTTGGCTTGCGAGATGTTATGGATGATGCCGAGACAGTGAAAAAAGATTGGCGCAACAAAGGCGTATATGGATACCTGGCTATCTTGTATGATGAAATTTGGATCTACGGCCGCCGGGCGCTGTATGATCCTGTCGTTGAGTACGATATCCCTGACAACGTAACAAAAAAAATAAAGTTTGTCGGCTACATTCCGCGTAAAATTCCAAATCTAAAGGTCGTTCAAAAGGTACGCCGTTATCACAAAGTTGTTGATAAACTGGTGGTTGTAACCACCGGCGGCGGCGGGGACGGATGCGAAGTCATGGATACGTTTCTTTCAATGCTGGAAGCACGGTCAGGCCTGCCGCCCTTCAAGTCGGTGCTCGTCACCGGGCCGTTCATGCCAAAGACCATGCGGCGCCAAATTGCCAACCGGGCAAAACCTTTTGGCATACGGACCATGCCATTTTATCCCAGGATGGAAGAGCTTCTTGCTGCAGCCGACCTTGTTGTCAGTATGGGGGGGTATAACACCATGTGCGAACTTCTTACCCAGCAGACCCCGTCCATCATTGTTCCGAGGGATACTCCACGAAAAGAACAGTTGATTCGCGCAGTCGCCTTTCAGAAAAAGGGACTTGTCGAGTATGTTTCATGGAAGGATCTGACCCCGGAGAACCTGCATACAAAAATGCTGCATATGTTACAAAACCCCGAGCCGTATAAACAGGCCATGAAGGAATTTCGGCTCACGGGGCTCGAATTTATGCTAAAACGGATCGAGGAATTCAAAAATGCATAGTTCCACCGCCTCTAAACCTGTTCTGGGGATGGTCCTGAAAGGGTATCCCCGGATTTCCGAAACTTTTATTTCTAATGAAATCCTGCTTCTGGAAAGGATGGGTATCGGCGTCCGGCTCTTTCCCATGCGCCACCCGCGTGAGGATTTTTGTCATGCCAGTGTCAAGGAGATTCAGGCACGGGTCGACTATCTGCCAACCTATCTCTTATCGGACCTGCACATCCTTCTTTATCACAACATATTGCTGGCCTTGAAAAAACCATCTGCCTATGCCAAGGCCCTGGCCCTGACCGCAAAAAGGGTATTGCGAAAACGAAAAATAGCGACCCTGAAACATCTGCTGCAGGCCGGTTACATGGTTAACCGTTTTCTTTTAAACAGTCCGGAAATAAAACATATCCATTCACATTTTGCCCACTCTCCAACTTCTGTTGCGATGTTTGCTGCCAGTCTCAGCGGCTTGCCCTTTAGCTTTACCGCCCATGCCAAAGATATTTACACCTCTGATCCTGCCCAGATTAGAGAAAAGATTGATCTGGCAAGTTTTGTGGTTACCTGCACGCACTACAATAAGCAATACTTAACCCAAATAAGCCAGGGGTCAAAAACCGCTATCCATTGTGTATATCACGGCATTGATGTTAAGCTGTTCTCAGAAACCCATAGGGGAAACAGGGCAGCCAAAGAGCCTTATTCATTAATGACTGTGGCACGGATGACTGAAAAAAAAGGCCTCCCCACTGTTTATGCAGCCTTGAAAATTCTTCAGGATAAAGGGCTGGCATTTAACCACACCCTGGTGGGAGATGGTGATGACCGGGATGACATCCTGCAACTTATACAGCATCTCGGGTTGCAGAATAACTGCCGCTGGGCTGGAACGCAGACCCACAACGAAGTTTTGGAGCGTTTCAGAAAGTCGGATCTATTTATTCTTGGCTGCGAAATTGCCAAAAACGGTGACCGGGACGGTATACCGAATGTACTTGTTGAAAGTCTGGCTATGGAGGTTCCGGCGGTGGCAACAACCGTTTCCGGTGTTCCTGAAATACTTGAAAATAACACCACAGGACTCACAGTGCCACCGTCTGACCCGGAGCGCATGGCGGACGCCATTTTTACCTTGCTGACCAACGAGTCGCTCCGGGTGCGAGTCAAAAAGCGCGGCCGGCAAAAAGTTATTGATGAGTTTGACAATAAAAAACACATTGAGAAACTGGCTGAATTGTATCGGAAAGCCCTTGCTTAGAGGAAAAAGAGCGGGGGCAAAGCGATGGGATGAAGGTGTGAAACGGTGAGGGGAAGGCTGATGCCATTTGACGGTAAACCAAAAACCAAAAATTTTAGAACTTAAATGCGAATTGCTTTATACGCACCGTTTAAGCCTTTAGACCATCCCAACCCTTCCGGTGATCTCATTATCGCAAACGGTATTAAGGATTTCCTCGAAAAACGTCACCACGAAGTTATCATCCCCAGCCGTCATAGAACCAGATGGATTTATTGGAAACCGCTCCGCTTCATGTCGACTTTTTCAGAGGTACACAAGGCCGGAAAAACCCTTAAGAACTTTGCTCCCGGCCTATGGCTCACCTATCATACCTATTACAAATCACCGGATCTTATCGGCCCCTATCTTTGTCGAAAATTTAACCTGCCCTATGTGATATTTCAAG
>CAYQNS010000234.1:0-5716 GCA_964418755.1 uncultured Desulfobacteraceae bacterium
GGTGGGCAGGTCGTCATGACTTTCGCTCCAGGGAACGATGTGGGCGGCCTCCACCACGGTGTGCCCTTCCGGCGTGCGCATGCGGATTCCGCACAAGGCGCAGCGGTGATCGTAGAGGTTGAAAATCGCCCGGCGGAAGCCCTGGTCACGAACTCGTTGAATCTCCGGCGGTCCTTGAGCAAAGCTCGCCGTGCTTTCCTTGATGCCGCCAAAGACATCCATAGCGTAGGCGAATGCGGACAGATTTACAAACGCCTGTTCTTCCAGGAGCGGTTGGATTTGCGGTGAGAAATAGGTTTGAATCAAAATGGGTCGCAACCGCTCCCTGGTCGGCAAACCCTGTCATCCAATTCCTTAAACAACCTGTTTTAGCGCCCCGTTCCAAATTCGGCTTAGATGCCCGTTTTCGCCCCTGAAAACATTGCTCTATGCCTTAAAACAGGCCCGGTTTTTCTTCTTTTGGTCGTGATATTAACGGATTATCTTGGTCCGACCTGAATTTTGATGACACCGCCCTCATTTTCTCGGGCATGCGGTTTCGAGAGAATAGGAAAATAGTAGGAAAATATCATTTGGCTCTCATGATGCATGACAATCCAATGGACATCCCCAAAGCCATTGTTTTTATAAAAATAATTTGAGAAACTTATAATTTTATGGGCGTCCCCAAAGATCTCAAGTACCATAATCTTTCCAAAGATCATTAAAATCATAATACCAGTGGCAACCTAGTCCCAGCGCATCACCTACAAAACAGCCCATTATTGAACCGACAATACGGTCATGAATGGGAACATCCTCAGGATAAGCTATTTCGATACTACTTTTTTCCCATGATTCCAAAATTGCCTGATCATTATTCTTCAATTGAACCCCCATTATTTTTTAAATTACCCATACCCTAGGTATAGCATATCTAATTTTGGGTCTTTTATTAGAATATTGTCATGCAGCTCATCACTATCCCTGATTACGCACATTCGAGCCTTTCTTGTCTTACCCGGGTATCGAACGCCCGTCCCTGACGTTTGGCATTTTCAACATCCGGATGATAGGCCATTCCCACCATAAAGCTTTCGAGGTGGGGATGCGGGGGCTCGTGATAATTTCGAATCCCGCCATCAAAGACGTTTCGAATGTTATCAACCTTGTAATACCAATGAGCGGGCATGGCCAACGCATCTCCGATAAAAAGGCCCCATAATGCATTTTTTAGGCGCTCCCGGGACAAGATTCTTTTCTGTATATTGGACATCTTCATTCACCTTTTGAAAGGGCAGGCTCACTCCAAACGATCCGCGATTTAAACTAAAACGGGACACAGCTGACCGGAAGAGCCTGCGCCATTAATATTATCGAACGGCAATCATTCGGATTTGAAAGCTGATCAAATCAAAAACTTTATGCATTCCCAAATGCTCGAAAAAACGGGTAGACCCGTAAATCACCTTCCAACGCGTCCGATCCATATCGAAATGGGCCTCCATGACTAAAGAGCCCTCGTCAATGAGTGCAACGGTGGCATCAAATTCGAGGTCGGCTGAAACACCGCGCAAGTTCAATTCACCATTTACATGATAATTTGGGGCGGTCACCCAGCCCGGTTCAATGCGTTTGGCATCCTTAACGGTAAAAACTGCTTTGGGGAACATTTTGGTAAAGAAAAAATCGTCCGAACGAAGATGGGCTTCCAACACGGGGTGATACTCATCGCCTTCCAAGTCGATATTATGAATGGTATTCATATCGATTTCAACTGTACCGGTGATCGTTTTATCTTTGATGTCAATCACGCCATGGGCAATATCCACCGTACCAATATGTCGGCTATGGGGATTGCGTCCCGCCCACTCGACTTGGCTTGCGTCTGCGTCAACCGTGTACTGCCCGTCAGGCAACGTTACTGTCGTTTGCGGGTCATCCTGCTGGTCAGGTGCCTCACCCTCAAGGTCATACCCGGCCCCCCGCCATGCTTCGAGCCCCCCTTCGAGAAAAGTGACGTTCTCGTAACCGGCCCGGTCCAGTTTTTCAAGAGCCGTTGCTGCGTCCTGACTGTTTGGGCTGGCACCGTAAACTACAATTGGAACCTGTTTGTCTGGAGCGGCAATTGCCAGATCGTCCAAAAATGAGACTTGGAACACACAGGCATTTTGGGCACCGGGGATATGTCGGCTGGCAAAATGCTCCTGGGATAACAGATCTATCAAAACCGTTTCAGGTTCTTCGGTTAAAAGAGTTTTTAAATCACCGGCAGCGACTGTATTTTGATCAAATTTTGAGTTCATAGCCATCTCCTTTCTCTTTTAAATGATCATTTAAAAAAATATAACTCAATTTGAACCTCAGTCATAGACCACCGGCAAAGCCGGGGGCTTGAAATGTGAACCGCTCAAAGCGGATTGAATTATGAGCCACCTAAAGGTGGCGGTGTCCTAATCGAAGAGTTGAAGTTGATCAATCCTTCGATCTTCTAACTCCTGTTCTTTTATATACTTGCGGATTGCTTCTTCATCTCTTCCAACAGTGGACACATGGTATCCTCTTGCCCAGAAATGTTGGCCCGTATAGTTTTTTCTGCGTCCAACAAAATTTCGGGCAATATTTATTGCACTTTTACCTTTTATGTAGCCAACGATCTGGGCCACAGCATATTTGGGAGGTATAGAGACTAGCATAGCCACGGGAAAACCTTTCGATTCCTTGGCCTTGGCTTCGCCGGAGTAATAAGCATACAGGCCATTATCCAGCTTTTCAGAAATCAGCACGACCTTATTACCGTCCCAAATGGGTTCTTGGGAAAATGCTGTATGTGTATTAACTAAAGTTAATGCAAACAAAATATTTATAAGTAATTTTATTCTCATGGCCTTTCTCATTATTATTCGTTTAAAATTTTATCACTTCATGCCGGAACATCAATCAAGAGTAGTTCTGCATGATCAATTGCCTTCATATGGACTGACGTTTCTTCACTGATTCTGGCCTGATCGGTTTTGTCTAATTTTCTTCCGTTGATTTCTATTGTACCGTTGATTATATATAGAAAAGGTTTTCTATTATTCCCGACTTTGAATCCAACATCCTTCCCTTTATCCAGTTTAGCGCGATATAGTGAAGCATCGGTATTCAGGGTTACCACTCCTTCACCTATCTTGTCGGAGGCTAACAAGGCCAGTTTGTTTTTCCAGAAGTCTGGGCTGTAAGTTTTCTGGTCATAGGAAGGTTTAAGATCTTTTTTATCCGGATTAATCCAGATCTGATAGAAGTGTACAGGATGATCGCTCATATTCTGCTCAGAGTGGTATAGACCAGTTCCCGCTGACATTCGCTGTACATCATTTTTACGGATAACCATCTCGTTACCCATGGTATCCTTGTGCACCATTTCACCACCAAGAACAATTGAAACAATTTCCATTTCTTCATGAGGATGAGTATCAAAACCACTATGGGCCTCAACAATATCATCATTGAATACCCGGAGCATACCATGTGAAACGTTTTTCGGATCATAATAGCTGCTAAATGAAAAAAGCCAGTATGTTTTTAACCATCCCATATCGTTGAAATGCCTATCAGTTGATTTTATAATATTTATCATTGTGGTTTCCTTTGTTATTCTGACGTTTTCTATTTTTTATTTGCTTTGCCCAGCTTTTTTAATAACAAGCTTAGGGAGTTTTGCTCTTCAGGTTCAAGCACAGAAAAAACTTTATGTGCTATTTTAGAATGATCTGGAAATATTTTTTCAATCAGTTCATGACCTGATGCTGTGAGCCTCACTGTCATCCTGCGTCTGTCATCAGGATCTTTTTCGCGTTTAACAAGTTTTCGTTTTTCAAGATTGTCAATTACCAGAGTAATATTTCCACTTGTTTTCAGAATTTTGTCACCGATATCTTTCTGGCATAAAGGTCCCAGGTGATACAGTGCTTCAATAACACCAAACTGGCTGATCGAGAGCTTGTAGTCGAGAAGATGTCGATGCATTTTTTCAGTTACAGCATTGGTTGCTCGCATCAGCTGTGTATAGAGTTTGAGAATCTGTGCTTTTTTATCTGATATTTTAATTGATTTCATATTTACCTGAATGTTAATTAGTTTAATGTTAAAATAATTAACATTGCAAATATGTCAAGTTTTTTTCTAAAAATGACTTTCGTTTCAAACTTTAAAACTAGATGATTCTGTAAAACAAAAGACTTCTAAAACCCCTACGAGCATATCAGATAAAAGACTTTGTAAAACAATCGATAATCTTTAAAAAAAATATTGAGTACCAATAACCCCAATATATAGTCGTAACCGTTACAACTGATTTTGTTAGATTTCGGCTATGAAGGAACAATCGTAAACAATTGCATATATCTTCTGGGAAACAAAAATATCTTCGAACCAAAAAAGTTGCGATATCTCCAACTAATCACAAGTTTGATAGTTGTTGTGATATCTGCTATCTATACGTAACAAAATGATAATTGACCTTTAATTGTTCAAAAGGCATTATCTACTTGATTTTTCAATAAAATGAGAAAAGGAGGTAGATATGCTTTACGAACAACTATCGATTTTAAACCCGAGCTATTATTATGGATGTCACCCTTTAAATCTTCGTTCTTACCTTGAATGTGATCCTTATTATGAGGGTTTTAATTCCAAGTTTCCCATCAACATCTCCAAGCCTAAAATAAAAGATCAGGGACCTACCAATAGACGTCGAGTACTCGATAAGATTTTAAAAAAGATTTCAGAAAAAGACCTTCCCGGAAAAGCGTATTTCCAGGAATATATGCGACACCAATACCGTCGTAATTGTAAACCAAATACCCTTTTATCTTCTTTCACAGCGCTTGGATTATTTCTATCCTTTTATAAAAACATCGGCAAAAATTATCTGGAGCAAATGACAAGAGAGAACATAGAGGCCTTTGTTGAACATGAACAGGACCGGGGCTTACAGCCTGCCTCGGTCAGAACCAGGCTGTGTGCTTTGTATGCATTTGTCAGCTTTCTTATTGAAAATAAGGCTGTTGACCATGAGCTGCTGGAGCGGAAGCTGAGGGTAAAGCTTCCCGACATGTTGCCCCGGGCAATTAATCCGGATGAGATAAAGTTATTACTTTCAGTTATAGATCACACCAGAAATCGGGCCATGATTTTGGTTTTGCTTAGAACCGGGATGCGAATTGGCGAGTTGTTGAATACGAAGGTTATTGATCTGGATCTGAGAGAACAGAAAGTAATGATTTACCAAGCACATAAGACCGATGTGGGAAGAGTGGTTTATTACAGTGATGATGCCCAAGAAGCTCTGGTTGCCTGGCTAAAAGAAAGAGATTCTTTTAAAGACCTGCTTTTTTACGGCCAGGGTCGCGATTCGTTAAGCTATGAAGCAGCCCGCATGATGTTCAAAAAGTATATAGAAAAAGCAGCATTATTGTACAAAGGCTACACGTTGCATTGTTTGAGACACACTTTTGCCAGTGAGCTTTTAAACGCCGGTATGCGCTTGGAATGTTTACAGGTTTTGATGGGGCACACGAGCTTGGAAGTGACCCGCCGTTATGCAAAACTGACAGACAGAACCCGAGAGAAAGAATATTTTGAAGCCATGGCAATTATCCAAAGAGGAGAGATCGATGGACATTACCAACTCGATAATTAATTCTACTTTGTCACATTTAAAAAAAAAGCAATTGCGTCTTCAAATTCAAGT
>CAYQNS010000235.1:0-434 GCA_964418755.1 uncultured Desulfobacteraceae bacterium
CTATAAGATTTTTCATTTAGTTTGAAGGAATGCCCCGATTCGAGGGGATTGAGACTCAACTCTCGTCAGACAACTTCGAGAGTTTAAATTTTGGTTTGAAGGAATGCCCCGATTCGAGGGGATTGAGACCATTTTAATCCTTTCAATTTTCGGGGTTCGGGGTGGGTTTGAAGGAATGCCCCGATTCGAGGGGATTGAGACTTATAATGAATTCCGAAAGCATCAGCAATTTTCATGTTTGAAGGAATGCCCCGATTCGAGGGGATTGAGACTCAATACCGTGATACAGGCAATTTCCGCATGTTTCGGTTTGAAGGAAAGCCCCGATTCGAGGGGATTGAGACTAAAATGTGCCGTTTTTATGTCTATGTAGGTTCATGTTTGAAGGAAAGCCCCGATTCGAGGGGATTGAGACTAGTCAAGAGCCCAATGAA
>CAYQNS010000235.1:534-5689 GCA_964418755.1 uncultured Desulfobacteraceae bacterium
TCCATCTTTTTGAGCTCGGTTTGAAGGAAAGCCCCGATTCGAGGGGATTGAGACTAGTCAAGAGCCCAATGAAAATCTCCATCTTTTTGAGCTCGGTTTGAAGGAAAGCCCCGATTCGAGGGGATTGAGACTTCATAATTTTCTCCTTTTTGAGATGGGTGAAGTTACCCGCTAATGATTTCGTCAGTGAAATGGATATCAGGTCTACTATTGACCTACGTTAGATAAAGATTGCCTCGATATTCATCATTCATCATTGTTTTGTATCCCTTCACCATTCCGAATTCATCACCCCCTTTATCCCCTAATCTTCCCAATATCCATTTTTTTGCCTGTCAAAGGACAAGAGCAGCTTATTGAACCGGGGTGCCCTCCGAACGTCAGTTTTTTTGCGCCTTCAGCGCCTTTGCGTGAGGCCGGTTTTCCGGCATTTGACCTCTGAATTTCAACTTATTTCCTGCCTGTTTTTGAAAAATCCGCGTTTGATGCCGTAGTGATATATAGAAGAGAAAAAAATATCGGATAAGGAGGCACTCTATGACTTCTGTAAAAAAAATGGTTCAATTGTCGGACAACAATTCTGAAAAAGTCGCCCCGAAGATCATCAGGGAGGATGAGTTCTTAAGCGGGAAAGATTTGAACGGGGTATTACAGGCCGCGGCTGTGCGAAGCCGTAAAAATATCCTGGCGGAGATTGGAGATCTTTTCCGGGAGAAAAAATGGGACGATATGCTTGCCATTTTCTATCCGGTAACGGAAAAGTGTCCTGAACTGACAGCGTCAAAAATGGATACCCCGATCAGGGAAAAATTGGGATTTGCCCTGGGGCAATTATCCCGGTTCGACGAAGCCATTGCAGAATTGACGATCTGCGTTCAAAGGCAGCCGGAAAATTTTTATCCAATCAATTCTCTGGCATATACTGCCTACAACTCCCTGTATTCAGCCAAAAATAAGGAGATTTTCCTGAGCGGCAAACCGCGTGTGGAAAGAGTTGAAATGGCCCACCGGTTTTTTAAGGCGGCCCAGCGGCTGCGACCCGGCGGTATTACCAACTATTATCGCGAGGGAATGCTTTTCAAACAGCTTGAAGACAAACCCCGCAAGGCGTTACCCCTTTTTCGCCGGGCCGTTGAGAACTGGGAGCGCCTGGATGCAGACGAGCAGGAGACGAGACACCAGGAGCGTAAGAACTACATCAAAAGTTTGTACCAGCTGGCCAGTGTACTGCTATCTGAAAATCAGGCCGGGCAGGCCCTGAAATACATCAAACGCTGCCTGGCCGAAGATGAAACAAGCAATCATTTGTCCCTGGTGTATAAGTATTTTGCCCTGGGTAAGGTTCTCTTTGCCATGAATCTGTTTGACAAAGCGCGTGATGCCCTTCTGTTTGCGGGCCAGGCAACGAAAAACGGCCCTGCGGATTTTGTCCAGGAACTGCTGGCCCGCACCTTTCTGGCTCTGGGTAATCCGGGCAAAGCCCTGGGGATTATCGGGCGGATTCCTGAAAAAAGACGGCGGCCCTATATTGCCTGGACAGAGGCGGATATCCGCTGTCAGCTTCAGGATTTCAAGGGGGCCGCAGGGGTTCTGGTAAACAGCAGTGAAAAAGACCACCGGTCCCGGCATAAATCCCTGATCCGGCTGGCCAAAATTGCCTACCTGTACCAGGATTATCCACAGACAATGCAGTACGCTGCCCAGGCATCCGCCTTTGTTGAGCAGAAATGGGGAAATCTGTATGGCGATGGTCTTTTCTGGCAGGCCCTGGGGGCCTTTCGACATGGCGATATACCGCAGGCTCGGCAAAAGGTACAGGAACTGGAAAAATTTCAGCCCGGATATCCCAAACTGAATGTTCTGATTCGGAAAATTGACCGGACTTAAAAAACAGGAGGCGGAAATGGCGGCGTTTGCAAAAGCCAAACATGCGGCAGAGGGACGGGGAAAAAAGGTGGATGTAAGCCTTTTGATAAAAAGCGTCCGGCAGAATATCCTTGACAACCAGGACATGGATCGCTGCAGCCTAATTTTTAAACAGGACCGGTTATGGCTGGAAATGGAGCCGGACCAGCAGCTTGCCTGGGCCGGCCTGGCCCAGATGGGCGGAAGTTTAGACGTTGCCGAACGTATTTTGGCGCATATCAACCAAACCCGTCCTGACATGATGCAGGCATGGGAGGATCGCCTTTACCTGCTTTCCTTCCTGAACAATAACCGGGAAATGGCCCGGGTCCTGGCCCTGGCCAAAAATTATATCAAGGAAAAGGATTGGCGGCGATGGGGTGCGCTGGTTCAATCCGGCATCACGAAAGGGGCCGAAGAAGACGTTCAGGCCGCTGCCGGGCCGTTTGAAACGCTGCGGAAAAAGGAAAATGCCGCAATGCGGTTTATGGATCTGTTCCGCGGACGCGAAGACTGTTTTGCCCGCCAGTGGGCCGATAAAAAAGAAGATCGACAGGGGTATGTGCCTGTGCGACGGGCCTTGAACCGGGAGGATATCGAGGATCATTTCAGGGGCTTAAAAACCTATGGAATATACCTGCTGCAGGCCGATTCAAACATTAAAACAGCCGTAATCGATATTGATCTGCGGCGCAATTATCGCGGGCGTGCTTTAAAGGCGGATGTCAGAAACCGGATCAGCCGTGAACGGACCTGGCTTTTGACACGGATCAGGGAATTGTCTGATACTGCCGGCTTTTCTCCCCTGGTGGAATTCAGTGGTTCCAAGGGGTATCATATCTGGTATTTTTTCAAGGAACCCACGGCGCCTGGTCGAATCCGGCCGATCCTGCAGCGGATCACGGATGAGGTGGCCCCGGATCTGTCAGCGTTTGGTCTGGAGGTTTTTCCCAAACAGGATCACCTCAAGGGCAAGGGATTCGGCAATCTTGTAAAGCTGCCACTGGGTGTTCACCGGCTCTCGGGCAAAAAATCTTATTTTCTGGAATGCCCGGAGCGCAGCAATCAGGCCCAGTTAGCCTTTTTGCAGACCGCCCGGTACAGTGATCTTTCCCGGATTGAAATGGCCGATAAGCAGGAACAGAAAAAAAAAGTCTTTGTTCATCCCCGATTCAGGCAGTGGGCCGGGGATTATCCCGAGCTTAACGCGCTCCAGGGAAAATGCCCGCCCCTTGGCCAGATCATTGCCGCCTGCTTCAGCCGGGCTGCTTTGTCGGTCCGGGAGGAGAAGATTATCCTCCAGACCATTGGATTCTTGCCGCGCCGCAAAACCCTGCTGCACTACCTGTTTTCCCAGACCAGCGAATATAACCCGCACCTGGTGGATTTTAAAATCAGCCGGTTGCGGGGCACGCCTTTAGGATGCAACCGAATTCATACCCTGATGGGGTTTGCGGGTGATTTCTGCCGGTTTGACAAGAAGTACCATTACCCGCATCCGCTTCTGCATCTTGATCAGTGGCAACCGGACATGCATTGCCCGTCCGGGAAAATAGAAAACCTGAAAGCTGCCATGGAAAACTTGCACCTGGCCGTAGATATGATACAGCGGTTTGTGAGTAGAAAGGTAGGAGGCTGAAGGTAGAAGAGCTCGAAGTTCAATATCGTAGG
This sequence comes from uncultured Desulfobacteraceae bacterium, assembly GCA_964418755.1. Classification (GTDB taxonomy): domain Bacteria; phylum Desulfobacterota; class Desulfobacteria; order Desulfobacterales; family 4572-123; genus 4572-123. Next base: position 4,111 of record CAYQNS010000235.1, read on the forward strand.
GTGGGCTGTGCCCACCAACAGGCAAAATACCTTGTTCACCATTCTTTTTAGCGGGGTTTTATCCATGGAAACAATTTATGTCATGGAAACAGGCGCCTATCTGCGGCGGGAAGGAAACGCCATCCGGATCATGAAGGGGCACCGGCAGGTGGACCGGATTCCGGCCCAGGGGTTGAAAAAACTGATCCTGGTGGGGTATGTTTCCCTGAGCAGCGGTGTGCTTGATTTTTTGATTAAAAATCGGGTGGAAACTGTTTTTATGACCCCCTCCGGTCGGTTCAGGGCAAGGCTTATGCCGGATGAGCACAGGCATGTGGCTTTGCGGCGATCCCAGTATATCAAGCTGGATCGTCCGGAATTCGCCCTGCAGGCGGCCCGGTCTATTGTCGGCGGGAAACTGGCCAACATGACCCGAATGCTTCTGAAAAGAGGGCGCCAGTACAAAGAAGAGGGTCTGCTCAAGGCTGCGGCCCGGCTCAGGAGTATTGAAATAAATCTGGCACAGACAACCAACATGGATATGCTCAGGGGAATGGAAGGCCTTTCCGCAAGGATTTATTTCAGTGTTTTTCCCCTGCTGATCCGCAATTCTGATTTTATATTCAAGGGCCGCAACCGGAGACCTCCCCGTGATCCGGTCAATGCTTTGCTCTCCTTTATTTACACATTGCTCACCAACGAAGTCCTTTCCGCCATAAAGGCATGGGGCCTGGATCCCTACATGGGGTCTTTGCATGAGATCAGCTATGGCAGGCCGTCACTGGCCTGTGATCTGGTGGAAGAATACCGGGCCTTTTTGGGAGATCGGTTTGTACTGGGGCTGATCAACCGCAAGGTAATCCGGGCCGATGATTTTGTTTTTCGTCCGAATGCACCCTCTTCGTACCGGGATGAAGAAGAGATGAAAAGCCGCAGGCCGGTGCTGATGAAACCTGCCGTCGGCAGAACATTTATCAATGCCTATGAAGCCATGATGGCACGTACGATTCACTGCCCTGAACCGGATAAAAAACTTAGTTACAGGAGACTGATTCTGCATCAGGTCCGCTCGTTCGGCAAATACCTGACGGATGACGAGCCCTACATGCCTTTCAAGTGGGAGGGATGATATGTTTTTCCTGGTATGCTTTGATATTGTGGAAGACAAGCTCCGGTACCGGACCGTGAAGATCCTCCAGGACTACGGGTACCGGGTACAGAAGTCGGTATTTGAGTGCACGGGCATGACTGAAGAAAAATATCTTAAAATGAAGCATCGCCTGGAAGACTGCATCGACAATACCCAGGACACGGTGCGTTATTATTTCCTGTGCCGGGGCTGCGTGCAAAGGATTGAATATTCGGGCATCGGTGATCCTCCGCTGGGCGGTGAGTTCCGGGTGATATAAGAAAAATGGATAAGGCCCGGCGGATCTTCCGCCATGATTTCAAATAAAATTTTCATCATATGGCAACAAGAAAAAAGCGACGGTATTTTTGACGGTATTTTTTAAAAATCAAATCGGAGATCTCCTTATTTTATAAGGCTTGCGACCCGTAATTAAATGGAGATGCTCTCCATACCGGTATCTGTTGAAAA
>CAYQNS010000236.1:0-5687 GCA_964418755.1 uncultured Desulfobacteraceae bacterium
AATAAGGTATTCTGCCTATTTAAAAAATGGCGGAGCGAAGCGATTCCTTACTTCGACATTCAACATTCCCTGTTCGACATTCGATATTCAAAGAATGCTTTATTCGTCTCTATTGAATGCGTGTATTTATTCTCGCCGGAACGGTAGAACCCTTTAGGATCGCTCGGGCATAGCCCGAGGTTTAATTAAAAGCAATTAAGGCAGCAAATATACCTTGAAATTTTTTTCTTTTATCATAAAACGATGGCTTATTTTCAGCCTGCTGGTCATTGTCCTGCCCGTCGTGGCAGGAACATTCGCTTACAGATCCCTTCCAAAGGAGGGCGAACCGGAAATATCAGCCCCGGTGGCCCTTGTCATAACACTGTATCCCGGGGCATCACCTGCCGAGATTGAAAGCCTGGTGACCACACCCATCGAGGAGGCCCTGAGCGATCTGAAAGATGTCGATGAAATGCGCTCTGATTCTGCAGAGGGTGTGTCGGTTATCGTCATCGATTTTGAAGCGGAAGCCGATCTTGAAAGATCTCTCCAGAAAGTCAGGGAAAAAGTCACCGATGCCCGGAAAGATCTTCCCGAAGATGCCGAAGACCCGGAAGTCAATGAGGTCAGTTTTTCCGATATCCCGATCATGATTGCATCCGTTACCGGAGACATCGATCCGGTTAAGCTCCGGAAACTCGCAGAGGACGTTGCAAAAGAGATCGAAATGATGCCCGAAGTCCTCGAAGCGGATGTCGCTGGCGGGCTTGTCCGTGAAATACAGATCTATCTGGAACCGGAAAGACTGAACCAGTACCACCTGACGCTGCTTGATGTATACAGTGCCGTGAAACGCTCGGACATAAACATTCCCGGCGGACAGGTCAATGTGGAAGGCCGGCGGCTTTTGCTGCGGACCCTGACCGAAATAAAAAACGTCGAAGATTACGCAATGGTGCCTTTAATCCGGCAGGAAGATCGCGTGGTCTTCCTTGGGGATGTGGGCACTGTAATAGACGGTCATTCCGAAGATATCAGCTACTCCCGTGTCAACGGCGTTGCATCTGCGGCCATTGCCATAAAAAAACGCAATGGCGCAAACATACTCAAAACAACCGAAAAAGTCCGTGCCAGACTCAAAACCCTGGAAAAATCCTTTCCTGCCGGGGTCCATACCGTTATCACAGCGGAAAAATCAAAGTTTATCAAACAGAGTTTCGACCAGATGAACAATTCTGCGGTGGTGGGCCTTATCATCGTTATTCTCGTGCTCTATTTTGCCATGGGGTTGAGAAACTCCGTTATCACATCCCTGTCAATTCCGCTGTCACTTCTTTTGACCTTCGTTTTTCTCAAGGTTTTCGGCCTGTCAAACAACGACATGGTCCGGTTTTCGCTGGTCCTGTGTATCGGCATGCTGGTGGATAATGCCATTATCGTGGTTGAAAACGTGTATCACCACTACCAGCTCGGCAAAGACAGGGTCACGGCCGTCATAGAGGGAACATCCGAAATCGCCATGCCCGTAATATCGGCCACCTTGACGACCATGGCAGCCTTTCTGCCCATACTGCTCATGACCGGCGTCACAGGCGAGTACCTTGGCTTTATCCCCAAAACCGTAGGCATTGCCCTGTCCGCATCCCTGGTTATTGCCCTTGTTGCAAACCCCCTGATTTTGAGCATGCTCATGAAGCAGACAAAAAAAAGGGGGCGCATCGTCAAACCCGAAGATGACCTCAAATGGTTGAAAAAGATCTATGTGCGAGGCGTTTCATGGGCATTGAATCACCGTTTTCAGGTAGTTGGCATGATCCTCTTAAGCCTCATGCTGGCAGTCTGCCTCCTGGCATTCAAACTGGTAAAAGTCGACATGTTTCCGGATGTGGATTTCGATTATATCTATATTACAGTGGAAACACCGCGCGGAACCGAAGTCGGTATCACCAATTGGGTGGCAGAAGAAATTGAAAAAATTGTCAAGGATAACGTGCCTGAACTTGTCCGGGTGGTATCTACTGTGGGCCAGCAGGGGCAGAGCGCCTATGAATTTTCCTTTGGCACGGGCACCCGGAGCAATTTTGCGGAAATAACGGTAGAGTTGGAAGACGGCAAGGAGTATGCCCGCGCATCCCACAAGCAGATCCAGAAACGTATCCGGCCCTTTTTAGAAAAAATACCAGGGGCGGATATCCGATTCCGGGCCATTGAATGGGGACCGCCCACGGTAGCGCCTGTTCTGATAAAAATCATCGGGCCTGAAATAAAAACACTGCGGGGCATAACAGCTCGTGTGCGGCAGATCATGGAGAATATCCACGGCGTCGCCGATATCAAGGATGATTTTTCAGATGCACCGCCCGAGCTTCGCGTAAAAATCGACCGCCCAAGGGCCGCATCCATGGGAATTCCCCTTGAATCCATTGCCCTGAACCTGAGAGGGGCAACGGCAGGCCTTGATATACGGGAATTTCGGGACGAACTGGATGTTTCAAAAAAATACGACCTGAAGGTTCGCTTTTCCCCGGAATCGCGGATCAGCCCGAACATGTTGGATAACATCAGGATTCGCTCGGATTCCGGACAGCTCGTACCCCTTTCCACCATTGCAGAATTCAGCATGGGCAAAGGATTGAACAGCATAAGGCATTCCGACAGGCGGCGTATTGTCAGAATCTCCGCCAACAACCAGGGCAGATCGGCTGTGGAGATAACTGCGGAACTGAAGGAAAAACTAAACCGTCTGGAGCTTCCCGTGGGCTATAGTTTCGACTATTCAGGTGAATATGAAGAGACCACGGAATCCTTTGAGAGCCTGGGGCTGGCCTATATCGTTGCCGCCATCCTGATTTTCACCCTGCTTGTGTCTCAATTTAACTCCCTGGCCCAGCCCTTTGCCATACTTTCGGCACTGCCGCTGTCGGTGGTGGGCGCCATGGCAGGTCTCTATATTACGGGCAACGATTTTTCCATCATGAGTTTTATCGGACTGGTGGGGCTGAGCGGCATCGTGGTCAATGATTCCATTGTGCTTGTGGACTGTATCAACCGCAAACGGGAAGCCGGACGCAATATGTTTGATGCTATTATCGCCGGAGGCCAGCAGCGTCTCAGGCCGATCATCTCCACGACACTGTCAACCGTCGGCGGAATTCTGACCCTGACGATTACCGATAAACTGTGGGAAGGCCTCGGGGTGGTGATCATTTTCGGCATCTGTTTTGCCACTGTTTTAACCCTGATCGTGGTCCCCGTCATGTATTCAATTTTTGAAGGTATTCGCTATTATATCCTCTCGGCCTTTAAGGGCCCCCGATGGAAAGAGGCCCCGACAGGCACCAGCTTTTACTTTTCACGCCGCAGGTATGCACGCATGGGTTTTATCCTGGTCATGGCAGTACAGGTGCTGGTTCTGGCCGGCGGGGTGGTAATCCTTTTACCGGAATTTTTGAATACCATCGGCCAAACCACCTTTCAGGCACCAACGCTGCTGAAACTTGTCATTGAAATAGCAGTCTTCTGTATTGCCATGGGGCTCAAGGCAGGGGGACTTTTGATCCTGCTCCTGATGCCCGCATGGGTCGGGCTTGTTTACTTTATGGCCAAAAGAAGCCGGGAGGGTTACTACGTGGATGTCACTGCCAAAGGGGTATTCGTTGGAAGCCCTGTGGATCGATTTTTCCTGAAAAAGGAGGACATCCGCAAAATCAAGCCGGCCCCATTTTTTCCATCCATACCGTCCATCATCATCTATTCCGGACGCCGAAAAATAATCATCCGCAAGCTCGTTGCGACACAACAACTCCAAAACAAAAAACCGCTTTTTGCCTGGCTTGCTGCAAAGGCACCTTCACGGATGGAAATACGCGAAGGAATGGTGCATCTGAAAAAATCGCTTGAAACACTTGTCGACCGTTAAATAAATAATCAGGTATAACGCCCGATCAAATTCATCGGGACAAAAGACTATCCTTTTTGTCGGAGCCCGGTTGAACCTGTCGGGCAGGGATAGATGATTCAGCTTTTCAAAAAAACGCCCCGGCCGCATTTTCCCGTTCGTCCATATCCCGGATTGTATTGATCGCCATACCTTTCCGGAACATATTTTCCAATTTTCTGGGGTGCTCCGGTCTGTCAACCGTCACCCCATTTTTATTCAAAAAAAAGCCCCCTGGCAGGAGGCTCATTAAATTCAAAATTTTTTTCCGTTTGTCAACTATTCTGAAAATTTTCCGGTCTGCCGGTCCCTTTTTCCCGGGGATCTACACCGCCCCTTAAATTTCTATTTGAGTGCGAATATATAGCAGTTATGTTGTTAACTTTATTATGTTGCCAATAAACTTTGATTCCACCTTTTGATTCCTCGATTTTATTCCCTAAAAATGTTAAATTTCCTTTTAATTCTTATAATTAACTTTAGTGTGTTGACTCCCTTGATTAGTATTAGTAGTATTAAAAAGTAATACGATATTGAAGAATTTAAGTTCTCTCCTTCTTATCGTAAAATGCCTCATAATGGGAACCTCAGCGAAAATGAAGAGGTAAATCGAATGGAGTTTAAAACAAGGGGCAGAAAATACAATTATTTTCACTTTGTGGATCTTAGGCAGAAAAGTCGCCTATAGGCCATATGCACTGAGGTGCCCCTGGTTAAAAATATTTATGTTGTGAACTTTTTCACAAATTTGCAACAAATCTTGTAACCCATTTAAATTAAAGTGAATTAAAATCTACAAAGCCTTTCCCCAAAAACATCATCAATTCAATAGGATAGATCGGTTAACAACATAATAGCAGATAGCACCGGTTTTAGAAACCGTTTGATATATCTTGGCTATTTGTAACGACTACAATAAGAGGCGCACGCAGTTTGCGCGTCCTTATTGAGTGCCTTGGTTGTGCATTTTTATTGTTAATGAGTTTTTTTATAATTGGTGACACCCATGGATAGCGATAAATATAACCGTTTAATTAATTTGACTTTAGAAAAAATACGCCAACAGTTTATTGATTCGATCCATCAGGCTCATTCTTTAATAACCGAAGATGTGGGTGTTTCTGCGGAGATTGAAGAAATTTTAATAACTCTGATAGTTGAGCTTTCAGATAAGAGTCAAAAGCTTTGTCCTTGCTCCCGATGTTGGCTAAATGATCCAAAGCCTTAGTAATCGAATCAATGATAATGTCCTTTGAGCTTGGGTTTGCATTAATTAAAGCTGAGAAAAGCATGATGTTTGCATTTGTATTTGCGTAGCATCGTGATGAGGTTTCTTTAATAGCTTTATCTTGGGCTGCAATGGAATTTTGGAAAGAGGTCATTTGATCGGTAATTGTTATTAGCTGTTCATAAATTTTATTAATATTTTCCCACATTGCTTTGTCTCCATTTTTTCTGCACAACGATCCGGTCACTTGGCGGCGGATACCCGATACCGGATAAACGTTATAAATAATGGGTATGATTGAAATCAACAGCTCTTTGAAACTAACCGTTTCGTCTGGGTCGATCTTCTTATGAAATATAGCGTTTGTTTTTAAAAAATAAGTTTATTCTCCACAATACAAATCAAGGAATTCCTTGTAGCTCTCTTCGTATCCAAAATAGAATCCATTGATAAAATGCTTCGATCTGCCTTGTTCTTGCAAAAGTTTAGCCGCGTTCACGAAACATTTTTGCAACGGTGTTATAGTGCTTAATCAAATCT
>CAYQNS010000237.1:0-5683 GCA_964418755.1 uncultured Desulfobacteraceae bacterium
AATTTTCACGGCATCCTAAGCTTTTGAATTAACTTAGAATGCTATACACTAGTATCACTAGAAAGTCTAGATTTATTTTATTTTGTGTAAAAACAGTAAGTTACACTGATTATTGAGCTATTGCTAATTTTCTATTTTCAGTTTGTAAATTTCTGATTATAAAGTCTTCGACCTGGGAATATGTGCGCTGGGATGCTGTGTTGAAAACGGCCATGTTTCGCCGGTCAAGGTGAGGGCGCTCGTCAAAGGGTATGAACAAGGCAGGAAACTGGAAACCGAAGAACGGAAACAACTCCGTCTTTTTATAGAATACGCGGCAGTGGCCACTGCTTACTGGCGTTTTCGGCAGTATAATATCGTGTACCCCGGAAAAGAGATGGCGAACCATTATATCGAGATCAAACGGATTGCCGATCATATCCATGGAGTTCCGGACGATGAATTTAAAACGGCGGTGTTTGGTACCCATGTCTGAAATCCTGCCACCTGAACTGTATTTTACTCAAAAAATCTAAAATGGACAAAATATAAAATTATTTTCTTGACATCAGCGTGAAATAAATGTAATTAGATAAGGTAAAAAGTCCAAATGAGACAAACTGATTAGCCTGGAGATCTCAAATGGCAAAAAAGCTGTCTCGATACATACCTGTCGCTAATGCCGTTGCTGCACTTTTTCACCCCCATGCTGAAGTTGTCATCCATGATATTGGAGATGATGCAATCTTTTATATTGCCAATCCGTACTCCGGCAGAAAGGTGGGTGATTCTTCAAATCTGAAAGTCAATGAACAGGATTTCAACATAGACGAACGTGTGATCGGTCCATATGAAAAAACCGGGGCCAAGGGGCAGCGCATTCGATCGATTACCGCAGTGCTGAGAGGCGATAAAGGAACCCCCAATGGAATCATGTGCATCAATCTTGATTTCTCAATTCTTGAATCCGCCACATCGGTTCTTGAGAGATTCCTGCATCCACCGGACGTGGATCCCCGTCCGGAAATCCTGTTCCGAAATGAATGGCGGGAGCTGATTCTGCTGGAGATTCGTTCCTATTTGAAAAAACGGGAACAGACACTGGAAAATCTGGATGTTAAAGGGCGAAAAGCACTGCTGGAATGTCTTGATGAAAAAGGTCTTTTCTATGCCAGAAAATCGGTGGAACAGGTAGCTGTCCACCTTGGAATGTCGCGGGCGACCATATACAAAGACCTCAACGAAATCAGAAACAAAAAGAAAAAAACGTCTGATTTCGTTGCCGGCCTCTGAACCGGCCTTGAATTTATCATGCAGGTCTAAAATGTCGGAAAAGGAGGGAAGGAAGATCGATGCAAATATTTAATCTGAAACAGATAAAAAGCGTCATGGAGCAGATCGATATTACATCTTCCATCGAAGAGGGTTTTGTTGCTTATTCCCAGGGGAAAGTAGTCGTTCCTCCGGTGGGAGAACTGGTATTCGAAAATCCGCCGGCTGATGTCCATATTAAATACGGATATATTAAAGATGATGACTACTTTGCCATCAAAATCGCCTCCGGATTTTATGAAAATTATAAAATAAACCTCCCCACCAGTGACGGGCTCATATTGTTATTTTCCCAAAAAGACGGCACACTGGCGAGCATTCTGCTGGATGAATGTTATCTGACCGATGTCAGAACGGCGGTGGCGGGTCAGGTTGCCGCAAAATATATGGCCCCATCCAAAATTGACTGCATTGGTGTCTTCGGTACAGGGGTTCAGGGGCGAATGCAGGTCGAGTACCTGAAAACGGTTATAGATTGCAGCAATATCATTGTGTGGGGGCGGACACAGGATCATCTTGACACCTACAAACGGGACATGGAAAAACTCGGCTACACTGTCCAGACGACTCTGGACCCCGGTGAAGTTACCGAAAAATGCCGTCTGATCATTACGGCAACTCCTTCGCAGACCCCGCTGATAGATGTTAAACAGATAAAACCAGGCACCCATATCACGGCCATGGGCTCCGATACCCACCTGAAGCAGGAGATAGACTCTAAAATCCTTCAAAAAGCCGATAGGATTGTGGCCGACAGCATTGAGCAATGCCTGTCGCGCGGTGAGATTTCCAAGGCACTGCAGGCAGGCCTGATCAAAAAGAAAGATCTCATTGAACTGGGGGATGTGATTGCCGGACGTCAACCTGGACGAACGTCTGATGAGCAGATAACCGTGGCTGATTTGACCGGTGTGGCGGTACAGGATATCCAGATCGCCAAAGCAGTCTATAAGGCCTTACTCCAATCCAATTTTGGCAATGCATAGAAGGCATCATTGTGTGAATAGGCAAGCACATACGATAGATCCCGGCCAGGTCCTCCTTGGAGGGGGGCCAAACAGACCGTAATAATGATCGTGATATTTATTACTAAAATTGCATGTCGGGAAACTGGAAACCAAAACAAGATACAGGAGGTATTAGAGATGAAAAAATTATTCTTTTTAGTGACGGCAATCCTGGTAATCTGCGCAGTTGGACTGGTGCAACCGGTTGCAGCAGAAACGCTACGTGTTGGATGTGAGTGCACCTATTTCCCATTTAACTATCGCGGCGATGATGGTGTTCTTGCCGGATACGACATTGACGTTGCCACTGGTATCGCAAAAAGAATCGGTGCTGACATAAAGTTTGTCTGTCAGAAGTGGGACGGCATGATCGCTGCGCTTCTGGCCAACAAGTTCGATCTCGTCGCAGCATCCATGTCCATTACCGAGAAACGATTGAAAAAAATGTCTTTTTCCATTCCATACCGTGTTTCCGTGGGTAGATTTGTGGGCAAGACAGACGCGAATTTCAATCTTTTCGATGGTGACGGCAATCCCATCCCGGCCAATTTCAAGGGTGTCACAGTGGGCCTGGAACGCGCTACGACCTACCATAACTGGATTACCGCATACGTTCCCGATGCCACGGTGCTTCTTTATGATACCAACGAAGCCTTATATCTTGATCTCCAGAACGGCCGCACTGATGTCATCATGACCAATCCCATGAAGGCATTTCTCAAGTTTCTCAGCAAGGAGAGGGGTAAGGGTTTTGGATTCCTCAGCCCGCAGTTAGATGAACCCTCAATTTTCGGCACCGGTGTCGGGATTGGTATCGCCAAAGGCAGAGAAGAACTTCTCGGTCGCATTGATAAAGCATTAGCCACGATGATTAAAGATGGCACTCTGAAAAAATATGCACTAAGATACTTCCCCTTTGCCATCCACAATGAAAACTGGGAAGCCAAAGACGCTAGCTAAGAAGCTGTAAATGACGCGGTGGGCTTGACGGCAGGCAACCGTTACCACCGCGTTTTTACCACGTGATTCAAGACACTCAGATTGACTAAAACTTATGCCTGTTTTTGGCTATCTCAGTCATGCCAGGTCCTGGTCAAAGAAAAGGAGCCGCTGTGGCAGAACTATCCGGATGGTGGGATGACTATTTCTGGGGTGCAATGACCGTTCTACAGGTTTTTGGTGTATCCTTGATCATGACCGTTATTTTTGGGCTGATTGGGGCCACTGCAAAACTGTCCAAAAGCCGCATTGCCCAGAAAATAGCTGCTGCCTATACCATTGCCTTTCGCGGAACGCCGGAGCTTCTGGTGCTTTTGATTTTTTACTTTGGTTCTGCGGTAACGTTAACCGGCATCACGCATATCTTCTTTCCCGAAATCCAGTTTGTGGATATCCCCCCGTTCTGGGCCGGCTCCTTTGCCATCTCCCTGATCGTGGGCTCATACGCCACAGAGACCTTCAGGGGAGCCTTTCTTGGTGTGGACCCTGGGGTTGTCGAGGCGGCACGGGCCCTGGGGATCTCCAATGTGCACACGTTCTTCTATGTCCGGATACCCCAGATGTGGCGTCTGGCCCTGCCGAGTTTTGGCAATCACATGCTCTCACTCATGAAGGATACGGCACTGATCTCCATCATCGGCCTTGAAGAGATTCTTTTCGTGGCGGAAATGGCCACGGCCGTGACCCTGAAGCCTTTTCTGATGTACATGATCGTGGCACTGATTTACCTGAGCATAACTACAGTCATTACCCTGGTGGTGATGGGCCTGGAGAAAGTTGCCAATCGTCATCTGGAGGGTGTCCGATGAATTTTGAATTTTCCCTTATCCTAGAGAGCATCCCAAAGATGCTGGCCGGCCTGGGGATGACAATGCAGCTGCTGTTTATCTCATCCTTTTTTGGCCTGAGTCTGGCTATTCTTCTTCTTCTGATGCGTATAAGTGGCCGCTCTTATCTCTCCTTTCCTGCATTCATGTACATCTACTTCTTTCGCGGCACGCCGATTCTGGTTCAGATTTTTGTCATCTACCATGGTTTTCCGCAATTCGAGTTCATTCGCGAAAGTATGTTCTGGCCCATTATAAGAGAGCCCTACGGTTGTGCAATCCTGGCCCTGAGCCTGAATTCCGCCGCCTATGTTTCAGAAATTCTTCGGGGGGGGTATCTGGGTGTCGACAAGGGACTGCATGAAGCGGGAATGGCCCTTGGTTTGTCAAAGCGCCACCGGTTCTTTTACGTTACGACACCCATCGCAGTAAGGCTCGCCATCCCGGCTTACAGCAACGATTTTATCAGCATGATAAAAGCGACCTCACTGGCAAGCACCATCACATTGCTGGAAACGACAGGTGTGGCACGTACCATTGTCGCCCAGACCTACGCACCTTACGAGATATTCATCTCAGCTGCCATCATCTACCTGGTGATAGCCTGGTTTTTTCAACGCGCCTTTGGCTTGTTCGAAAGGCACATGAGTCGATACACTAAACAGTAAGGCATACTATGAATGATAACAAACAAGAACCGATTATCCAACTCAAGGACGTGTGCAAATTCTTCGGTGAATTCCAGGCGTTGAACAACATCAACCTTGAGGTGAACAAAGGCCAGAGGATTGTGGTGTGCGGCCCTTCAGGGTCCGGCAAATCCACCATGATCCGATGTATCAACCGGCTCGAGGAGCATGACAGCGGCAAAATAATTGTCTCCGGCCGCGAACTCACAAGCGAGGTGAAAGACATCGATGCGGTTCGCAGCGAAGTGGGGATGGTCTTCCAGAATTTTAACCTGTTTCCGCATTTGACGGTGATAAAAAACCTGATGCTTGCGTTAAAGCTGGTGCGGAAGATGAAAAAGCCCCAGGCAAAAGAGGTGGCCATGGGGTTTCTCGAGCGGGTTCAAATTCCCGAGCAGGCCGATAAATACCCCATCCAGCTCTCCGGAGGCCAGCAGCAGCGTGTTGCCATTGCCCGGGCCCTTTGTATGAACCCCGAAGTGATGCTGTTTGACGAACCCACATCTGCTTTGGATCCGGAAATGATCAGCGAGGTCCTGGATGTCATGATCAGTCTTGTGGAAGATGGGTTGACCATGATCTGCGTCTCCCACGAAATGGGTTTTGCCCGGTCCGTGGCAGACAGCATCGTTTTCATGGATTACGGTAAAATTGTTGAAATGAAGCCGCCGGGTGAGTTTTTCGAAAACCCGGAAAGTGATCGGACCAAGCTCTTTCTCAGCCAGATCCTCTCCCATTAAACAAAAGGACAGCAATTCCCGCTTATCACCTTACTAATTATTTTTTGCTATATATCGCACATTCCGCACCTTGGGGGTCATAGTTTTAGAATTATAAAATATCATGCAAA
>CAYQNS010000238.1:0-5679 GCA_964418755.1 uncultured Desulfobacteraceae bacterium
ATTTTTACCCATTGGGTGAAATGATGACGTTTGACAATATTTTGAAATTATTTGGTTAATTGCTAAAAGCTTACTGCTAATCGCTTAATTCAGGAAGAAATATATCAAGGTTATAGAAAATGCGTTTAAAGATGACTATGACTCTGATGGTGTTTCTTTTCCTTTAAATCCCATGGCACGGCATCCGTGTGGGTGGTTCCTATCCCATGTGACATAATAAAATTTACATGCAGCGCAATTGATCTTATCTTTATTTTTCATCTTTTCAACAACCTATGCGTATCATCAATTGTTTCGTAATAAAAGTGCTTAAATGGGAAATCTTGACAAATGGCTCGCGCAGAGACGATAAACACTTTACCCTGCCATTCTACCCACCTTCGGTCGTAGATTGTCGGCAACTGCAAAGGACTGGAATACACAGATTCGGGCTTGCAAATCAATCGGAAAGCCTTTAGATTCAACAGGGAGAATCTGATCACCTCTTTTCCGGGGAAGAAGAATGCGAATTGAAATAATCGGGACTGAGTCCCTCGGGGTGCGCGGCCTGTGCACCGTGGTGACCACGGCGCACCGACACATCGTGATCGACCCCGGCGTGGCCCTCGGCTATCGGCGCCGGGGCAAACTGCCGCATCCGCTGCAGGTCTACGTGGGGGCACGGGTGCGCCGTGCCATTATCGCATCTCTTGAAGCGGCCACCGATGTTGTTATCAGTCACTACCATGGTGACCATATTCCCCTTGTCGATGCCAATCCGTACCAACTTGATGTGCGCCTAGTCGTCGAAGCCTGCCGGGATGTTCGGTTCTGGTGCAAATCGCCTGATTATCCCCTCAATAAGATATCCATGCGGTTCAACGACCTGTCACGTGCCCTCGGCCGCACCCTCCCTGTTGTAGAGGGTACCGGTGCGGGAATGATGACATTCTCGAAACCCCAGCCCCATGGCACAGCGGGCAATGGTCTGGGAACCGTCATGATGACCCGGATCGCTGACGGTGGAGATGTCTTTGTTCATGCCGCCGACATGCAGCTTCTCGACGACGGCGCCGTATCGCAGATTCTCGAGTGGCGACCGGACACGGTACTCGTTTCCGGACCGCCCCTGTACCTGCCGCATATAACCGCGGATCAGAAATGCGAGGCACGACGAAACGCACTGCGCCTCGCACAGAACGTGGCCACCCTCATTATCGACCACCATCTATTGCGCTCTGCGGCAGGATGCCGCTGGCTCGACGATCTGCCGGCGGCATCAGGACACCGGATCATATGCGCCGCCGATTATATGGGCCGGCAAAGACATTTTCTCGAAGCATGGCGGGACCGGCTCTATCGCGAGAGGACGGTCCCGGCGGGCTGGCACGAGGCCTATGCGAACGGGGAGATCGATATTGACGCGTATCGACCTTTGGAATGACGGCAACCTGTTGTGGGGTAAGGCGAACGAACACGAAACCCAAATGGCCGTATTTTTATTCGTATGTCATACCAACTTGTCAGTGTTGCCCTTGTCGTATAGCCATATTGAAATGTTTGTAAAATAATACGGCCATATTCAGAACTTGACTTTTGAGCAATTGATTGCTATTCATCTTTTGCATATCCATTTAACCATTCAGATCTGAAGCGCTTTTAACCTTTAACAGGTCGGGATAATCAGACACTATGAATACAGGAACCCCATTTCTCAATGAACGCTGAGTAATGGGGTTCTTGTTTTTTGCAGGATCGTCAGTAGTTAATATATCGGATATTTTAACGGAAGGCTTTAGCTGTAATGAATTTGGGATTATGGCCAGATATCCCCCGATATTTCGAGCCATTAAAATCGGGTGATTACATCTACTTATCTGCAACCTAAGTCAATTTGTGATATTTTAGGATATCAAAGGTTTCAATAAGCGCCAATCATAGTAACAGGAGGTTATAAAATGTCAAATATGAAAGAGATATTAGGCCTGGACGCTACGGCGCAAGCTGACTTAGTACGTCGCAAGCAAGTAAAGCCAATCGAGTTGGTAGATGCAGTCATTGAGCAGATTGAACGATTGAATCCCACTCTAAACGCTGTGGTCACACCAATGTACGAGATGGCTCGTGAAGAGGCGAAAGGTAATTTACCTGATGGGCCCTTTACGGGAGTACCATTTCTATTAAAGGACCTACTTCTTGAAGTTAAGGGCGTCCGTCTTACTGAGGGCTCAGCATATTTAAAAAATTACATCTCCCCTCATGACAGTGAGCTGGCCATTCGTTATAAAAAAGCTGGACTTATTTTCACAGGTAAGACTAACACCTGTGAATTCGGGCTAATGACAACAACAGAACCAAAACTGTTTGGCCCTTGTCGAAATCCATGGAACACAGATAAAATGACCGGCGGGTCAAGCGGTGGTTCAGCTGCTGCCGTGGCTTCTGGAATTGTTCCCATGGCCTATGGAAACGACGGTGGAGGCTCGATTCGGATTCCGGCATCATGTTGTGGAATTTTTGGCCTCAAACCATCACGTGGACGTAACCCACTTGGTCCTGAATACAGTAATATTTGGTGTTCCTATCTTCTTTTTGAACATGCGCTTACTCGAACTGTGCGTGACAGTGCTGCGCTTTTAGACGCAACCTCTGGACCTGAAATAGGGTCTCCATATTTTGTTCCACCACCAACAAGCACATTTGTTGAAGCAACGACTGCTGATCCCGGCAAACTTAAAATTGGCTTTTCCTTAAAAACGATAGAGAATGATCCTTTACATCCTGATTGTGAGGACGCCGTGAAAGACGCCGCAAAGCTATGTACAGACCTTGGCCATCAAGTGGAAGAGGCTTGTCCGGATATAGCCGAGGATTTCTCCAAGTATTTTGATAAGTTCTGGTCGATAGTCACAAAGTGGGCTATTGACTATTGGGTAAGGAAAACCGGCAATGAGGCGACGTCCGATCAATTTGAAGATATGACATGGGAATTATACAAGATTGGAGCAAAAATAGATGCGGTAAGATACATCAATAATCTAATGTCTCTCCATAAATGTGTAGAACGAATCATGAGATTTTTTGAAAAATATGATATTTGGCTGGCAGCTACGTTGTATAAACCCCCAATGGATATTGGATCGTTTGACACGACACCTGAAAATATCTTCAACGCTTATGATCAAATGGAATCTTTTTCTACATTGCCTGGGATCTGTAATGCTACCGGCCAGCCAGCTATGTCTGTACCGCTCTATTGGAACTCAGCTGGCCTACCGATAGGAACACACTACGTTGGACGTTTTGGAGATGAGGAGACTCTTTTTAGTCTTGCGGCGCAGCTCGAAAAGGCAAGGCCATGGGCAGCCCGACGTCCACCAATATCGGTTTGAACGTCAGTTACGATACAAACCAAACAAATTAATCAGTTAAAAAATTGGATATAATTCTCCAACGAATCGCTCCTATATCTCAAATACCGATATTAGCATTGTATCTGAGAAAAATTAGTCCTCTCAAAAGTACTGATACTGTAAACGTATCCCAAATGAGCTTCAACTACAGATAGCTGCTATCTATTTATAGTCAAGTGAATTTTTTAGGGGATAAAAAATAATATCGTGGTCCAGTTCAGATTATGGCAAGACCAGGTAACACAGGTTTTTAACAGTCCGTTTTTTATGTGATACTCTCAACGTATCTGTACTGAGACACGAAGCCGCACATTTGGTCGGATAACATTACAAAGGTGATGTTATCCAGATCTGCACAATCACTTGTGGTTTTTTACTCAACTATATTTGAGCTGAGTATTGCTTACACTGGAGATTCAAAAGCGAAGCAATAATTATCCTTTCATTTAGGACTTTTATGCTCTTATGCAATTTTACCATTTTCTGAAGATTAAGTTTTATTAAACGATCACTTTTAGTGTAGGGGGAACACATGATTAAAAGAATTCTATGGTCGCTCCTAGTCATCATCATCGTTATTGTTATCTACTTTGTCGCCTGGCCTGTGCCGGTCGATCCAGTTGCCTGGAAAGCGCCTACCAACCCGGGCTATAATGGACCGTTCGCACCAAACGAGCGCCTCAAGGGTATTCAGGTCTTGCCTATCGGGGACAACCATGGGCCGGAGGACATTGCCCTGGATGCACAGGGTCGTATCTATGCGGCCACACACGAAGGCCGCATTGTACGCCTGAAGGCCGACGGCTCTAATCCGATAAACTGGGTTGACACAGGGGGCCGTCCCCTCGGCATAGACTTCGATAACAAGGGCAACCTGATTGTGGCGGATGCCTTCAGGGGGCTTCTGTCCATTGCAGCGGACGGCACCATTACAGAGCTGGCAACAATTGCTGACGGCGTCCCGATCCGCTATGCAGATGACGTGGACGTGGCGGCCGACGGTAAGATTTATTTCTCCGATGCCTCAACAAAATTTGGCGCTAAGGAGTGCGGTGGGACCTACGAGGCAAGCCTGCTCGACCTTATGGAACATGGCAGTCATGGCCGGCTCCTGGTCTATGATCCCGTTACCGGCAAGGCCGGGACCCTTATGAATGGCCTGAACTTTGCTAATGGCGTGGCAGTCAGCCACGATCAGTCCTATGTACTTGTAAACGATACCGGGGGTTATCGGGTCATGCGCTACTGGCTCAGCGGCCCGAAAAAGGGAAAGTCCGAGCCCCTTATTGATGAGTTGCCATCCTTCCCTGACAACATATCGACCGGGCTTGGCGATAGCTTCTGGGTGGCGTTTATCTCTCCGCGCAATTCGCTGTTTGATAATCTCTCAGACAACCCCTTCCTGCGCAAGATGATACAGCGCTTACCGGCGTTCCTCAGGCCCAAAGCGGTTGCCTACGGTCACATCATCGCAATTGACGGAAACGGCAAAGTTCTATATGACCTGCAGGACCCGGACGCCGCTTACCCGATCAATACGAGCGTAACCGAAACAAAGGACTACCTCTATATCGGCAGCCTGGTCACCCCGGTTCTTGGCCGTATACATAAAAAGAAAATTGGCCTTTAACAAATTATGACACCACACAACAATTCGCGTAAACTCGGATTTGTTTTTTTGCTGCGCTTTAAAACAAACCGGTTACGCGAAACGTTGCAAATAGCCTTTTTTAATCACACGCGCACTCCGGTTGCATATATCTGCTATCTATTTGCATTCAGATGAATTTTTTTGAGGTGCAAAAAATAATATCGTGATCCAGTTCAGGTTATGGTAAGATATGCCACGTTCTTTGAGGGCTGTTTTCCGCGCGATATCCTTAATGTATCTGTATTGAGACTTTAAGTGGCACATTTGGTCGGATAACATTACAAAGGTGATGTTATCCAGATCTGCACAATCACTTGTTGGGCAAGGATAATAAGGAGGCAAAATGGAAAAGTTTGAACAAGGAAGCACAGATTTGATGGCAACGATTGTTCCAACGGAGGGGGAATCTCAAACTTTGGTTTATGATGATATTACTGCCTCAGGAATTTTAGTCCAAGATTCTACAGAATATGGCGGGATTGACTTAACTACAGAATACCTTGAAGCAATCACCGAGACTGTCGATAGGAGCAGGGGCTTAATAGATGGAGGATTTAAATTGGAGTTATAGTCAAGAGTTGTGTATGGAAAGATTAGGCGGCGATCCGTTTTTCTTCTGTTCCATTCACAAATTTT
>CAYQNS010000239.1:0-5658 GCA_964418755.1 uncultured Desulfobacteraceae bacterium
GGCTAATATCTCTATAAATTTCAATTGGATAGGTAGACACACAACATAAGGTAAGTAACATGAACTTTTCACCGTCTCAAAAAATTGGTGATTTCCAGAAGAAAGAATAACTTGGACTGCATATAGAAAAATATCGGCCTCAAATTTTAAATTAGAAGGATCTATTCTGCCGCGTTAAAAAAACGAAGCCATGCTTTCCGTATATATCTGGGTTCGTTTTGAGATAAAAGTATCTAATGGTCTGTAATCAATTGTTTATTTAATATAGTATTTTAAGTATTCCGTAATATATAGCGGCAATGGGTCCGTCTATTCCATGTTAAACGACTGTTGGCATCAAGAGGAAAAAAATGAAATTCAGCTTCAATATGGAAGATGCAAGTCAGGTATTTGTCGGAGCTTTTGCACTTGCCGTACCAATATCTTTTTCAGAAGAAGCTTGGCGTTTAGGGCAAACATTGCCTTTTCCTAATTTACTGATATTGTTTATTTTGTCAGTGTTATTTATTGGCATTTTCACTTATCAAAGTGTGTTTCAGAAAGACATTAAGGCACGTTTAGCTGTATTCATTTTTCGCATTATTATTGCTTACTTAATGACAGCTTTGGTGGTTTGTTTGGTGTTGCTGTGTTTGGATAAGCTTCCTTTATTAGCCGACCCAATAACGTCTTTTAAGCGGGTAATCGTTATCACCATGCCGGCCTCGATGGGGGCAATAGTGGTGGATAGTTTTGACAAAGAGTGAAAATAATCCGTTTAACCAATGCATTCACCAGATGGCGTGAACGGCGGCGGAAATACACCCATGGCCCAAAAAACAATTTTGATGTGATTCACGAAGTTCGATAGAGTTAGCTCCAGAATGGGGAGTTGACAGTCATGGTGGTAATCAAAGATTTCCGATCAGCATATGTGTGTTAATTTTTACTAAAAAAGGAACAATTTATGGATATTTTATTGCAGCAGTTCAAGGAGGTTCACTGGGAACAGATTATATTCACATGCACCCGAATTTTTCTTGTTCTGTTTTTGGCATGGTTGGGCATGGTTATTTTACGGAAGATATTAACAAAATTTGAACACCGTCTGCTCACACAAAGTGAAAAAGCAGGAGAACCACCTTCGGAGTCCGAAAAACGGGTGCAAACCATAATTCGCTTAGTAAGACAGGCTGCCCTTATTGTCCTTTGGGTAACCACAGTTCTTATTTTACTAAAAGAGATAGGTGTTGATGTCGGCCCGGTCCTGGCAAGTGCAGGTATTTTAGGACTATCGGTCGGTTTTGGAGCACAAAATCTGGTCCGGGATTTTATTTCAGGGTTTTTCATTATACTTGAAAATCAAGTTCGTGTTGGTGATGTCGCCATAGTAAATGGCACGGGCGGTCTAGTCGAAAGAGTTAATTTCCGCACCATGGTCTTGCGCGATCTTGGCGGAATTGTTCATATCTTCCCAAATGGCGCTGTCTCGACACTCAGCAATTTGACCAATGATTGGTCTGCTTATGTGTTTGATATCGGGGTTGCATATAAAGAAAATACCGATAAGGTTATTGAAGTAATGAGCAAAGTTGGTTCTGAAATGAAGCAAGATGAAATCCTTGGACCTTTTATGCTTGAAGAACCAGAAATTTTCGGAGTAGATAAATTTGATAGTTCCGCTGTTATTATTAAAGGCAGGATCAGGACAAAACCTATCCGCCAATGGCAGGTGGGCAGAGAATATTTACGCAGAATCAAGTTGGCTTTTGATAATGCCGGGATCGAGATCCCATTTCCACACCAAACCCTCTATTTTGGAGAAGCGAGTAAACCAATTGAAGTAGCTCTTTTAGAAAAACTGAAAGGAGAAAAAGTAGTCACATAATTTTCAAGCTTCCAAAGGCTTCAGCAGATCAGAATGTGAATTTTTTTGAAATACTATCGGTTCTCAATAACAATAAGGGATCGCCGACCCAGGCGGTTCACTTGACGCCGAGAACGTCGGTGGCGCTGGCGCGGCAATATCCTTGGCAGCGCAATTGACCAAAAGTTGACAAGGCCTCCATTTTTGATTGCCAGTAGAAGCCTTCGAAGGTGGGCATAAATTGAAAGTGGAGATTTGATCAAGTCAGGCGACATCTTTAGATTGAAGCTTATGTAACATAGCTTTGGACGGCATCAGTCTTCAAATAGTTGACATAATCCGGAAAATTTTAACTTCGATGTAAAAAGCCCAATTTGGACACTACTTTATTGAGTCGGCATATCTGTACTAAAATAAGACCTCGAAATATTTGGATGTCTCCAACTCATCACCACTTCTGGGATCGTTTCAAAAGTTGTGATATCAAGATCAAGACTACCCGGGAGTTTTGACGTGCCATTTATCAAGCATAATACCCCACGAACTCTCCGCAACTATCATTGAAAAATTCCATCGCCTCATCAACGGTGTTAAAGATTATCCAGTCATGCCGTATTGTTTTTTCACCCTGCTTGCGAATTCGTTCAATTTCCGTGTTGCCGAAATATTCAAAGTGGTCATGATAATCTGTGTACAGCTCATGTTTCCGCATTTTGGTATCCTCCTTTTTCTTTGTTTTTTCACAGATTACCACATTGGTTTGACAGATACGGTCATAGTGTTGTAAATTTATTGATATTTTTTTGGACACCAGTTTAGGCCCGACAAAAAGGAACAACTCCGAAAGAAAGGGACCACATGCACAAGATTGACCTCATCAAGGCCCTCAGCACCACCGCTAATATTACCAAAATTGAAGCATCAAAGATTGTAAACCTGTTTTTCGATCAGATGGCCAGTGCCCTTGAAAAGGGTGACCGGGTTGAAATCCGGGGATTGTGCTCTTTCTATGTCAAAGATTATCCGGGGTACACTGGGAGGAATCCAAAAACCGGGAAAACAGTTAAGGTGGCGCCGAAGAAATTGCCCTATTTTAAATGTGGGAAGGAATTGCGGGAGCGGGTGGACCACAAAAATTAGCCCAGCATTTGCTTGATTAGAAGGGATTGCCATTGTTTTGATGTTAAATGATGAGTTTTATATTGGGATAGATATCCAAATCCGTAGAAACTGCTGTTATGCCGTTATCGACGAATTAGGCACCTTGATAGATTCAGGCTGGTTCTCCAACACTGAGCTCGATGCTGTTGATTTGTTGAAACGGTGGTCAAAAATAGGCCAGGTTTATGTTGGAATTGATGCTCCCCGCATGCCGTTGGTTTCAAAACGCAAATGGTATTGGAGCGGTGCTAAACAAAGATGGAGCCAGCGAAAGGCGCAGAAAGGAAATGGTCGGCATTGCGAAGTAGTGATAAGCGCCCACCGACTTGCCAATCCTCAATGGACACCACTTGAAAAAGATGCCCCAGAATGGATGCTGTTGGGCTTCAAGCTTTATACAGCTCTTGAAGGTAACGCAATAGTCTATGAGGTATTTCCTACGGCGTCATATGCATGCCTCCAGGATAACTCTGATGTTCGTATAAATGCCGATTTTTCTGCTTGTAAACCTGGCCCCAAGGATATGCTTGATGCAATGGTTGCAGCTGTAACTGTGCGGGAGTTTGTTAATGGAAGGGGGACTGAAGTTGGCGGTGGCGATGGATTGGGGACCATAATCCTGCCAAGGCCACTATCGAACCCAATTGATGAAGTATTAAAGTGGCCATTATGATAAGTTGTATCTTTAAATATTATTTAAAGAATTCAGTCACCTTCGCCTTCTGTGAATAACTTTCCGAATGTCGCAAGAGAATGTCTTTCATTTTCAAAGAATTGTGCTGTAGGGACTGATCGGCGAATCTGTCAAAAGCTGCGATATTATCAATGTCAGGTTTTAGACGACGTACACAGGCATCATGAATGGTTTTTAAAGCAGAGTCCATATTTTTATACCTATTTGCACTCAACTCTACCTCAGCAAATTCTTGTACAGCTTCCTTTCGCAATTTTGTAATGTCTTGGTAGTAGGACGCTTTCTTGATTTCTTTTTTCATGATTGCCAAGACAGCCAGAACATCGCTCACCTTCTCTCTACCGTAATGCATTGCTGAATCTCCTATTTATAGACTGTGATTATCGAATTATTGCAAAAAATTATCTTACCGTCTTTTGCCTTGTCCAACATCTGGATCATTCTTTTAAATTCACCCACGGCTTGTTGATGTTCACGCTTTCCAAAGATAATGCGTGCGGCACCGCCGGGGGCACTCTCTTCACGACCAAACATATAAATCACACTCATAGAAAATTCTGAAAAACCTCGTTGCTGCATTCGGGTTCCTGCATGTTTAGTTATTTTCATTTTCATGATCTCCTTTTTGGAAGGACTTTTTTTGCTTTTCCTTTTTTTTCTTATAAATGGCGATCAGAGCTTGGATCTCCAGCTTTGACCAACCTTCAAAAAGTCTTCTAATCCTTTCATTTAGATCTTGTTCCCGATATGCATTATACTGTTCATGCGCATTGATTTGTGATTCCGTAACTATTCCGCTATCAATAAATTCTAACGAATTGCCAACCAACGGATTTGAAAATAATTTAAATTCAAGTACTTTTGCCTTACAGTTTGGTGTGATGGCCATAAAATGGTCATCGTCAACGTCCGCGATGTATATAAAGTTCATTCTTGATCGTTTATTCATGCAGATTTCCATAATTCCCCCTATCCCTGTTGACTGAAATCATCACCGTCTATAGGAACCCCTCTGTTCAATTCAGCCTCAATGGCCATGAGGAGGTTGTCCAAAATGACCGCTACGATTCCAATGCGTTGTGGAATCGGATCAGCATTGCCAAGCAATTTTTTACACTTTTTTTCAATGACATTAATGTGATGGGATAATTCTTCTAATATTTCAAATGCCTTCTGGTGTTTTTTATTACGCTCGTCCAATACAACCTTCTGCAACGAAACGCCAATTGTGAACAACCTGTCGCGGTGAACCCCTGTATTTTTGGATAGTTCCTTGAGTTTGTTAAGAGATTCTTTGCTCAGGACAAAAGTTTTCCGCTCATAGTTTCCAGGTTGGTCGCCGTATTGCCATTTTGATATAATTTTTTGAAATTCTGTAACGGCAACAATTGCTAAAACATTGGGAACAACAACATCATCAATGAATTCTTTCTGTTTCATTCCATAATTAGAGCAAAGAGAACTAAGGATTTCATATGTCTTTTTTTCCAGGTTGAATGTTGTCCTTGTGGGTTTTTGTACTTTTTTAGGGGTTAAAGGTAGCTCATCCAAACTAATGCCAGATTCTCTGATAAGGTCTTGATCGTCTTTTGAGTTTTTCTTTTTCATATGCTCTCCATAATTTGGGTATTTTTCCGTTTGATGTTTTTTATAACATTGATTATTAAAAGATGTCAAGTGAAAAATAGTAATCTTTTTAAAAAAATACATCTTTCGTTTTAAGCCATGTGAATGCGGAGTTTTACACTGAATTGAGTGCCTCACATATTGGTGTTGAATTGAAAAAGTGAGAGTGCTTTTGGTATCCGATATCTGCTTATTGGCTGGTTAAACAGATATTGTGATGGGATGGAGACAAAAAATCTACTGAGTGAAAAAATGAGTGCAAGCCTATGGCCAGTTTAAATGTAATAGGGCAATAAAAATTCGAATAAAATTAAGAAGAGAGGGTAACACG
>CAYQNS010000240.1:0-5645 GCA_964418755.1 uncultured Desulfobacteraceae bacterium
GTCCAGTTTGTTGTTGCAGAAAAAATCATTTTTTTCGGTGGCAATGGCGAAGAGGCCACACCCGTTCCCATCCCGAACACGGAAGTTAAGCTCTTTTGCGCCGATGGTACTGCTCGGGAAACCGGGTGGGAGAGTAGGTCGCTGCCGAAAATTCTTTATAAAAAGCCCGATATCTATCCCGATATCGGGCTTTTTTTATTGAATTAATGTGTAATGCATTTTATGCTGGTTGTTAAAAAATGAGGGATTATATTTTTTTTACTGCTAATCAACGTCATTATGTGAGTTCTGTTGTTTGAAAGCCCTCTTTTTTTCATAACAATCTTAAAATGAAAACAATATGCGATTTTATGGGTTAAAAACCAAAATAATTATTAATATTGCTATAATTACGTTGCTGTCCGCCTTATTAACGGATGTTGTCCTGATTACCATGATCAGGCAGGATTTGATAAAAATAAAAATTGATCAGGGGAACTCGATTCTCGAATTGATCAAACAAAAATTTGAAAATACGGAAAATGATTCAAGCGGTGATTATTCTGCAGCAGTTTTTGAAGCCGGCGATATAATCGGAAAGGCTGAAACAAAGTATGCGATTATTCTCGCAACGGATATCGGGCGTCAGTGCTATGGGGCGAATCTATACCCTTCCAATAAAAAAAATATGGAAAGGTATGCTGAAAAAGCCAGAAAATCAGGGGAAAAGCAAATTGATTTTAAAGGCAGTATACTTGGAATTTTATGGGAAGAAAAGCAGCATTTGATCATATCAACGCCTTTGATAAAAAATGGTCTCATAACCGGAGCTGCTGCCATCTTTGTTCCGGTTGAAGATATACAAACTCAGATTCGACTCTCCCAAAAGACTTTATGGATATATATCCTCCTGAATACGATAATTTTGGGCCTGGTCGGATCTTATCGAATCTATCGTATACAAATAAAACCGATCCAGAGGCTGGTCCAGATTGCCCGGGAGTACCGGGAGGATGATGAAATATATTTTGCAGTCAGAAAAGGAGATGACAAACTGCATCAGCTGTCAAATGCTCTGAACTCAATGTTGAACAAAATTACCGAGGGCAGGGAAAAGCTTTACACGACAGTTCATTCGCTAGAGAAAGCAAAACTCGAACTGGAAACGGCCCAGGGAGACATAATAAGAGCCGAGAAATTGGCTTCAGTTGGCAGATTATCTTCCGGAATCGCACATGAAATCGGGAACCCCGTCGGCATCGTTCTTGGTTACCTCGAACTTTTGAAGGAACAGGACCTGGCCCAAGTTCTACGGGAGGATTATATCCTGCGGGCTGAAAATGAGGCGAACAGGATCAACACTATAATCAGGCAGTTGCTTGATATCTCCAGAACATCAAATGCTGAAATTACTACTGTTTCGGTTCATGATATCATTAATGATATTCACGCGGTCCTTAAAGTTCAGCCGCTGATGCTCAATATACGAATCGAAAAATCATTTAAAGCTGAAAAAAATATTATAAAATCGGATTCGAATCGGCTGAGACAGGTTTTTTTGAATCTGGCGATTAACGCAGCCGACGCAACCTCCTTAAAGGGGAAAAATTATGCCGGGAAATTGAAGATATCCAGCAGCGTCGTAAATGTCGATAGGCCCGGAAAAATCGGTGTGGCCGAAATGTTAAAAATATCATTTATCGACAATGGCCCTGGAATTCCGGTTGATAAAATCAATGATATCTTTGATCCTTTTTATACAACCAAGGAACCCGGCAAGGGAACCGGGCTCGGACTGTATGTCAGTTTTATGATTGTTGAATCTCTTGGTGGATATATCAGGGCTTTAAGTGAATCCGGCAGAGAGACTGAAATCAGTATCTATCTGCCGTTTGAAAAAAAAACGGCGGATACCGCAGATGTTGAATAAATATGGAATGGAAAAGAACATCATGCTTACCGAAACTGTTCCGAAGCGGCTTTTGATCATTGATGATGAAGAGAACATGCGCCACATGCTGTGTGCTTTGCTGAATAGATTTAATTATCGGATCGATACGGCATCTGACGGATATGAGGGACTGACGATTTTTGAAAGAGAATCCTACGATTTTGTTCTCTGTGATATGAAAATGCCTGAAATGGACGGCATGGAATTTTTAAGATCCGTCGGCAGAAAAAAACTATCTGCCACCACGGTTATTATGATGTCCGCCTACGGCAGTATCGATATGGCAATAGGGGCCATGAAACTTGGGGCTTATGATTATATTTCAAAACCGTTCAAACCAGATGAAGTGTATCTTGCTTTAAAAAAGGCTGAAGAACGGGAAGGTCTTAAAAAAGAAAATTTTCGACTTAAGGAACGGCTTAAAAAAATTAAGGGAAATTATTCATTCGGCGGCATGGTAGGCCAAAGCAGGCCCATGCAGGAGGTTTATAAAATTGCCGGTAAAGCGGCCGGTTATCATACAACGGTGCTGATCACAGGAGAGAGCGGGACAGGCAAGGAACTGGTTGCCCGGGGCATTCACCAGCATGGAGAGCGTTCCCAAAAGCCGATGGTGCCGGTAAATTGCGGTGCAATTCCGGATAGTTTGATGGAAAGTGAACTGTTTGGTTATAAAAAGGGCGCTTTTACAGGTGCTGATCATAACAAAAAGGGCCTGTTTGAGGAAGCTGATAAGGGAACCATTTTTTTAGATGAGATCGGTGAATTGCCGCTGTCGCTTCAGGTCAAACTTCTTCGTGTGCTGCAGGAAAAAAAAATAAGACCGGTGGGAGATTCAAAAGAGCATGAAATAGATGTTAGGGTTATTGCTGCGACGTCCAAAAATCTTGAGGATGAAGTCGGGAAAGGCCACTTCCGTAAAGATTTGTTTTACAGGATTAATGTGCTGCGTATCCGGATTCCGCCGCTGCGAGACTGCATCGAAGATATTCCGGCGTTAAGTCAGCATTTTATCGATCTGTCTAACATGAAATATGATCGTCAAATCAAAGGCGTGGCTCAGGAGGTGCTCTCTTTGCTGCTCAAATACCACTGGCCCGGCAATGTCAGAGAATTGGAAAACAATATTGAAAGGGCGGTTTTGCTGGCGGAGGGAGGTATTCTTGCCGTAGATGATTTTCAATCCAGATGGATGAAAGATTGTAATGGCGATGGAATCGAGAACAGGATCAAAGGATATTCATTGAAAACAGCCCGGAAAATTATGGAAAAAGGGATGATCACAAAGGCCCTGAAGGCCACCGAGGGCAATCGCACACGGGCTGCCCGTATACTGGAGATCAGCCATCCGTCATTGTTGAGCAAGATTAAGACTTATGATATCCGGTTATAGAATTTTTTACGAGTGCATCATGATTTAATGGACAACTGTAAATATTAGAGCAAGATGCATTTTCCGCAGATTTATTTTTTTCGAGGGCCTTATCATAAGCACCGTAACAGGGTAAGGATTATGCAAAATACGGGTAATATCGAAACCATTTTGAAAAGGATTTATGGTGATAAAGAAGGCCGGACGGCCTTTGAAAAAATTTTGACACAAATCCGAAGAACAACCCTCCGAAAATCAAAAGAAAAAGATTTTTTTGATCAATCGGATGCTATCCTGATAACTTACGGAGATTCCTTGCAGAGAAAGGGCAAAGCACCACTGGGGGTGTTCAACGAATTTGCTGACGAGTATCTGAAAGATGTATTTTCAACGATCCATTTTTTACCGTTTTTTCCATATTCATCAGACGATGGGTTTTCGGTGATGGATTTTTTTTCCATTGATCCGCGACTCGGAGACTGGGAAGACGTCAGGCATACAGGCTCACACTTCAAGCTCATGTTTGATTATGTGTTGAACCACGTGTCCGCCCAAAGCGGCTGGTTTGAAAATTATATATCGGGAAAGCCGGGTTATGCAAAAATGGCCATAGAAATTGACCCTGGGGCCGATTTAACCATGGTGACCCGACCCAGATCACTTCCCCTGCTCACCGAAATCAGAAAAATCGATGGGACTATTGCCCGTGTGTGGACCACCTTTTCAGCCGATCAGATCGATCTCAATTATAAAAGTATAGAAATACTTGCAAAAATGGTTGATGTGTTATTATTTTATGTTGAACAGGGAGCGGATATCCTCCGACTCGATGCCATTGCCTATCTATGGAAACAGATCGGTACGACCTGTGTTCATCTTGATCAGACCCATGATATGGTAAAACTGTTCCGCGCTATTCTGGATGTCGTGGCCCCGGATGTTATGCTTATTACGGAAACCAATGTGCCGCACACGGAGAATATAAGCTATTTTGGCGATGGGCAAAATGAGGCTCAGATGGTTTATAACTTTACCCTGCCGCCTTTGCTTTTATACAGTTTTATTTCAGAAGATGCAGTTTTGCTGTCTCAATGGGCCAAAGAACTGTATTTATCTTCACGGCATAACACGTTTTTTAATTTTACAGCGTCTCATGACGGCATAGGGGTTCGGCCCCTGGAAGGTATTCTCTCTGCTGAAGAAATAGAGTGTATGATCAAGATCGTGAAAAAGAACGGCGGCGATGTCTCCTATAAGAAAAATTCCGATGGCTCACAGAGCCCTTATGAACTGAATATTACTTACATAGATGCACTCGGGAACAGGGCATTGGAACCGGATATATACCACTTGGACCGGTTCCTGGCATCCCAGGCGATCCAATATGTGCTGCCGGGAGTACCTGCAACCTATATTCACAGTTTGCTCGGATCACGCAATTGGGATGAGGGGGTTCGCCTGACCCGGAGGGCCCGAACCATCAATCGGGAAACATTGCAGATAGATGAGGTTGCAAAACAGTTTGGAAACCCGGAGACATTTCGATCTAAAATTTTTCATTCTTATCGCCGAATGATTCGTATAAGAAAACAGCAACCGGCCTTTCACCCGAACGCCGAGTTTGAAATTTTAACAATTCATCCGAGGGTTTTTGCCATACGCAGACAATGTCAGGAGCAGGTCATATTTGCTCTTACCAATGTTTCTACCATGCCTGTCCGCCTCTCGTTGTCAGACCATCAGGTTTCCGGACAGGTTAGAGATCTTATATCCGGGGAATTTTTTAATGCCGGGTCTTTTGACCTGGGACCCTGCCGGTTTGTATGGTTTTCGGAATTTATACATTGAAATAGAGCATCCTTTATTTATCGGTGAATAGTTTTTTTAAAGGCATCATCAACAACGTGTAAACTACTTTTGATTTGTCGTGAATGATGCCTGAAATACGATGTTTTTTTTTCGGAGCGAGCCTATGGACTTTACAAATTAAGAATATGAATTATTTTTTATAGTTGAATATATACTATTCGGGGAGTAGACAATGACGGATGAGCAAAAGGTTGCACCGGAGTTGATGGAAGCGCTTGAGCGTTTGATGAGATACGCTCCGCCTGAAGCTGCCAATGATGAGCAGGTAAGAAACAGCATTTTGATTTACCTTAAATTAGGGGGCGAAAGGCTTGCGCGCCAGTATTTTCAGATAATCCAGAAAACATTTTTGGAAAAAATCGTATTGATCAAAAAAAGGCCGCCGGATGAACCGGATGAATCTGATAAGAATACCGATGATACCGATGATACCGATGATACCGATGATACCGATAATACCGATGATACCGATGA
>CAYQNS010000241.1:0-5596 GCA_964418755.1 uncultured Desulfobacteraceae bacterium
TTTTAAAGTTGAAAAACAGGGCCATATCGCCTGGCTGATTCTGGACCGTCCGGAAAAACGCAACTCCATGGATTTTGATTTTTTCAAAGAAATGATCAAGCGGTTTAATCAGTTTGATGAGGACCCGGATGTCCGGGTGGTGATCATCAGGGGCGAAGGGAAGAGTTTTACGGCCGGCCTCGATCTTATGGCGCTTGGACCGCTTCTGGAAGACGGGGGTGCGGATGCCCGCGAACGTCTGCGCCGGACGATCATGCAGGGTCAGGAAAGCATGAATGCGGTTGAACGCTGCCGAAAGCCGGTGATTGCAGCGGTGCACAGCCACTGTATCGGCGGCGGCATCGATATGCTGAGTGCCTGCGATATCCGTATCGCTACCGGAGATGCCCTCTTCAGTATCCGGGAAACCCGCATCGGCGTTATTGCAGATATCGGGACACTTCAGCGCCTGCCTCACATTATCGGGCACGGATATTTTCGCGAACTGGCCCTGACCGGCCGGGATTTTACGGCAGATGAAGCCCTTCAGATGGGATTTATCACTCAAATCTGTGAAGACCGGAACCAGCTTTATGAGCAGGCGGCCGGGCTGGCATCCGATATAGCCGCCTGTCCGCCCCTGACCGTACAAGGAACCAAGGATGTCATCCTGTACAGCCGTGATAACGGCGTCTATCCCGGTCTTCAATACGTGGCCCAGAAAAATGCGGCCGCACTTAAGTCCGAAGACCTGATGGAGGCAGTGACAGCCTTTATGGAAAAGAGAACGCCGGTTTATAAGGGGAAGTGACTAGAAGTGAAAAGTGAAAAGTGAAAAGTGAGAATTGAATAGTGAAAAGTGAAAATTTAAGAGGGAACAAGAAAGAATAACTGGAAAATAGAAAAGAGGGAAGATAATTTTTTAAAAGTGAAAAGTGAGAATTGAATAGTGAATAGTGAAAATTTAAGAGGGAACAGGAAAGAATAACTGGAAAATAGAAAAGAGGGAAGATAATTTTTTAAAAGTGAAAAGTGAAAAATGAATACTGAAAAGTGAAAATTTAAGGAATTCTATCGATTTTATAAAAATGACATGGCGAGCAGACTTCCCCACAGCGGTTGCGACGCCTACACGCGATCCACAAATATTCAATATTTAATTCCAATAGAAAGAGCGAAGTGATACCATATTTTTTTAATTCTTACTTTTTAATTCTTACTTTTCAATTCTCACTAAAACAAGGAGTTTAATTCAATGACAGATATTTACAGTAAATTAAGACAGCGCCTGGATGACATGGCCACGGGATATCCGGCTACCAAAAGCGGTGTAGAGATTAAAATACTGAAACAGCTTTTTAATGAAGAGGAAGCCGAATTTTTTCTGGAGATGTCTCCGCTTGTGGAGACACCTGACTCCGTGGCCGAACGTACGGGTCGGGATATTGAGAAAATTAAGGTCCTGATGGAATCCATGGCTAAGAAAGGGCTGCTTTTTCGTCTGCGCAAGAATGATCTCTTGCGCTATGCGGCAATCCCGTATGTCGTGGGGATCTTCGAGTTTCAGCTCAAAACCATGGGCGAAGAATTCGCCCGTGATAACCTGGAATATTTTGACGATGCATTCGGCCCCACCATCCAGTCTTCTGATACACCGGTGATGCGAACCATTCCCATCCAGCGCCAGATCGTGGCGGACTGGCCGGTGGCGCCCTATGAAGACGCCCTGGAAATTATAGGAAATCAAAAAAAAATCGCCATTGCCGACTGTGTCTGCCGTACCATGACCCGCAAGGCCGGACAGGGCTGCGACAAACCCCTTGAAGCCTGTTTTGTTTTTGGATCGCATGCCGATTATTATGTGGAAAACAAGATGGCTCGTTATATCGACACGGAAGAGGCCAAAGAAATCATCATCAATAATGAAAAGGCCGGGCTGGTCATCCAGCCGTTCAATGCCCGAAATGCCGGGGGCATGTGCAGTTGCTGCGGATGCTGCTGCGGCGTTTTAAAATCTTTGAAGAAACAGCCTTCCCCGGCTGCGGCTGTAAAGAGCAACTATTTTGCCAGGGTCGATGATGACGAGTGCATCGGATGCGAGACCTGTCTGGAAAGATGCCAGATGGATGCCATCGACATGGTGGATGATATTGCCCGGATCAATCTTGACCGATGTATCGGCTGCGGCCTGTGCATAACCACCTGCCCGACGGAAGCCATGGCGTTGATCAAAAAATCGGAGGACCAGTTGTATACACCGCCGCAATCCGGTTTTGAAACGTATCTTAACATTGCACAGGAACGGGGGAAGATTTAAAACGAAAACTGAATAAAAGTGAAAAGTGAATACTGAAAAGTGAAAACTTGTGGTTTCGCTTTGCTCTGCCTACTTTATAATTCCCAGTATCGTAGGGTGGGCTGTGCCCACCGATCGGCAGAAATCCTTTGTAACTACTCGCGTAGTCAGGCTGAAGCTGAAGGTGCCGGAAAAGCAAGATTGCCGTACTTTGACGAAATGTGATTCTTGTATCAAACATGGCTTTAGCATACGCTTTTTCCTAACAGCCTTCAGTCTATCCATATAGCTTACTGTTATTCAATTATAATAGGCATTTCACACTATGTTCCGCCATACAAAATGAAGTGTTGAGATGCCAAATTACAGGGAAGGAAAGCATGGAAGAAAAACTTTGGCATAAGTCCTACGCAGCAGGGGTCAAGAAAACCCTTGAATATGAAAAGGTAACCATTTCAAACGCTTTGACCCGTTCCGCAAAGCGGTTTCCCGATAATACCGCCTTGAACTACATGGGGAAAAAAATCACCTACGGGCAGCTTGACCGTCTGGTGAACACCTTTGCCCGGGCACTGCAGGGTCTGGGCATCAAACCTGGAGACAAGGTCGGGGTGTGTTTGCCCAATATCCCCCAGGTGGTCATCGCCAACCTGGCCATTTTTCGAATCGGAGCTGTAACTGTTCAAAACAATCCCCTGTACACGGAGCGGGAACTGGCCTACCAGCTTAATGATTCCGACTCGCGGATTATCATTACCCTGTCTCTTCTGGTTCCGCGGATGCAGGCAATCAAATCCAAAATAAAGCTGGAAAAAATTATTGGGTGTCATATCCATTCATATCTGCCTTTTCCCAAGAAACAGCTTTTCCCACTGGTTAAAAAGGCAATGTGCCGTAAAATCGAATCATCTGACGACATACTGGTATTTGAAGAACTGATGGGAAAATACCCCGGCGACCCCCTTGAGGACCTGAGCAAATGGGAGGAGATGGCAGCGCTTTTATATACCGGCGGCACCACCGGTGTGAGCAAAGGCGTCATGCTGAGCAATGCCAATTTGAGCTCCAATGTCCAGCAGTTCATAGCCTGGTTTCCGGACCTGAAACCTGGTGATGAAAAACTGGTAGGGAATTTCCCCATTTTTCACATAGCGGGTTTTACCACCATTCAGAACATGATCATCTGGCATGCATGGGAAGATATAATGGTTCCACGGCCGGAGCCTGAAATCAACATCGAAATTCTCAAAAAATATAAACCGACCTTTCTTCCCGGAGTTCCCACCATTTTTGTCGGGTTGCTGGCTGATCCGGAGTTCAGGAAACTGGATCTTTCATTTATCAAAGGTTTTTTCTCCGGTGCGGCCCCGCTGGCAGCCGACACCATAAGGGATCTTAAGGATCTCACCGGCGGGCTCATGTGCGAAGTCTACGGCTCCACCGAGACCACGCCGATTGTTACGGTGACGCCCTGGGGCGGTGAAATCAAACCCGGAACGGTAGGGGTGCCGGTGCCGGATACCGATATTAAAATTATGGATCTTGAAACCGGAGAAAAGGAAGTCCCGCTGGGTGAAGTCGGAGAAGTTTTTATCAAGGGACCCCAGATAATGATGGGCTATTACAAGAAACCCGAGGAAACAAAGGCTGCAATCAGGGACGGATGGTTTGGAATGGGTGATATCGGCCGCATGGATGAGGATGGTTACCTGACCATCGTAGATCGAACAAAAGATATGATTATTGCCGGCGGTTATAATATCTATCCTGTGGAACTGGATGGTGTTCTTTTCGAGCATTCGAAAATTTTAGAGGCATGCACCGTAGGCGTTCCGGATGAATATCGCGGTGAAACCGTAAAAGCCTTTATCGTGGTCAAGCCCGGAGAAACCATGACTGCCGAAGAGGTCGATACTCATTGCCGGGAAAGGCTGGCCGGTTACAAGGTCCCAAAATTCATAGAATTTATCGATGAATTGCCCAAAAGTGCCGTTGGTAAAATCCTGCGCAAAGAACTCCGCGAACGGGAGCTGAAAAAAAGTAACGGGAAATAATGCAGGAATCTGCGGCACAACAATTACGCTTGACAGGGAGTCTGCCATTGCTATATTTGTTGCTACAAAGATAGCAACTGGCACTGTTATGAATGATTACAACAATTTGAAAAATTTCGGCTTTTCACAGTACGAAATCACCTGTTACCTGTCCCTGGTGGCCCGGCATCCGTGCAACGGTTCTCAACTCAGCCGCCTTTCCGGCATTGCCCGCAGTCGAATTTATGATGTTTTGCGCAACATGATCAAGAAAGGGCTGGTTTTGGAGGTGGATAGCGGCCAGTATGTTCCCCTGCCTGCCGATGAACTGTTAAAACGGCTGCGCGGCCGGTTTCAAACCGATCTGGCGGATTTTGAGAAACAGATCAAAGCCGCGACTCGGGAAACTTCGTGTGAATATATCTGGACGCTCCAGGGCTACACCGCGGTCATTGAAAAGGCCCGGGAGATGATTGCATCGGCCCGAACGGAGCTTTATATTCGATTGTTTCCAAAGTCGGCCGAACTGCTTGAAAAGGAACTGCACAAGGCATCTGCCAGGGGTGTCGTCATCCGGTATATTGCCATGGGGGAAATGCCGCTGACATTTGATATTCAGGTGATCCACCCGGAGTCGGACAGAGTCATCAAAACCATCGGCGGCTGTTCATTCGACATTATCTCGGATCGCGCAGAAGCCCTGAGCGGAATCTTTGAGACCGGTCAGGAAGAGACGTCGCTTATCAACTGGTCCAGAAACACCTGGTTTATCATCACCTGCCGGGACAGTCTGCGGCACGATTTTTACCATTATTTTCTGGAAAAAACCTATGATCAGGGCCAGGATCTGACAGACCGTGAAAAGCGGATTTACGCTTTTATCAAGACAGATGATTAGGATTGAAAATTGAATAGTGAAAATTGAAAATTTTTGGTATCGCTCCTGCCCGCCATCGCTCTCGCTCAGGCGAGGCAGGCGGGTCGCCCTGTCTTTTTATAAATGAAGCTCTTCGCCGCGAACAGACAGGTATTAGAAAGATTATAATAAATAAAATCGATAGAATACATTGTAATTTGCGTATCTGCGGATTAAAATCGGCAGAATGCCTTAAATATTCAATTTTCAGTATTCAATTTTCACTTATAAAGGGTGTCCGGCATTTTACGTAAAATAATATTTGACAAAAATATTGTGATTATATATTGATGCCACACAATTGGTCAGATCAAAACGGTCCCATCGTCTAGTGGTTAGGACGTCGGCCTCTCACGCCGGTAACCCGGGTTC
>CAYQNS010000242.1:0-5543 GCA_964418755.1 uncultured Desulfobacteraceae bacterium
TGTTATCTTTTGCTTCAATCACAGCAATGGGAATATTCGACTTATAATAAAGGATATAGTCCGCTCTTTTGGATTTTCCGCGGGTAACCAGCTTGCCCCTGACAATAACTCTTCCGGCAGTAAAAGTGACTTCTTCCCTGATCTGCTCCATTTTATCCCAGCCCGCTTTTTCAAGGGCGGGGGTAATGAATTTTGTGCAGATATCGCGTTCTGAAAGGGATTTTTTGTTCATTATCGTATCTATGGTTGCTATGTTTACTGTTCCGGTATCTTTGTCACTGACATCTTTCTCAGTTATTTAACGAGATAATTGTTATATGTTTAATATCTTGTAAATATTAATAATTCAAGAAAAATAAAAGTGCCGACACTTCCTCCCCAATTCATGAACTGCTGAAAAACATAATAAACTTCTGGCCTGTACTTTGACCCTTTCTTTACCAAACATAGCCAAATCTGCAGGTTTTATATCGTTTCTAATAAAAAATGTAATGTTTAGATGACCCGAAACATTCACATCTTCAAAGTTTTGTCTTCCAAGTGTCGCGCAGCCTGCCTGTGCGTCGTACGCAGACAGGCCCGGTACGAGGGAGGGTGCCTATATGTATCCATGGTCTTGTTTTTCAAAGTGTTCGATGGCAAATTTTTCTATTGCGGATTCTGTTATTTTAGTCCTATTTCTTTCAACTTCAACTACCCAAAAAATCTCGGTAGTTGAAGATTGATCGAGTTCTTTTTCTTTGTAGATATTCTTCAGATGCAAAGAAATGTTGTCAGCGTTACACCCAAACAGTTCCGCCATTCGTTTTTGAGGCAACCAGATATTTTTATTGGCATACAAATTTCTATATTAATTTTTCCTTCAGGTGTTTTATATACAGTAATCTGATTTTTCGGGATTTTTTTTATTGCCTTTCAGGTATTGCCTTTCAGCCAGGTCGGCCGCCTCGGGGAAAGCGCTCCGGTCTAAAAATTTTCTATACTTCTGATATTCGGGCGATGGCATGGCGTACCTGATCCGGCAGAGCCGGAATTAAATTGAAAAGTGAGAAGTGAGAAGTGAAAATTTGTGGTATCGCTTCGCTCTGTCTGTTTGGTGGGCACAGCCCACCCTACGATACTAATTTCTAATTTTAAGTTTTACTTCTACATTCAAAATTGCTCTTATCGTACCTTTTTCATTACCTCGATGATTCTATGACCGAATTCCTGCCGCTGCCAGTTCTTCATTTCCGCAATGGTATCAAGGGCCTTTATATCAAGTGGGTGGTTAACGGCAATGGCCATCAACAGTGATTTGTTGCAGATAAGGCCCGGATCGAGATCCAGTGATACCGCACAATCATCCCGCCATTTTTTTAACGCCATGATTCTGACAGGTACCGCACCGGAAAGCGGCTGTGATTTTTTACGGGGATAAAGAGGAAAATCTTTTTCCGGGATCTGGAGGCCTGCCTCGATGGTCTCCAAAAGTTTTTTGCCGTACATGTCCATCTGTCTCTTGCTGAGCACTCGCATATTGGTCAGACCTTTGAGGGTCAGGGGACGGGCTACGGCCATTTTTGCCAGGGATTCGTTGCCTAAAATCTTGAATAGCGGCCTGTCTTTTTTTGCTGCAATGGATTTGCGCAGTTGCAGCAGGTTTTCCAGCACCGCAAGGCTGCGGCCCTTCAGGCGGAGGGCGCCCTTGAATTTTAGATACAGGGGCTGATTGTTGTTTTCAGGAGGTCGAACCCGGCTCAGAAGGTCACATTCTTCATTCACCCAGGCCAGCCGGTTTTTTTGATCGAGTTTCCGTACCATGATCTCGCGCAGGGAGATCAGATGTTTGACGTCTTCGGCGCCGTAGGTCAGCATGGCCTTGGGCAGGGGACGCTGGGACCAGTCCTTGCGCTGGAATTTTTTGTCCAGGTGGATGTTAAACCATTTGCCCAAAACCGCATTCAGCCCCGATTCCCTTGACCCTAAAAAACGGCAGGCTATTTCGGTGTCGAACAGGTTGTTGATTTCAATTTTAAAATCACGGTAAAGTGAGCGAATATCATAATCAGCGCCATGAAAGATTTTGGTGACGGATGGATTTGAAAAAACAGGCTTAAGCGGCGACAGATCGCCTACTGCCAACGGGTCGATGACCAGCCAGGTATGTTCAGTAGCCATCTGCAGCAGGCATACCTTTTCCTTAAAATGATACATGGAATCGGCTTCAAGGTCTACGGCCAGGGTTTTCCGGCCATCCAGTTCGGTAACGATATCTTTGAGTCCTGACGAGGTGTCGATGATACGAAAGTTCGGAGTGGTGTCGTTCATTATTTTCTTGACCAGTGGGATTATTTCCCTTAGTTTATAAAGTTTGTTTGTTAGTTACTTCTGTAAGTTATCAAAAACAATCGGGTTGCTGTTTTAACCCGATGCTGGTGGCGCTAAAAAGCATCTGTTGCATGACCGTGCTTGCAAAACGGTCCGGCAGTGAGGTTTTTCCAAAGCCATCCCTGTGGTTTATAATATTTTTTTATTAACTTTTCAAGCAACTTATACGGTGAAAAAATAATGATACAAATAACACTACCCGATGGAAGCATTAAACCATTTGACAACACCATCACCGGCTATGATGTGGCCTTGAGTATTTCCGAGGGGTTGGCCCGCAACTGTGTGGCCATGGAACTGGACCGACAGCTTGTGGATTTGAAGACGCCGATCGAGCATGATGGCGCTGTCCGGCTGATCACGGCCAAGGATCCCGAAGCCCTGGAAATTTTGCGCCATACCACGGCCCATGTCATGGCCCAGGCCATATCGCGGGTTTATGAAAATGCGCATCTCACCATCGGCCCCGTAGTCGAGGACGGGTTTTATTACGATATCGATATGGAACCGGTTTCTAAAGATGACTTCAAGAAAATTGAGGCCGAGATGAAAAAAATTATCAAGGCCAAACTCCCGGTCAAGCGCCGGGAAGTATCCAAAACCGATGCCTTGACCTTTTATAAGGATGAATCCTATAAGCTGGAAATGATTTCCGAGCTTGACGACGGGACCATCTCTTTTTACGAGCAGGGGGAGTTTACCGATCTGTGCCGGGGACCCCACCTGCCCCATACCGGTTTTATCAAGGCCTTTAAATTGATGAAGGTTTCCGGGGCCTACTGGCGGGCAGATCAGACCAGGGCTCAGCTCCAGAGAATTTACGGTACGGCCTATTTCAACAAAAAAGAACTTTCCGCCTACCTGACCTTTCTGGAGGAGGCCCGAAAGCGCAATCACCGCAAGATCGGCGAGGCCCTGGATCTGTTCAGCTTTCATGAGGAGGCTCCCGGCATGGCCTTTTTCCATGCCAGGGGAATGGAAATCTGGAATGAGCTGCTGGCATACTGGCGCGCTGAACATCGTAAGGCCGGTTACGTGGAGACCAAAACGCCCGTCATGTTAAACCGGGACCTCTGGGAGAGAAGCGGGCACTGGGCCAACTATCGGGAGAATATGTATACGTCCAGCATAGACGATGTTGACTATGCCATCAAGCCCATGAATTGTCCCGGCGGCATGCTGCTGTACGGCATGCACCCCCATTCATACAGGGAACTGCCTATCCGGGCCGGTGAAATCGGATTGGTCCACCGGCATGAACTGAGCGGTGTGCTGTCCGGGCTGTTCAGGGTTCGGGCCTTTCACCAGGACGATGCCCATATTTTCATGCAGCCGCATCAGATCCAGGAAGAAATCCTGGGTGTTTTGAGACTTGCCGACAAGATCTACAGCACCTTTGGCCTGGGGTTTGATCTCGAGCTTTCCACCCGGCCGAAAAAATCCATTGGTACGGATGAACAGTGGGACACGGCCACCAGCGGTCTGCAGGCGGCCCTTGAGTTCTATGGCCGGGAGTATCGAATCAATGAGGGCGACGGAGCGTTCTACGGCCCCAAGATCGACCTGCATATCAAAGATGCCCTGGGCCGGACCTGGCAGTGCGGAACCGTTCAACTGGATATGTCCCTGCCCGAGCGGTTTGACTTAACGTATGTAGACAAGGACAATGAAAAGCACAGGCCCATCATGATCCATCGCGTTATTTACGGATCCATTGAAAGATTTTTTGGGATTTTGATCGAACATTTTGCCGGAAAGTTCCCCCTGTGGATGGCGCCGGTGCAGGTGGCCCTGCTGGCCATTAACGACGAACTTGCCCTGTATACCTTCCAGGTCAAAAAAGAGTTTGAAGACAAGGGACTGCGGGTGATTGTGGATGATCGCACCGAAAGTCTGAACAGGAAGATCAGGGATGCCCAGATTCAGAATATTCCGCTGATTCTCACCATAGGTGCCAAGGAAAAAGAGTCGGGTAACCTTGCTGTGAGAACCTTGGACGGCAAGGTAAAATACGGTATTTCACATGAGATGTTCCTGGGTGCGGTGCTGGAAAATATCCGCGGACGAGAACTGGAACTGAATATGTTTAAAGAGTGAAAATTGAAAAGTGAGAATTGAAGGAATTCTATCGATTTTATTGTGTTGAGAAAAATTTTAGCCTTTGGGCAGGGCCAGAGTTAAACGGTTTTGCCATAAACGTGCTCGTGAACGTACACGTAAACGAGTTTGAATCTTGCACTTGGTGTTGAGGGAAAATGTTTTCGTAAAATAATTCAATTAGCTCTTTTTTTTCTGTGAACTACAGTTACGAGGTTTCGTTCACGAGCACGGGTACGTAAGTAAATTATTTTCTTTGGGCACGATTATTCACTTTTCAGTATTCACTATTCAATTTGATAAGGGGGTAACCTTGAAAGCCGGATTCATATGAAGCAGTCGTTACAATATTTTTTATATTACTGGTTTCCTGTTGGGCTATATGCCCTTTTGATATTTTTTCTGTCATCCGGGCCTGCGCCCGAAGGCGGACCGGAGTTTTTTCAGGCCGATAAAGTAGCACATTTTTTAATTTTTGCAGGACTGGGGGCTCTTTGCCTGCGTACGCTGAATACTACTGCCCTGGGAAATAAAGTTATGGCCGTTTTATTGCTCAGCATTGTGCTGTCATCGGGATATGGAATCAGTGACGAAATTCACCAGTATTTTGTGCCGTCTCGAAATTCTGATATTTTAGACGCCCTTGCCGATATCTGCGGAAGTATCGCCGGCGTACTGGCCTACTGGCGTATTTTTATCTTTCGACGCAGGGTTGAAGGGCAGGAACCGGAATCGACATTGGTGCCATAAACAGGCTGTTATGTTCATGCAGGGAATATCGAATAACGAATATTGAATGTCGAAGCAAGGAATCGCTTCGCTCGATTATTTGAATGTTTTCTACCATAAAATGCAAAATAATTATTTAAAACCCAAAACCCAGCACCCAGCACCCAAAACCCAAAACCCAAAACCCAAAACCCAAAAAAAACCCCGGTCTGAAAAAATCAGACCGGGGTTTTTTTGTAATTCTTACATCATGGATGACTCGGGATGGAATACATCCACGTCTTTGAGGTCGTCTCCCAGGTATTCGCGTTCATTGGGCCCCAGAATGCCGAGGCTCAGGCAAATCA
>CAYQNS010000243.1:0-5515 GCA_964418755.1 uncultured Desulfobacteraceae bacterium
ACATAACCCGCCAATAATAATAGAAAAATCCGATTTTGTTACGTTTTACTGCTATTAACCCCAACTTTATTCTGTCCCAAACCATCTAACTTGTGAAATTTTTGATGGACAAAACTGGATAATGTCGCAAGCTGGATAGAAATCCATCTTGATTCAACGTAAAGGCAATTTTTCTGCAGTAACCAGTTTTGATTGCACGAAGGGGATGATGCCGCAAATAATCCCCATTGAACATATCATTATGCCGAATACTATCTTTTATGTAATAGATGATATTCGATCCTTCCGATTAAAATAAACCGTTAAAAACTGGATAGTTGCATCTTTTAAAAAAAACCGAGCGTTTTCTTCTTGATAATGAATCATAACTAATATATAAAAATTAGCTAAAAGATGAGATAAAAAAGGGGCGAAGGCTTTATGAATCGAAAAATCAATCATCCGGCTAAAGGATCTCGAATTACTGTTGAGCCCATACGAAAGATAGAGGACATCAAATCCATATCCAAACTCATAGGTGATAATCCAAGGGATTACCTTCTTTTTATCCTGGGCATCAACAATGGGCTCCGTGTTGGTGATTTGCTGAAATTAAAGGTCGCGGATCTAAAAAATGTAAAGGCCGGCGATACGCTATCCATTCGAGAGGGGAAAACCGGAAAAGACAATGTCCTCGTGGTCAATAAAACCGTACACAAGGCGCTTAAGAACTATTTTATTAAAATTGAGCCTGATGATGGGGCCTTTCTTTTTGTAAGCCGCAAGGGCAATAAGCCCATTACAACGGCAAGCGTGAATCACTTGATCAAAAAATGGACACGGGCCATCAATTTGAAAGGGAATTACGGTGCACACTCATTACGGAAAACCTGGGGATATCACCAGCGGGTCAACTACGGTGTCGGTTTTGAAATTATCTGTAAGCGGTTTAATCATTCGAATCCGGCTGTAACAATGCGCTATTTGGGAATTGAGGATCGAGAGGTTCACGATGTTCTGATGAACGAGATTGGTTGAGCGAAACAATCAATTAAATATATTGTAAATTTTGCCCATCAGGACAATCGCCCTGGAATGTCCTTGTCGTATACTTGAAAACATGATAGGTATTTTTGTAAAATTATGATTACTCTGTCATTTTTCAAAATGCTGTCGATATGTCGAAAAAAAGTAATATGCTGTCCAGCGGAAAGACTTTTTGGACGACCTCGAAAAAAAGCGTTTCTGCAGAAAAAAATCTTTCCATGATCCTCGGGTCGGTAACCCGGCTGCCCCTTAAATACTGGCAGAGCTGTTTTTTCTTTACCGGGGCCGCCGATAATGAACTGTTTCTGAATACCGGTGGTGAATTCCCCAAGACCCCCCAAAACGACAAAACCCATCCGATTTATGCGCTGGCACCCTTGCCGAACAACGCAGGATTCCGGGTTTGCCCCTGCTCGTCGAAAAGGCCCTTTTCTTTACGGGACTATCGCTGGATTAAAAAGGACTGTCGCCTGGAATATACCGGTCACAAGATGGACAAAAATTCCCATTTGATCGAGCAATTCTGGTTTAACATCCCCGGTACCATGGCCGGAAAGGTCCGGTTTCGGGGGAAGGTGCCTGCAACCTGTCTTTTGACTACTGAAAAAGCGGATTCTCACGATTTTAATCGTGAAAGGATCGACTCATGACCCCTGTTCCGGCTGAATATGATATTGATCAATGGGTTGCATCTTCAGATGGGCAATCGGTGATCCATAGGGCATCCGGATCGATTTTGCAGGATGTCAGAGAAAAACGGCTCTCACTGCTTTTTTTAAATCTGGAGCGATCGGCTGTTGAAAATCCCGAAACTATGCTGGCTGAGATCCAATCAGCCCTGACCTTATTTTTGCTTGAAAAAAACAGCACACACCTGCAGGGTCTAACTCATGACCCCAATGCCGCCATAAAATTGCGACATTGGTTTGTCCGCTTCTGGATCGATCAAACCCGC
The DNA here is from genome assembly GCA_964418755.1 of uncultured Desulfobacteraceae bacterium. Lineage (GTDB taxonomy): Bacteria > Desulfobacterota > Desulfobacteria > Desulfobacterales > 4572-123 > 4572-123. Next base: position 1,982 of record CAYQNS010000243.1, read on the forward strand.
CGGCCTTACCAGGACAGGTATCGCTACCTGTACAAACGGATTACAAATATTTTGCGGGATTCGGATCGATTTTACACCCACGCGCCGGATCAAAAAGGCACTTTTTTCAGCATGGCACCTGAGAATCAGACCACCGCGCCCCTGTGTTATGAGGATCTGGAAGGGATAGACATGCCTGGGGAGATGGCCCGGTTTGCCGATTTTGACAGCATCAACCATAAAAAGACGATATTGGCTATTTCCGGGCATTTCTGGCAACAGGTGTCGGAATTGTTCGGGGAAAAGGCCGTCTGGGTGGAGATAAAAGCCCTGATGGCCTGGATCGGTCGGACAGTCTCCTTTGAAAACATGCTTGAAACAGCCCAAAGCCTGGAGGATAATCCCGCTGGCGCCCCTCCCTGCAACCGGATGGGATACAAGGAATATTCAACGTATGATCCTGAAATGGTAAAGGTATGGGCCCAAAAAGCGGCCCGGATCCTGTCGGAAAAGGAGAGACTGGTGTTTTACCTGCGATACGGCCGGGATATGGGGCTTCAGGCGATTGCCGAATATATGGGATCACATGGCCGTTCCGCAGGCAGGTCAAGCTACTGGCTGGACAAGGCCCATCATCGACTAAAGACGTTTTTGCGGGATCTTCCCTGGCTCTCGCCCGAAGATCTAAGCGAGGAGGCATTTTCTCTTTTTCGGGAAACCCTGCTGGATCATTTGAAAGAAATGGTTTTGATGCCGTAAGAATTAACATAACACATGGCATTTGCCGTCGGAGAAAAACAGATGAACAATAGACGACAGGCCCTCTCCCGGGCACGGCAGTATCGCACCTGTCCGCCTCGTATTGTGGCGCAGGACAGGCACAGTGCTGATAAAGTAAAGCGGCACATGGCTGTTTGTCCATATTGCAGCGGGCAGGAAAAAGGTATGCCGGATCCCTGGGAAAAGCTCGCTGCCCGGATCAGCCGGCCGGAAATCCAACAACCGGCAAAGAAAAATACCGTTTCCGTTGGCCGGTTCCATTATGTGAAACCGGAAAGAGCATGCTGGCGCGGGGATTATTATTACAATCCGCCCTTGGTGCTGGTGATGGCTGTTTCTCCGGATATGGCCGATGCAATACAGGTGGCCCAGACCTATCATGAGCTTTGCATGGCCGGTCCCGGAGATCTGATTTTGTACAATGATCAAACCGGGTGCGGGGACCTGTTCGTGGAGTGCTGGCACACCTATACTCTCCAGGTTGATGATCTGGGGCCCCCGGTCGGCAAAGTGTCCGATGAGGTGCTCCAGGCCGTTTTTGATGCAGGGGAAAACAAGAACAATATGCCTGACTGGGTACCCCTGACCCTGCCCATGACGGATCAGGACCCGCGCATCTATTTCCGGGAACTGGAGGTGGAATGCGGGTTTGTTTTCAGCGAACCGTCCGTGGACGGACTGCTGCGGCAGATTGAAAAACCGGGCATCTGCCTATCATACCCCGCGTCTGAGGATCTCCAGGCTGACCTCGTCAGCAAAACGCCCGGTCTGCACTGGCATGCGAAGCCGGAGACCGTGGAACAGGTACTGGCCCTGGCCCGCTATCCCGATGAAATGCTGCCCCTGGCCGCAGCCACGGCCGATATTCCCCGTTTCCCGGTTAATCTGGTTTATATTCACAAAGGCCGGGTTAAACGGTCCTGCCCCCTGATCGCTGAAATTCTGCTGAAACAGGAGACCAAAAGCCGTATAACGATTTCCGGCCGCATCATGGACCTGCCCAATGACGTGCACAAATCTGATCTGCTTGTATTCTGGCCGGATTACGCAGGCAGGCCCCTTCAACCCTTTACGCTGAACTGGAATCCATCCGGGGCTGATTTTTTCATAACCTTTGCACAGGTTCGGCGCCGATCTGATACCTGGGCCGATACACCGGCCATGGCCCTGGTCTGTGATTCAGGCAAAGGAAAATAATGCAGAAAATCGACATGGAGCATACCTGTTTTCTGGCATCCAGCCCGCAAAGTCATGCCTTTCTTCAGGAACAGCTTTTTAGCCTCGATGTCCGGATATGGCCCGAAAATACCGAAGATGAGTTCAGCAACGGGTTTGATCGCATATCCAGTGCCCTGTCCGGTTATCCCCAAATTTATCAGTTGTTGCAGTGCCGTTTACTTACCGAATTTATTGTCTTTCGTCAAAATATGCCTGAATGGGTCGGCACATGGCTTTACAGGCGTCTGGATATTTCCCGATATTTGTCCGGCATAAGCCGGCAGTCACTGGAAAAAAGCTCTTTTTGCGCAGTGCCGGTATGGGTTTGCCTGGACCAGGGCCGCCGGCGCTGGTTTATTGTCGGACTGGTGCCGGAAACCGTGTCCCTCTGGCCGGACTGGGCCGATTCTTTGATGGATAATTCCTGCTGCCGGGCGATTGAAACGGCTGCAACTGCCGCTGAAAAGCAGATACCGCTGTCTGAAAATTACAACCTGTTCTGTTATCCCATGACCATTGAAAACGATACGGTTCAATTTACAGGCGGATCACTGGCTCTGCCCATGGCCCTGGGATTTCTGTCGCTTTTGTCCGGCCAACGGATCGCCGGTCACCTGGCCGCCACCGGCGGTCTTGATCAAACCGGGAACGTCACGAAAGTGGGAAACCTGTTCAGCAAAACCAGGTGTGCCGCCGATCATTATCATGGCTTGCTCTATCCTCTGGAAAATCATCCGGGCGAAGAGTTGGAAAATTTTGATCTTATTCCGGTTGCCGATCTGGATACGGCATGGATGACAGCTCGCCTCTATACCACCGAAAACAAGAAAATGCTGGACCTCTGCATGGCCATGATAGATGACCCGCTATTGTTTGTTCAAAATTGCAATCTGGTGCCATTGCACTGGCTGATCTGGATTCATTGCCATGGGAAAGATCGAAAAATTATAGACCGGATCGCCGCATCACCGGCGCTTTTCAGCAGCCTGAGTGCATCCTTTGAACAGCGTTTGGATCAATGGGATCTGGAAAGATGCCGGGTATTGGGGGCCATGATCGATGATCATATTCTGGACCATGTTCAATCGACTGCGCCTGTGGCCGTCTTTAACTGGTGCCGCCTTAACCTGGCCCTTTCCAATCATCTGGGTGAAACCGCACGGGCCGGTAAATGGATACAAAGGGCCGGCACCCTGACAGGCCAGGTCATGGGGATGGATGTGGAAGCCGTGGCCGACTATTACAACCATTTTCTTGTTTTTCAGCACAATAATTATTGTTTCCCGGCGGTTCTGCCCCGGAAACTGATGTCCGTTCTAACCCTTCTGGAACAAATTTATGCCGTCCGACAGTCAAACGGGTGCCCGGTATATCCGGTCCTGGGCAGACTTTACGGCACCCTTGCCCAGCACCATGGGTTTCGCGGGCTGGATCAGATTCAAATGGCAATGGAATACTCGAAAAAGGCCCGCACTGCTTTAGGTGAACCGGCAGTGTACGAGTATAAGGACCAGTGGCTGCGCCAGTACGGCTACCTGACCTATGCCTGTCTGGATG
>CAYQNS010000244.1:0-5463 GCA_964418755.1 uncultured Desulfobacteraceae bacterium
TCTACAGCAGCAATGACAAGGGTGGATGGCAAAATGAATAAAAAAAGCAGCACATGGTCGCATTGCCGCTACCTGCAGGGGAGGTTATGGCGACCGAAAAATTGTTTAAACTCTCATTGTTATGACAAAAAAGGATCGTGAAACATGAAACTTCATTTAACCATTGCCGAAGAACATGATCTATTGCCTATTCATGAAACATCCTTAAAAATACTGAGTGAAACCGGATTCGTATTCCATAGCGAAAAGGCGCGTGACACACTGAAAAAGCATGGCGCAAAAGTAAAAGGAGAAACCGTTTACTTCCACAAAGAACTCGTAAAAAAGGCATTGGCAACGGTCCCCAGCACATTTCAGTGGCGGGCTAGAAATCCTGCATTCTCGACCATTATCGGAGAGGGTGGATTCCGGCTGGCACCTAATGCGGGCAATATTTATGTGCAGGACCTGGACAAAGGACGCAGACTCGCCAGATTAAACGATGTTCGCAAGATCCAGGCTATTCACCAAATGAGTGACGTCGTTGATTTTGTAGGCAACAACCCCTGCGAGCCGAGCGACATCGATCCATCCAAAAGGCATCTGTATGTGACCTATGAAACACTCAAGCACACCGACAAACCCCTGGTGAGTTATTTTGCCCCCTACAAAGACCAGCCCAAAGAAACGCTGCAAATGGTGGCCCTGGCATTCAATGAAACCGATGTGTTGAAAAACCACCACGTCGTCGGTACCAGTGTGGTATCTACCAGTCCGCTTTCCTATGATGCAGATGGTTTGGGTGTGATGACGGCATTTGCCGAGCACAACCAGCCGGTCATGATTACGACGTCTGCCATGGCGGGCATTAGCGGGCCTTTAGATTTGATGGGCATCGCCCTTCAACAGAATACAGAACTGCTGGCAGGGACTGTCTATGTACAGCTTGTAAATCCCGGAAACCCAGTCGTCTGGAGCCCCTCTTCAACCATAGCCTGGCTGAAAACAGCAAGCTACAGTACCGGTACGCCCGAAGCGATGCTGCCGAATATCCTGGTGCTTCAGATGGCTAAGGATCTTTATAAAATACCCACGCGAAGCATGGCAGGAATAACGGATTCGAAAGCTGTGGATTGTCAGGCGGGTTATGAAACAATGCAGAATATGATGCTCGCCATGTTGGGGGGGGCGCAGATTATATATGAAGCATTGGGGGTTCTGGACAATGTCATGACCACTTCATATGAAAAAATTATCATCGATGAAGAATTGTACAAACGCAATAGGCGTATTCACATGGGCATGGATACATCCGTTTTAGCATTGCCACTGAAGTTGATTCAAGAGACCGGCGGTTGCGGGGAATATTTAACACACCCTCACACCTTAAGCATTTGTCGAAAGATGTGGAGACCGACAGTATCCAATTGGGACCACTATAGTAAATGGAAAGAAGACGGATTTCAGGATTCGACCATAGTGGCAAATAAAGTGTGGAAGGAGCGGTTGCAGAACGCTCCGGAAACCTATTTCATTCCCGAAGTAGACAAAGATCTTACCGATTTTATCGAATCTCACCAATAGGAAGTGACTCGATGGGGGGATGGACCGTTGGCAGGATTAAATAATATGAAACGGGCTGGCCTCAGATGCAATATCCACCAAAGAGTGGTATACATCTGAAAATCAAAAAACCTTAACAAGGAGGCCAACCCGTGAAACAATTAGCATACATTGGAATCGATTACCACATGAACACCATCTCGCCAGCCGTTATTATCAAGGGACAAAATGATTTTTTTGATACAATTCATATGAAAAACAACGACAAAACCATTTTGAAATATTTCAAAAAATTATCAAAAAACTTTGAAAGACAAGCATGTTACGAGGCTTCTTGTAATGGCTATTCATTCCAGCGAAAAATGAACAACTGGGGCTTTCACTCTGATGTAATTGCACCTTCGCTGATTCCCAAAAAACCTGGTGATAAACGAAAAAATGACTATCGCGATGCACGTAACCTGACCCAGTTATATGCAAATGGTCAGTTAACGACTGTTCATCCCCCAACTGAAGAACAAGAATCGATAAGAAATCTTATCCGGTGCCGTCTGAATCTAAAGAAAGACGAAAAAAATGTAAAACTGCAAATAAACTCATTTTGTTTATCACAAGGGTTAAAATGGCCCCAGAGCAAGTGGACCGTAAAGCATCGGGCGTGGTTGTCAAAAATAGAATTTCCGGATGCTTATTCTCAACAAGTCCTTTCTGAATACCTTGGGCATCTTCAATATCTAAGCAGTCAAATCGCTAATCTCGATAAAATAATAGAAGAAATATCCTGCTCGAAAGTATATGCGTCAAGTGTCAAAAAACTTCGAGCATTCAAAGGAATAGATACCCTTAGCGCCATGATTCTGATTGCGGAAATAACCGATTTCCGAAGATTTCCAAACCCCAGGGCTTTGATGGCTTTCCTCGGCTTGATTCCATCAGAAGAAAGCTCTGGAGGCAAACAAAAAGGCGGCGGTATTACCAAAACAGAAAATTCTCGCTGCCGGACGCAGTTGATCGAATCCGTACAACATTCGATGAAAAAACCGACAATCAGCTATAAAATGAAAAGCAACCTTGCGCAAGTAGATGCTGCCAGTTCAAACATTGCGATCAAGTGCATGCACAGATTACATAAACGATTCTGGGCATTGGTGATAAAAGGCAAAAACCGGAATAAAGCAAAAGCCGCTATAGTGGCACCTATATTTTGGAATCCCAAAACCAGTTTACACGCAAACCAGTGACCGATGCATACATGCGGGTTGATGCGGATATGTTTGTTGCCGGAGGGGCAGGCGGTGGTCAGGGAACGAGCCGAATCTGGCTTGAGGGTAAAATTGCAGGACTCTCGGCAGCTTTGGATTTGGGGAAGGGGGGTGAAGAAATCGTAGCTGAACGCGATGATGCAATGACTTTAGTGGCGAGCTTATAAAAGCAAAGAGGGTAAACCCCAACGGTTGTGCTCAGGTCCGTCGGTGGTGCATTGTTGATACTGAAGTGTATTAGGTAAGAGAGTAGAAAAGTGCTGATTAATCTTTTCTACCAAACTTTAACTTATCATTCCAAAGAAGACGGAGGTAAATTATGTCCAGATTGACAAAACTCGAACGCCTATTAACAAAGGGAAAAATTACCCGCCGTGAGTTTATAACCCGTGTTTCCGCATTGGGGCTCACAGCAGCGCTCACCCCGGCATTATTGACAACTCCAGCTCGTGCTTCTATTCCCAAAAAAGGGGGACGGTTTAGAATGGGGATGGGTGGTGGCGCGATGTCAGATTCACTAGATTCTGCCACTATTAACGAGGTGATTGTTTATAATCTAAATTGGCAGATCCGGAATAATCTGGTTGAGATCGATTATAAGGGCAATCCCATTCCCGAATTAGCCGAAAGCTGGGAATCAACGCCTGATGCCGCCAAATGGATTTTCAAACTGCGCAAGGGCGTACAATTTCACAACGGCAAGACATTAGATGCTGAGGATGTCATCTATTCCATAAACCATCATCGAGGAAAAGATTCCAAATCAGCAGCCAAGGGGGTTGTCGAGCCCATTAAGGATATCAAGGCCGATGGCAAGCATGAGGTGGTCTTCACCCTATCCGGAGGCAACGCTGACTTTCCATTCGTCCTGAGTGATTATCATCTAACCATTGTTCCAGCCGGTACAAGCGGGGCTGAATGGGAAAAAGGCATCGGCACGGGCGGCTATATCTTGCAGGACTTTGAACCGGGTGTTAGGTCATTGACAAAGAACAACCCAAACTACTTCAAATCTGGTCGCGCGCATTTTGACGAAGTCGAAATATTGAATATTGCAGATACAAATTCCAGGACTTCTGCTCTAAAGACAAAGCGAATCGATTATATGCAACGTGCCGAACTGAAAACCGTTGATCTACTGAGAAATGCACCCGACATTCAGATCATCAGGACTACCGGGTCATGGCATTACACCATGCCGATGTTCACGGACGTTGCGCCCTTCGACAACAACGATGTCCGACTCGCCCTGAAATACGCTGTTGATCGTGAGCAATTATTAAAGATTGTTTTGCGTGGGTACGGTAGTGTTGGAAATGACCATCCTATTGGTCCAAATCAGCGCTTTTTTGCATCTGAATTACCACAGCGAATATATGATCCGGACAAGGCCAAGTTCCATTTAAAAAAGGCTGGTATTGCAGATTACACCTTTAAACTGCGTGTCTGCCAAACACTCGCGTTTATTGATATTGCGACGATTTATAAGGAAAACGCCGCCGAGGCTGGCATCAACATAGAAATTGTAAAAGAGCCAGCTGACGGATATTATAACGAAGTCTGGATGAAGAAACCCTGGACCATGACCTGGTGGTCCGGCCGCCCATCGGAAGATTGGATGTTCTCCCTCACATATGCTGCTGATGCGGATTGGAACGACACCCATTGGAAACATAAGCGATTCAACGAACTTCTTCTAAAGGCACGAGCAGAGCTTGATAAGGGCAAACGGCGGGATATGTATGTGGAGATGCAAGGAATTTGTAGCAATGAAGGCGGTACCGTCATTCCTTTGTTTAAAGACATTGTTGAGGCTGCAAACACCAAGGTTAAATATAGCAACCTCGCCTCGGATACGGAATGTGACGGTGGCAAGAATGCGGAGCGCTGGTGGTTCGAGGCCTAAGAAAATGAAACTATTTAAGTAAATAGGCCGGAGGCAATACTTTAGGCCAACTGTTATTTCTTGAGATGAGGAATTTTGATAAATTTAGTGTGCAAATGCCTTTAGGTATAGATTCTTTGCGAAAAAAAATATCGAGTTTATCCGGATCTCTCAAAATGATTTTAACCTATAATTACTACTAATTGGTGCTGCTTCAGAAAATCAATCTGTGTGAGGATGGGCCCTATAAAGCTCGTCGGAGTACAGATTGATTTTTCTACGGGTTTAGAGCTTTAATATGTGTATTAGGATATCGTGTGCAATATATACATTAGTTCTGATCAAAACAGTATCCGTATAAGAGAAATAAAAACAGCATGTTACACCGTTTCACTCTATTGGAAGATCCGGAAACGTTCTACCGTTTCAGGGTGAAATAAAATAGGTTCTTCATCCGGGAAACCCCCAAGTGACAAACTGGAGGAAGAACCTTTTCAAAATTAGCAAAGTTTATCGCGGGTAAGGTGGGATTATAAATACCATGCTGTGATTGTTCCGGATTATCGCAAAACGAAAAGAATTTAGATAGGAAATTTTGGAAGCGCGTGTGTAAAATCTAAAAGAGTTATGCGAGCAATATCGCATTGAAATGATTTAAGGTTATTTAATGCCCGACTATATCCACATGTGTTTGGGCATCCCACCGAAATACAAAGTGTTTTTGGGGACGCCCATAAAATTATAACTTTCTATTCTTTTATAAGTTTGAGTTGC
>CAYQNS010000245.1:0-5400 GCA_964418755.1 uncultured Desulfobacteraceae bacterium
GCCCCATCAAGGATTACGAGTGTAATTGCGGAAAATACAAACGCATGAAGCACAGAGGGGTCATATGTGAAAAATGTGGTGTCGAGGTAATCCAGTCCAAGGTTCGTAGAGAACGGATGGGCCATATCAAACTGGCTGCCCCGGTATCGCATATCTGGTTTTTGAAGAGTCTGCCAAGCAAGATAGGCAATCTGCTTGATATGACCCTCAAAAATATGGAAAAAGTACTATATTTTGACAGTTATATCGTCACCGATCCCAAAGATACCGGTTTGAGCCGGTGTCAAATGTTATCCGACAGCAAGTATAACGAAGCGCGTGAAATGTATGGGGCCAAATTTGAGGCCGGGATCGGGGCCGAAGCCGTCAAGCAGCTCCTGGAAAGCCTTGATTTGAGTGCAATTCAAAAAGAGCTGAAGGTCGATATCAAATCAACCGGCTCCGACGCCAAGCGTAAAAAGCTGGCCAAAAGATTAAAAATCGTAGACGCCTTTCTACGTTCCGGAATAAACCCGGCCTGGATGATCATGGATGTTATTCCCGTGTTGCCGCCGGATTTGCGTCCGCTTGTTCCCCTGGAAGGAGGGCGGTTTGCAACATCTGATCTAAACGATCTTTACCGCCGGGTGATTAATCGTAATAATCGTTTGAAGCGCCTCATCGACCTTAAAGCGCCGGATATTATCGTCCGTAATGAAAAACGGATGCTACAGGAATCCGTGGATGTTCTCTTTGACAACGGGCGGCATGGCCGTGTTATTACGGGAACCAACAAGCGCCCCCTGAAATCTTTGAGCGATACCTTGAAGGGCAAGCAGGGGCGTTTTCGTCAGAATCTTCTAGGCAAGAGGGTGGATTATTCCGGACGTACGGTTATTACCGTCGGGCCGGAACTGAGGTTGCACCAGTGCGGGTTACCCAAAAAATTGGCTTTGGAACTTTTCAAGCCTTTTATTTACTCCCGGTTGGAGCAGAAGGGACTGGTCTCAACGGTCAAAAGTGCCAAGAAAATGGTAGAACGGGAACTGCCCGAAGTCTGGGATACCCTGGATGAAGTCGTCAGGGAATGTCCGATTATGCTTAATCGCGCGCCTACGCTGCATCGGTTGGGAATTCAGGCATTCGAGCCGACTCTGATTGAAAGCAAAGCCATCCAGTTGCATCCGCTGGTCTGTACGGCCTTTAATGCTGATTTTGACGGTGATCAGATGGCGGTGCATATACCTCTTTCCGTGGAATCCCAGATCGAAGCCAGGGTATTGATGCTGTCCAGTAATAATATTCTGACACCGGCAAACGGGAGCCCCATTATCGTTCCGAGCCAGGATATTGTTCTGGGGCTTTATTATATGACCCGTGGAATGAGGGGCTGCTCAGGAGAGGGGAAAATCTTTTCCAGTCTGGAGGAGGTTCGGTGCGCATATGATTCAAAGGCCGTTGACCTGCATGCCGAAATAAAAGTGCGAATGGAAAAGCAGCGCATCGAAACCACTGTCGGACGGATTTTATTGTGGGAGATAATTCCTAAAAATATTATAATGGTCATGCGCCACATCATGGTTGCCACGGAAGAAGCTGCTGCCGAAGCCCTTTCGGAATTGGAGCAGGGAATCGATTTTAAAATTATTGTTGAGAAACGCTCGCAGAGCCCGGATCGTGAAAAAGAAGGACACTTAGGCCTCCTGCGGGAAGATGAATTTTGTCGGGTTTTCAATGTGCAGGAGGAAGATGCGTCCGAAGTATTCAACCTGGAACCCGGGAATTACAGTAAGGTGATATTATCCGGCGGTCAATACCATATTTTTGACATTATGGAAAAACACTCGGAAATTCCTTTTGAAATGGTAAACCGGATTATGGATAAAAAAGCCCTGCGGGAACTGATAGATTATGCCTATCGAAACCTGGGTCCCAAGACAACGGTAATCCTTGCCGACCGACTCAAGGACATCGGCTATCGCTATTCAACCGAAGGCGGTTTGAGTATCTCCATCGATGCCATGATTATACCGCCCACCAAATGGGGTATGTTGAAAAATGCCGAACGAAAGGTTGCTGAAATAGAGCACCAATACACCGAGGGGCTAATCACGCAGGGGGAAAAATATAACAAGGTCGTGGACATCTGGGCCAAGGCCACCGATGATATTGCCAATGAAATGATGGCGGCGATGAAGTTGAATCCGGTTCTGGATAAAGACGGCGGTTTTATCAAAGATAAAGAGGGTAACATTGTTGCTCAGGAAAGTTTTAACCCGATCTATATGATGGCTGATTCGGGCGCTCGGGGCAGTAAAGACCAGATGCGTCAGCTCGCAGGAATGCGTGGTTTGATGGCCAAACCTTCGGGGGAGATTATAGAGACGCCGATTACCGCAAATTTCCGGGAAGGCCTTTCAGTCCTGCAATATTTTATTTCAACTCACGGAGCCCGTAAAGGGCTTGCCGATACAGCTCTGAAGACGGCCAATTCAGGTTACCTGACGCGACGGCTGGCGGATGTGGCACAGGATTCCGCCGTTCTTGAAGATGACTGCGGCACCATGATGGGCGTTGAGGTTGAAGCCCTGGTGGAGGGCGGCGAGGTGATTCAGCCTCTCGGCGATCGTATTCTTGGGCGTGTGAGCCTTGAAGATATAGTAGATCCTTTCACGGATGAAATTCTTGTCAATGCCAATGATGAGATTGATGAAAAAGCGGTCGCCAGAGTCGAAAAATCCGGACTACCCAGCATCAAGATCAGATCGGTCCTCACATGTAGAACAAAGCACGGTGTGTGCGCCAAGTGTTACGGACGGGATCTGGCCTACGGCAGAACTGTTGAAATCGGCCAGGCGGTTGGTATTCTGGCTGCCCAGTCCATCGGTGAACCGGGTACTCAGTTGACAATGCGGACCTTTCATATCGGCGGTACTGCCAGCCGAAGGGTTGAACAGGCCGATATCCGGGCCAGGATTGACGGAATTATTAAGTTTACCGACCTGCATGTTGTGAAAAATGCGGAAAATGAATTTGTCGTTATGAACCGACGGGGTGGAGATTTTGCCATCGTCAGCGAAAGCGGCCGTGAGCATGAACGTTTCCCTGTTATTTACGGTGCCCATGTTCTGGTTGAGGAGGGACAGACTGTAAAAGCAGGAGACCTTCTGGCCACCTGGGACCCCTTTACCACACCGATTATTACCGAAGTTGACGGAAAAGTTAAATTCGGGGATGTCGCCCTTGGGAAAACGCTGCAGGAAAAAGTCGACCCGGTGACAGGTAAATCAAGTCACACGATCATTGAATCCAAAAACGTGGAAGATCGTCCCAGGATTTCCATTAAGAACGCCAAGGGTAAAACCGCCGGAGTGCCGGGCTCATCGGGAGTTGCACGTTACGCACTGCCGGTGAATGCTATTATACTGGTTGAAGAGGGGGACGAGGTCCATGCCGGTGATATTGTTGCCAAGCTGCCGAGGGCAACTACCAAGACCAAGGATATCACAGGCGGGTTGCCGAGAGTTGCCGAGCTTTTTGAGGTTCGCAAACCCAAAGAAATTGCCGTGCTTAGCGAGATTGACGGTTATGTTTCGATTGGAAAGGCGACAAAAAAGGGAAAGCAGAAGGTCACCGTAACGCCGGTGGATGTCGGTGAGGCCAAAGAGTATCTTATTCCCGCAGGTAGATATATTAATGTGTATGAGGGGGATTATGTGCGGGCCGGTGAGCCTCTTATAGGCGGCTCGGCCATTCCTCAGGACATTCTCAATATAAAGGGAGAGCTCTCCCTTGCACGCTATCTTGTGGATGAGGTACAGGAAGTTTATCGTCTGCAGGGTGTGCGTATTAATGATAAGCATATTGAGGTTATCGTACGACAAATGATGAGCAGGGTTAAGATCCTGGATGCCGGAGACAGCGATTTTATTGCAGATGAACAGGTAAGCCGTACCAAATTTGAAGAAACCAATAACGCCATCGTTGAAAAAGGCGGAATGGCAGCGGTTGCCGAATCTTTGATTCTGGGTATTACCAAGGCATCACTGAGCACTGACAGCTTTATATCCGCCGCTTCATTTCAGGAAACGACAAAAGTTCTTGCGGATGCGAGCATTGCCGGGGCCATCGATAATCTCAGAGGCCTCAAGGAAAACGTTATTATGGGCAGACTGGTTCCTGCCGGTACCGGGATGCCTGAGTACGGCAAGGTTGAAATCGAGTCGGTCTAAAGCGATCAGGACCGTCGGATGGAATTATAAAAAATAGTTTATTTGAAAACAAAATGCTTGACATTCAGATGCCGGGCGTATACATATCGGCTTTTTATTGAACCGGTAAAAGTTTCAAGAACAATAGATCATGCGAGGAGAGTATGCCGACCATTAACCAGCTAGTCAGAATGGGCAGGAAAAGGGCTAAAAAGAAAACCAACACTCCTGCCCTTAAAGGTGCTCCCCAGAAAAGGGGAGTGTGTACGCGAGTCTATACATCAACACCTAAAAAGCCGAATTCCGCTTTGCGGAAGGTCGCGAGGGTAAGGCTGACTACCGGCATTGAGGTGACGGCATATATCCCCGGAATCGGACATAATCTTCAGGAGCATTCAATTGTCCTGGTCCGCGGCGGTCGTGTTAAGGATCTTCCCGGTGTCAGATATCATGTTGTAAGGGGTACGCTGGATACGCTTGGAGTGGAAGATCGAAAACAGGGCCGATCCAAATATGGCGCCAAGAAGCCTAAATAACGGTATTTTGGGCATGCGGTTTTTAATTAATAGCAAAACAGATGGTTGATGGTGTGATTTATGCCAAGAAGAAGAGAAGTGCCGGAACGGGTCATTTTGACCGATTCCAGATACAACAACAAACTGGTGGCGAAGTTCATAAAATCAATAATGCGGGATGGCAAAAAAAGTACCGCGGAATCACTGCTTTACAATGCTTTTGATATTATAGAAAAAAAAGCCGGCGAGACACCGGTTAAAATATTTGAAAAGGCAATTGAGAATGTCAGACCGGCTATCGAGGTGAAGTCACGTCGGGTCGGCGGTTCAACATACCAGGTGCCGACAGAGGTGAGGCCCTCACGCAGAACGGCTCTGGGTATTCGGTGGATTATCGCTTTCGCAAGGAACAGAGCTGAAAAAGGGATGGCTCAAAAACTTGCTGCGGAATTCCTTGATGCCGCCAATAATCGAGGCGCTTCCATCAAAAAGCGGGAAGACACGCACAAAATGGCTGATGCCAATAAGGCATTTGCGCATTATCGCTGGTAATTGCCGGTTTTAATTTGAAATTAAGTCCTAAAATATAAGCAACATGTAGTACCTGTTGTGACAGGCTCTGCAGGTGCCTGTCCTTAAAAAGGGGGTATGAGAGATGGCAAAGGAAAAGTATGAGCGTACGAAGCCGCATGTGA
>CAYQNS010000246.1:0-5385 GCA_964418755.1 uncultured Desulfobacteraceae bacterium
TCGATCAATATTGCCATCATCAAACACCTCAGAGATGGAAGAAAATCCTTCAAGAGAATCGCTCGGGAGTTGTCTGTTTCTGAAAATACAATACGGTCCCGGGTCAGGAAGCTCACCAAGGAAGGGATCCTTGAGATAACCGGCCTGATGAATCCCGAGGCACTGCCCGGCCAGGGGCTTATCATGGTAGGGGTCAAGCTGGAAACAACCGACCTGGTAACCAAGGGTAAGGAATTCAGTGAATTAAAAGGGGTTATATCCGTCAGTGTTGTAACCGGAAGATATGACCTAATATTGATGGTTCTGTTCAAGGAAGGTTTTGGTTTGCTCGAATTTTACACGGAAGAGATATCCCGCCTACAGGGGGTCCAGTCCGTTGAGACATTTGTGGTCTACAAAAGTTATAACCTGATGGTCCCTTATATTTTTTAAAGGGTTTGCATTTTGTTAACTCTCAAGATAAAGGAAAATGCTATGGAAGAAATTAAAAGAACTTTTTTAAACAAATGGCACGCTGACAACGGGGGAAACCTGGTGGGATTTGGTGATTACGAAATGCCGCTGTGGTATTCGAGTGTCAAGAAAGAACATCTGGTGGTTCTCACCAATGCGGGCATGTTCGACACCAGCCACATGGCGGTGGTAATGGCCAAAGGCCCGGATGCTTTTGACTTGATTCAGCTTTGTTTTACCCGTGATTTAAATGCCTGTATCGGCAAAGACAAGTTGCCTATTTCAGCCGGCCGTTGTGTTTACGGTGCATACCTGGACGAAAACGGGTATTCCATTGACGACGCGATCATCGGCAAAATTACGGATGAAGAATACATGATCGTGGTCAATGCCGGCATGGGCGGCGCGATTGCAGAGCACATGGAGACGAACAGGGGAGACAAACAGGTCGATATTACCGATTTAACCGACAATCTGGGCAAATTCGATATCCAGGGTCCCATGTCCGTCAAAATTATGCGAAAAGTGCTCAAAGAC
Source organism: uncultured Desulfobacteraceae bacterium (assembly GCA_964418755.1). Classification (GTDB taxonomy): domain Bacteria; phylum Desulfobacterota; class Desulfobacteria; order Desulfobacterales; family 4572-123; genus 4572-123. The sequence goes on from CAYQNS010000246.1 coordinate 991, forward strand.
CCTGAAAAAGTTTTTGATAAAATGGTCTATTTTTCATTCAAGGGCCATTTCGACCCATCTTCTCCGTTTGCTCCACAGGTTCAGCTCAAAGACGGCACGCCTTTGCTGCTTTCCCGGTCCGGTTACACCGGCGAGGTCGGTTTTGAAATCTTTATCGCTCCTGAAGACACGGTAAAGGTCTGGGAAATGATCATGGAAGCCGGTCGGGAATTCGGGTGCCTGCCCTGCGGCCTTGCTTCACGGGATTCTCTCAGGGCCGGATCCCTGCTGCCTCTTTCCCATCAGGATATCGGCCACTGGACCTATCTCAATCATCCCTGGTCTTTTGCATTGCCGTACAATGCAGACGGCAATGGTTTCACAAAGGATTTTATCGGGGTCAAAGCTCTTGTCGCAGCCAAAGACACCGCTGATCACACCGTTGCGTTTGCCGGCAACGACCTGCGCAAGGTCGATGCCCACGACGCAAAAGTACTGGATACAGACGGCAACGAAATCGGAACGGTTCTGACCTGTGCTACCGATATTGCCGTCAACCGCGTCGACGGTAAAATCTACAGCATCACCAGTCCGGACAAACCTGATAATTTCAAGGCCAAGGGGCTGTGTTGCGGATATGTGAAAGTGAAAACCAGGCTCTGTGTTGGTGATACCATTGTGCTGCAGGACAAAAAACGCAAATTGAAGGTCAGTGTCGCAGAGGACATCCGGCCGGATCGTACAGCACGTAAACCGCTGAAAATTTTTATGTAAAATACAAGATCCGGCTGTGCTGAACCAGCAACTTTTAATATCCAAATGCCTGGCCGCGGCAACTGTTTCAACCGCGGCCGCCAAATTCCAAAACAAAAGGAGAAAAAAATCATGAGTAAAAAAATCAATGAACTCAACCTGCCCGCAGATGTTAAATACGCAAAGGACCATGAATATGCCCGCCTGGAAGGGGATACAGTGAAGGTCGGTCTTGATGATTATGCCCAGGATCAACTCGGTGATATCGTTTTTGTTGAAATGCCTGATTCGGGCGATACTTTTGAAAAAGGCGAAGTTTTTGCCACCGTTGAATCGGTCAAAGCGGTTTCCGAGTGTTACATGCCCATCGGCGGTGAAATCACAGCCATCAACGAAGAACTCGAAGACGAACCTGAGCTGGTCAACAACGACCCTTACGGCAAAGGCTGGATGGTTGAAGTGAAACCAAGTGACGTTGCCCAGATGGATACCCTGATGACCAATGCGGCCTGCCTGGCTTCCTTAAAAGAAGAGTAAGCCGGGAAAATGAATAATGAAATGAAAAGTGAAAAGTGAGAAGTTGTGGTATCGCTTCGCTCTGTCTTTCTTATTAAAGCTGAAAGAATACATTGCAATCTGCCTGCCCTATGAAATTCCGCATGACAAGCGCAGCGTATTTCATCGGGGTGGATTAAAATAGAAAATTAAGAATTCAATAATTAATCAAGGAGAATAAATCATGCAATATTTACCACATACCGATGAAGATATTGCCAAGATGCTTCAGGTAGTGGGTGTTGACAGTCTGGATGATCTTTTCCCGACCATACCGGAGGATTGTCGCTGTCAGGGCGCCATGGATCTGCCTGAAGCCATGACGGAATGGGAGTTGAACGCCTGCATGGATCAACTCGCCGGCAAAAATGCCATCTCCCCTGAGTACAAGGTATTCATGGGCGCCGGCAGCTATGACCACTATATTCCGGCCTCCACCCAGTACCTTGCGAGCCGCAGTGAATTCGCCACTGCCTACACCCCCTATCAGCCCGAAATCAGTCAGGGAACCCTGCAGGCGATATATGAATACCAGACGCTGGCATCCCGCCTGATGGGCACGGATGTCGCGACAGCGTCCCACTACGACGGCTCCACTGCCCTGGCAGAATCTCTGCTCATCGCAGTGCGTAAGAGCAAAAAACAAAAAGTAGTGATCTCGAAGGCGATCCACCCCCATTATCGCCAGGTGATCCGGACCTATTTTGAACCAACGGGCTTGGAAATCGTGGAATTGCCCTACCTTGCCGACGGCACCACAGATCTGGCCGGGCTGGACGAAATTGAAGATTACGGGGCAGTGGCCATTCAATCGCCCAATTTCTTCGGCTGCATCGAAGATTTGAAAACCGCTGCTGATAAATCCCATGCCAAAAAGGCAATTTTTATTGCCGGCTTTACCGAAGCCCTGGCTTACGGTCTGCTCAAAAGCCCGGGCAGCCTTGGCGCCGATTTTGTCGCCGGAGAAGGCCAGAGCATGGGCATTGCCCGTTCCTTTGGCGGACCGGCCCTGGGCATGCTGGGCAGCACTAAAAAATATCTCCGGCTGCTGCCCGGTCGGCTGATCGGCCGTACCAAGGACGTTGACGGAAAAGATGGCTTTGTTTTGACCCTGGCCACCCGTGAGCAGCACATCCGCCGGGAAAAGGCCAGTTCCAACATCTGCTCCAATAACGGTCTTTGCGCCCTGGCGGCGGCCATGTATATGGCGTCACTGGGCGGCACCGGTCTGCGCCAACTGTCCCGGCTCAACCACGACAAGGCCGAGTACCTTAAAAATGAGCTGAAAACCGCCGGGTTTGACATTCCGTTTGCCACGGCGACATTTAATGAATTTGTCGTAAAATTCCCGGCAGGGTTTGATGCCACCTATAAACGCCTTCTGGATAAAAAAATAGTGGCGGGCGTGCCCCTGGCAAAATACTATCCTGAACTTGCCGACCACTATCTTTTGTGCGTTACGGAGACCATGCCCCGGGAAGATATGGATATATTGGTCAAGGAGGTGCAGTCATGACTGAAAAATTAGGAACAACCGGATTGGTGTTAAATGAAAAGCTGCTCTGGGAAAAAGGTGCTCCGGGCCGTTGCGGCATGTCTATCCCCGAGAGCGATGTGGATGCAGCCCCCCTGGACGAAACCCTGGTGGGCGAAGGCCCGGACTTTCCGGATTTGAGCGAAGTTGATGTGGCAAGGCACTATACCCGCCTGAGCACATGGAATTTCGGTGTGGACACCGGTATGTACCCGCTGGGTTCCTGCACCATGAAATACAACCCGAAAACCAACGAACGGCAGGCAGCCCTGCCCGGATTTTTCGGTGCTCATCCGCTGCTGCCGGACGAACTTTCCCAGGGTCTGCTTCAGATGATGTACGAACTGGAGCAGTATCTGGCGGAAATCACCGGCATGGACGCCTGCACCCTGCAGCCGGCAGCCGGTGCCCATGGTGAAATGGCGGGTATGCTGATCATTCATGCCTATCACCAGGCCAGGGGCCACCAGCGCTCCAAGATCCTCATGCCGGATACTGCCCATGGAACCAATCCGGCCAGCGCCGCTCTTTGCGGTTACAAACCCGTGCCGGTACCGGTCGCCGAGGACGGTATTATGTCGGTAGAGGTCATCGAGAAGCTGATGGACGACGAGGTGGCAGGCATTATGATAACCAACCCCAACACCCTGGGGCTGTTTGAAGAAAATTTCAAGAAAATTGCCGAGATTATTCATGCCAAGGGCGGCCTTATCTATGCCGACGGCGCCAATATGAACGCTATTATGGGTATCGTTCAGATGGGCAAAATCGGTGCCGATGTGATGCACCTGAATTTGCACAAGACCTTTTCCACGCCCCACGGCGGCGGCGGTCCGGGTTCCGGTCCGATTTGTGTAACAAAGGATCTTGAAAAGTTTCTGCCGTCTCCCCGTGTAATCAAGGACGGTGATACATACAGGCTTAAAGAGGGACAGCCCGATTCCATCGGCAGAATGCTGTCATTTCACGGTCATGTCGGCGTCATGCTTAAGGCATACAGCTACATCCGCACAATGGGGCCCGACGGGTTGAAAAAAGCCAGCCAGTTGGCGGTCCTGAATGCCAATTATATCAAGGAGAGTCTCAAGGACACCCTGCACCTGGCCTATGATCGGCCCTGTATGCATGAATGTATTTTTTCCGACAAAAACCAGGAGCAGTATCATGTGAGCACCCTGGATATGGCCAAACGGCTGCTGGACTATGGATTCCATCCGCCGACGGTCTATTTCCCGCTGGTGGTGCATGGCGCCATCATGGTCGAACCTACTGAAACCGAATCCAAAGAAGATATCGACCAGTACATCGCGGCTTTCAAGGCCATTGCCGGGGAAGCGGAAACAGATCCGGAGATGTTGCATAATGCTCCTTCGAGCACCTTTGTAAGGCGGCTGGATGAAACTTTGGCAGCCCGTAAACCGGTTCTGGCGGGTTAATTTGTGGTAACCGTTTACGCTTGACAGCTATCGCTTCACGGTTAAAAAAACAACGATTTTTACCATGAAGGAACTGAAGAAATTGAAGAAAAAACTTCATGAACTTCATGTCCTGGTTTATTGTAGTCAAGTTTTATT
>CAYQNS010000247.1:0-5333 GCA_964418755.1 uncultured Desulfobacteraceae bacterium
GACCATTGGAAAACGGGAGATTACCTGGTTAATGGACGGCCTTGATATCTACCAGGAAAATGCCCATAAATCTTTGAAATATTCGACACTTTTTTAAGAAAAGGGTTTACAAATTCAAATGGTTATGCTATGTTCCGGCCATGATTTGCGAGGCTCACATAGAGACTGAAAATGTTGATGAATTAAAGCAGATAATCGATTCTGTTTTAAGAAAAGAACAGGCGTATCTATCTGAAATCAACATTCTGAAAGAACAAATTCGCTGTCTCCAGGACAGGCTGTTTGGCCGTAAAAGCGAAAAGATCTCCTCTGATCGTGAGCAGCTTTCTCTTTTTGAGCTACCGGTCGAGCATTTCCCAATAGCCGATGAGGATGTAATTGAAATCCCGAGCCACAAACGCAAAAAGCGCGGACGAAAACCCATTCCTGAGAATCTCCCCCGTATTGAGGTCCTTCATGACATAGATGATGCCGACAAACAATGCGAATGCGGTTGTATGAAAGAGCGTATCGGCCAGGAAGTCTCAGAGCAGCTTGATATCATTCCTGCAAAGATCCAGGTAATTCGCCACATCCGGCCGAAATACGTCTGTAAAAATTGTGAGGGCGTTGACAGTGACGGTCCCACGGTGGCTATTGCTCAGTTGCCCGAGCAAATCATCCCAAAGTGCATTGGAACACCAGGCTTGATTGCCTTTGTCCTGGTAGCCAAATTTGTTGATGCACTGCCCTTTTATCGCCAGGAAAAACAATTCTTGAGAATCGGAGTGAAAATCTCCAGGGCAACCATGTGCAGTTGGGCCCAAAAGATTGCAGGAAGCTGTGATATTCTCCTTACGATGCTTAAACAAGAGATCCATTCCGGATCGTTAATCAATATTGATGAAACTCCGGTCCAGGTTCTCAATGAACCAGGCAGGACCAGTCAATCTAAATCCTATATGTGGATATTTAGGGGTGGGCCCCAAGAACATCCCGGCATAATCTTCGAATACCATCCAAGCCGTGCCGGTGATGTGGCGGCTACATTCCTGAAGGACTATACGGGCGTGGTTCAGACGGACGGGTATGCCGGTTATGGATTTATTGATGGCACCAAAGAAATTTTGCATATGGCATGCTGGGCACATGTGCGCCGTAAGTTTTTTGATGTCGTGAAGGCGGCCGGTAAACCAAAAGAGGGCAGGAGAAAACCCGGCAATGCCGATCAGGCGCTGAAATACATCCGGAAGCTTTATAAAATTGAGAAAGATGCCAAGGACAACGACCTGTCCAACGGGGAGCTTCTCAAGGAGCGACAGGAAAAAGCCAAACCTGTGCTGGATGAATTTAAACGCTGGTTGAATGTCAAGGTAGATGAAGCACCTCCCAAAAGCCTGCTGGGCAAAGCGATTACCTACACCTTAAACCAGTGGCACCGACTTATTGTCTATGCTGATACAGGGCATGTGCCCCCTGACAACAATATGGCTGAAAATACCATCCGGCCGTTTGTGGTCGGACGAAAAAACTGGCTGTTCTCCGGTACTCCTGAGGGTGCAGCTGCCAGCGCGGCCCTCTATAGCCTGATTGAGACAGCCAAGGCAAATGGTCTTGAGCCTTACTGGTATCTCCGGCATCTCATAGAAAAACTTCCCGATGCCATGACCGAAGATGATTATAAGGCCCTCCTGCCCCAGTACCTGGATAAATCTCAACTTGCAGGCCCTCCTGATATCTCATAGTTGGGTGAGTCTGGCAAGATGGGGTTAATAGAATAGAGCGCTTAGGTTGTTTGCCGGGCATCCCAGAGGTGCTGAAGCGAGCGCAACCTTTTTCAGCCTGATCGAAACAGCCAAGGCAAACGGTCTTTCCTCATGCCTACCTCAAGTATGTGTTCGAGCAACTGCCCCTCATCGATGAAAAAGATTATCACAAACTTCTGCCCCGAAATATTGACCTTGAGGCCTCTGGCCTCCCCACGCTTTGAGTAGGGTTAAAAAGACGCTTACGCTTCTATTCATAATGCGGCTTCCATTTTTCCCCGTAATATTCTTTCCAAAAATATGGGCGAGATGAATTAGATTTTACGGTTCCACCCTGCCATAGGTTCCATTTAGGGTTTGAATAAGCTGAAAAATACTTATCAATTTTATCAGATAAGCCCTGGATAATATCCTGCATTTCAGGATAGGATATAAGATTATTACGCTCCCCAGGATCACTCTCCAGATCGTAAAGTTCATTTTCAAATTCACAAACTGTTGTTTCGATACGTTTCATAAACAGCCATTTTTTTGTTCGAATTGATCTGGTCTCCTCTTGTTCCATAAAGCAAACATCATCCCAGCCATTTGTTTTATTTTCTATCAATGGCCGCAAGCTTCTTGCCGGGCTTTCATCTTTTGAAGGTAGCTCTATCCCCACATAATCTAAAATAGTAGCATATATATCTGTTGTGCTGACAAGATTGCAAACTTTACGTTTCTCACCATTGTCCTCCCCGGGTGTTTTAATTATCAGCGGGATATAATGAGCTTCATGGTGTGCATTTGACGGCCATGTATCTTCTCCATGGCCCCAAAAACCATGTTGTCCAAGAGACATGCCGTGATCGGATGCATATATGAACAGCGTATCTTCGAACAGTTCATTTCTTTTTAACGCGTGTTCCATTCTCCCCACACCATCGTCAACCATGCTGATCTGTGAATAGTAATTGCGAAGAGTAGGCATATCATTAGGTATCTGCAACATATAATTTTGATTATCTTCAACGGTTGATTTTTCATTTGAAAGTTGAAACCTGTCAATCATCCCTTTGCTAATACCTTCGCGTGGAATAGTTGCCATCGGAGTGTCACGATAAAGTTCTGCATAACGATTTGTCGGCTCACCTTGAATTGAAGGCCAGTGCCCATAGGGCGCCGGATAGGTCAGAAAGAGAAAAAACGGCTTTTCTTTTTCATCACTGCGTCGATCAAGATATTCAATTGCCTTATCAGTGAAAAAGTCAACTGAATGGCCGGGATGTTTATATTTCTTGTCGCCATCAATAATGTCGTTTTCATAAAATGACTGTACATGACCGATCTGCATTGTCACACATTCATTGTAATTATCTCTTGCCCCCTCGGCATTTCCCAAATGGTATTTCCCTATTAAGGCTGTATCATATCCTTCCCGCATAAGTTTTTTAGGTATTGTGTCAAATTCTCCAATGGCATCCCAGGTATCAGGCCAGTCGTTAGCGTATCGATCATCAATCCAGGTGTGAACTCCGTGTTGCGAAGGAATCAACCCTGTAAGTACCGATGCCCGGCAAGGCGAACACATTGTATTGGGACAATAGGTATTACTGAAATTGGTTGCCTCTTCAGTTAATCGATCAAGATTTGGAGTATGTATTTCAGAATTTCCTGCATATCCTGAAATAGCGCCTGGGTGATTATCAACATAGATAAAAACAATATTGGGCTTACGTGGTGGCATTTTGTTTCCTCCTTTTATCTATTCTTCCTATTTAAAGACGAATTTTTGTTTATATATTCTTTAATTAAATATGCCGGTTTTCCGGATTGAAGTAAATTTTTCATTATATCCATATAAGGAGATATATGCATAAATATTTTTTTGTATGCTGAACAAAGGTAATTCAGGCCAGGTTCTCCACCAGGAGTTTCAACAAATCGATCCTTAGGACAGCCCCCATTGCATGCAAAAAAGTATTCACATGCTTTACAGCATTCGGGCAAGTTTTCTATCTTTCTAGGTTCGATACTTTTATGTGACGCCATTAATTGAGCAATATTACTATCCATAATATTCCCCAATTTGTACTCTGGATAAACATAATGATCACAAGTATAAAGGTCACCGTTATGCTCAATTACACCGGAACTTTGACATGATTTTGAAAATGTGCACAGGGAAGAGGGAACTCCCATCCAGCTGCTTAACGCTACGTCAAAAAATTGGACAAAATAATCCCCTACATCCTTTACAACCCATTCATCAAAAACCTGCATATAAAAATCGGCAAATTGATCCGGTGTTATACTCCAATGGGTCACAGTAGTGACGTCATTTTTTTTAGCCGGGTTTGGAGGAGAATCCAAAATTAAATCCAGACTATTGGAGTTGCTTTTAGAAGTGCGTTCTATTATCGGTATGAACTGAATAAACCCCTCTCCAATGCCTTTGAGAAATCGGTAAACTTCCAATGGATAAAGTGAGTTCATATTATTTAATACTGTTACTGTATTAAAAGGGGTTCCATAGCGTTTCAATCTTTCGATGCTGCACATAACTTTTTCAAATGTTGGTTGATCATTAAAACCTCTGCGATATTGATCGTGAAGCAGTTCAGGTCCATCAATACTCACGCCAACAAGAAATTGATTTTTCGTCAAAAACTCACACCATTCATCATCTAATAATGTTCCGTTTGTTTGTATTGCATTAGATATTTTTTTCCCGGCAGAATATTGATTTTGAAGACTTATAATTTTGCGGAAAAAGTCTACCCCCAGCAAAGTTGGCTCCCCTCCCTGCCAGACAAACTGCACATCAGGAGTGTCCTGTACTTCAATATACTGTTTGATGAAAGTTTCTAATACCTCTGAAGACATACGAAAAGAATTTTTATTTGGATATAGAGATTTCTTATCCTTATAATAACAATAACTGCAATTCAGATTGCATATTGGCCCATTAGGTTTTGCTATTATTGCACATGAACTCATAACCTTACTAATCGTGTCTTGTTTAATCATATATTGGCTTGCTATTTATTTCAGGGGTCGGGGAGTTTCAAAGCCACCTAACCCATAAAAAATACGAAAGAATAAAACACTATCCATTTGATTCTTGTAAGTGTATGAATATACTCCAAAACATATGGAGGATATTCATGGTTAAAAAAACAAGAAAAATATCAAAAAAATGGATTGAACAGAGTCGTGATTACTTTAGAAAAATTGTAAATATCCTGGCCCAGAGGGCCAGGCCTTGGGCCCCTGGAAGGGGTTAGTTTGCCTTGCCCCCTTGCTTCTATATATCAAACAAATTTTGTTGCTCTTGACGTTTCTCTTTCTGTTCCTAATATTTTACATATTTTCGGATCATATCCGAATCTAAGCCTACTGTGTCAACACAGTATCCTCTGGCCCAAAAGAGATATTGCCCCAGTAGGGCTTGGTCTTTAACTTTTTAAACCGATTAAATACCCGAATTGCCGTTCTGCCTTTTATCATACCGACATAATCGGATATTGATATCTTCGGTGGAACCAACACAAGAGAGTTATAAACAAAAGTTGTGTTTAGGAATGTAGGTGGTGTATCCATCGGTTG
>CAYQNS010000248.1:0-5324 GCA_964418755.1 uncultured Desulfobacteraceae bacterium
TAACCGGCTATGCGGTTTCGTATAATCGCCGTCACCGGCGGCATGGACATTTATTCCAAAATCGATACAAGTCCATTTTATGCCAGGAAGACGCCTATAGACGTCTTTGGGGACGCCCATAAAATTATAAGTTTCTCAAATTATTTGTATAAAAACAGGTCATTTTGTTTCGAAAAATAAAAGAGGATGCGCGCTATCAGTTGCGCGGGGATTCTGCCGGGCCAGTCATCTCCGAATCTTTTGTCGCAATCGTTCCATTCCCACTGGTCCCATGTTCTCAGTCCCCAGTCAAGTTCCTTGAATCTTCCAATATTTTCCTCACCTTCCAGGGCCAGTGACCAGGCCATCGGTTCTGTCCAGTTGTGTTTTTTTGCTACCTGGGAAACTGTGAGGCCCCCGGTCGTGGAAGACTTTTCATTTGGAAAAAGAGCAGAAATGGTAACATCCGTACCATCTTTTTTCTTATTCCCCGGGATTTGCTTGAGTACCAGCCGTACTAATAGATCGTAACTTGACTTACCAATGAAATCCTTATAATTTCTATGATAGCCAATTTTTAAGTCTAATCATTCATCAGGAGAGAAAAATGGATTTTACATCAGTACCAACAAGGGGTAGAACGCTTGACTATGCCTCCGGCGTCTATGATTTGCTGGAACCCTGGGTGATGTTTGGTAAACAGAATCAAATTAACCGTCAGGTTGTTGACTTTCTGGACATTAAGGATTGGCACAGAATTATTGATATTGGATGCGGCACCGGTGTTGTTACAAAACTCATCTCCGAGAAACTGTCACCCCACAAAGATGGCATGGCAATCGGAATTGATGCTGCAGGCAAAATGATTGAAGGTGCGGTTAAAAAAAGAAAGAGCGGTACATGCTCATTTGAGGTGGCTGCGGCTGAAAAACTTCCGTTTGAGAATGAATCATTTGATTCTGTTGTATCTACCCTGTTTTTTCATCATATCCAACTGGATTTAAAGGAGAAAGCATTTGCCGAAGCATTCAGGGTTTTAAAACCTGGAGGACGCCTGGTTGTTTCTGATATGCACATCCCTGAAACAATCATAGGGTCACTCATCGCCCATGCTTCCCGCTGGTTATTGTTCCAGCCCCAGATTGGAGAAAATATCAGAGGGGTTCTACCACAGGTTATTGAAAATGCAGGTTTTGTAAAGCCTCAGCTGATCAAAACCTATTTGGGATATATAACACTTTTTTTAAGTGAAAAGCCTGCAAAAGGCGAATTATGAATTCTATCCTGGACTCAATTACAGCAACAGGCAACGCCAGGATTCAACAATTAATGTTTCGTTTAAAGGATGAATTGAGACAAGGGCTCATGCTTTACTGGAACAGTGCGGATCAAATACTGAACAAAAGCAATATCAAGCTGAACCGACAGTCTGAAAGCTATTTTTCTCTTGAAAACAACTTTTTTTCAACTCTTTTTCTCTATTCGTATATCAAAGGAAAAATTCCAGAATCAAAAAGAATTCTTTTTGTGGCAGCGAACCAATGCCTTAGGGGTATGGTAACAGGTTGTGATAATATCCTGGACAATGAATATAAACAAACACTTGATACGGATTTACCTGCTAACGCAACAAAGTTTCGTTCCGTTCTGGATATCATGGTATCAGATCGCATCCTTGTGGCAATACTTCATAAAGGGTACAAGGCAGGTGAATTTTCTTTTGATCATATTTTGCAGGCAAACATCGCCGTTCTGCATGCCTTGCTGAAAAGCGGTGTTCAGGAAGCCTCTGAAGAAAAAGGGGCAGGTGAAATTTTGAAACCGGAAGACGTGCTGAGCAAAATTCATCCAATAAAAACAGGAATTCTTTTTCAAGCGCCATGGGTTTTGCCCGAATTAGTAGAAGATAGAAAGTTAAAATCTGTTTCTGGAATAAAAGAGGGATTATTTCAAATCGGTATGGGGTGCCAGATTCTGGATGATATGGTTGATCTTTCAATGGATGCACAAATGAACCGTCATAATTATGTCGCATCATTGATTTACCACGAAGGAAACCCTCAGGAACAGAAGGCTATGGCAAAGTATCTAACCCAAAATGTCAAAGGCCACTATGATCCTGACTTTCTTTTTAATTTCCCTGATGCAAGAAAGGCTTCAATGAATAAAGCGCTTCATTTTCTTGAAAAAGGCACCTCACTGCTGTTTACCAATGAACACAGATTTATGATCGATTATTCAATTGATTTTTTTATCCGACGAATCGGTGCTGACCATTTTTTTTCACCCAAAGAATTAACCTATAGATGAACCCAATCTTCTGGATAAAAACAGCATCTCTTTTCCTTACTCGTTCCAAACGGGCGACACTGACTTTGGGACTGATGATTTCTTTTGCCGTGGGAACACTGGTTTTTATAACAGCCATTGCCATTGGGATAAACGACAGCATGATACGCAATTCTACCGGCCTTTATTCAGGACATATAACCGGGTTTAATCTTCCTGAAACGATTGCCCAAGAGACCTTGCTTGTTGACGGTGTTTCAAATGTGCTTCAACGATTCCAAATCCCGGGCAGCCTTCACTACCGCGGGAAAAATGAAATGATCACATTGATTGCGGTTACACCGGATCAGGAAGTAAAAAAAACAGCGTTGTGGAAAAAAATTATCAACGGCAGGTATATTTCAGATAACGCGTCTGAAATACTGATCAACTATGACACTGCAAAAATACTTGATATTCACCCCGGAGAAACGGCTGTTTTTAGATCCGATTCATCCGTCTATTCATTTGCTGTTGCCGGAATATTTAAAACAGGGGTTGACCGCGTGGACAATGGAATTGCTTTTTGTCCGGTTTCCACGCTTTCGAATTTGCCTGCATCATGGGACGGTGCTGTTTTTTTGGATTCGGGTGCAGATCTGAGAGCAGTTATGGCGGCCTATACCCGGAAAGGATTAAAATCACCCTATTTAAAAACCTGGGAAGAACTCATGCCTGATCTTACCCAGTTAATTGAACTGAATCGAATCTCCATGGGGTTTGTCCTGATTCTTGTACTGGGGGTCGTCTCCTTTGGAACGGCCTGTGCCTTTGCAATTTTTATTATCAGCAATATCAGAGAATACGGCATTATGAAAGCCATGGGGGTTACACCAAAAGAAAATGCCGTGCTGATTTTTTCCGAGGTAATCCTGATGAATCTTGTGGCCTCTTTTGCAGGAACGCTTGCCGGATTTCTTGCGGTTTTCATCACGAGTAAAACCGGGATAGATCTTTCAACTTTCACATCACATAATCAATATTTTGTTGTGTCCGGTCTGATTATTCCCAGGCTGACAATCGTTTCATTGTTTTTGCCGTCGGTTCTGGCGCTGTCCTTTTGCCTGTTTGCAGCAGTCTGGCCCACATGGATAGTCCTGCGCCAGAGAACCGCTGAAATTTTGAGAAATATATAATTATGATAGAAGCGTTTAATATTTCAAAAAGTTTTTCTTCAGGGTCAGGGGTGCGCCAGGTGCTGTCCGATATCTCTTTCAAGTTGGAAAAAGGCAAATTGCTGACAATTATCGGGAAGTCGGGATCCGGAAAAACCACGATTTTGAACTGTCTTGGCGGGCTTGACATTCCGGACAGCGGCCGGATAAATTGTTTTGGAACCGACATCAACAGTCTTTCTGAAAAGAAGCGATGTTTATTTCAGCGCAAAAACCTGGGGTTTATTTTTCAATCCGGCAACCTTCTTTCCTATCTTACAGTATCTGAGAACATTGTATTTCCACTTGTTTTGAATAACGAGACGAAAAAATTCAGAGAGAAACGGCTGGAATCCCTGCTTGAAATACTGGAATTAAAATTGTTTGCCTCGGCCATGCCCCATGAACTTTCAGGTGGCCAGGCCCAGCGAGCGGCCTTTGCACGAGCTATCGCGCACTCCCCCCAATTGCTTCTGGCAGATGAACCCACCGCAAGCCTGGATACGCAAACAGGATTAGATCTGATAAAACTGATGCACAGGGTTGGCAGAGAAAATCGCACTACCATTGTCGTTTCAACCCATGACCGTGAAATTATTCAGTGTGCAGATAAAATCATTCACCTTACCGATGGTAAGATTACAGGGGAATAAAAATGAAGAAATGGGGTAGAGGACTCTTTTTTACAGGCATGGCCTTGTTTTTTCTGGGATGCGGACATACGGCATATCTGGGAATGCACGGCAGATCCATTCGATTGTATCCTGATATACATACGTCAGCAGTAGAGGACTCGCAATGTCTTGAATGCCATCATCCGGATAATCCGGAAGGACCTGCCTGCCCTCACCCGGATTTTAAAGGATGTATTAAATGTCATAATGATGAGGTTTAATCGAAGGGGAGCACCTTGATTTCGCCTGATGAATGCCAACCAGAAAATACACCGGACAAAACCGGTGATTTTTAAACTTTGTGAAGGATGGCTAATAACAGGAGGAAAAAGACAAATGGCAATGCTCAATAGTGAAGTCACTATAAAACATATGAAACTTAGAAACAGGCTTGTTCTACCGCCGATTACAACAAACTATGGATCGCCGGAAGGATTTGTCACAGAAGATATCCTTTGTTTTTACAAAGAACGGTCAAAGGATATAGGGCTTACAATTGTGGAAGCAACATCTGTTCACTCGGGCGGGTGTATTGTCCCCAATAGTCTTGGGCTGTGGGAAGACTCCCAGATCCCGGGTATGTCCAAACAAACTTGTACAAGTCATACAGAAACAAGGGGCTCTGGCCGTTATCCAATTAAACCATGCAGGGCCCCGATGTTCTCCGCGCGAAAATGAGCGACAGGGGTTTTCGCCTTCTGGAGTGGCGTTTCGTCCGGATGTCGAGCCGATAATCATGGATACTGAAGATATCGAACAACTGGTAAGTGATTTTTCCAAGGCAGCTGTCAGAGCTTCCAAAGCAGGCTTCGACGGTGTTGAGATTCATGGTGCCCATCTGTACTTGCTGAGTCAGTTTCTATCTCCATTGACCAATAAAAGGGATGACAGCTATGGTGGCGACGCCAAAGGCCGGGCCACACTGGCGCTGGAGATAGTAAAAAAGATGGGGGCATCTTTGGGGACGCCCATAAAATTATAAGTTTCTCAAATTATTTGTATAAAAACAGGTCATTTTGTTTCGAAAAATAAAAGAGGATGCGCGCTATCAGTTGCGCGGGGATTCTGCCGGGCCAGTCATCTCCGAATCTTTTGTCGCAATCGTTCCATTCCCACTGGTCCCATGTTCTCAGTCCCGTAACAGCCCAATAAGTTGCGGTAGTAAAATTGATTTTTACTGTCCATTGGG
>CAYQNS010000249.1:0-5322 GCA_964418755.1 uncultured Desulfobacteraceae bacterium
GACCCTGGGTGATTCGGACAGCAACGATATCAGTATTACAACGATTCGACCGGATCAATTGACCACGGCTGATCTGACCCTGTTATCGGTCACAGCCGGGGGACGCGGTGATGTCATACTGAGAATCAAAGGTTCGGTGAGCCAGGCCGATGACGATGTGGTGCAGGCCGATACCCTGGATGTGGAGATGGATGATGGCCTGAGTGTTAATACCCTGGTGAACAGTCTTCTTGTTTTCAGCCATGCGGACGGCAATGTTGATATTGACCAGGGGGCCAGGGACCTCACCCTTTCCAGCGTTCGAATCAAGGATGGATCATTCACACTCAGTGCAGTCCAGGATGTAACCCTGGGCCATGTGGCGCTTTTGGAAAACAAGGATGCCAATGACGTCACGGTCATTGCAGGCGGGGATATTCTGGTGGATTTCGTGAGTGCCGGTCACTACGATGCTAAAGAAATGGGCATCAGTATCAGTGAGGCGCATGAAAGTGATGTCAACCATCAGCGGGTTGTGGCCTTAGGAGATCTTGATTTTCAGGTGGGTGCCTCTTATTCGCTGGCCGCAGACGGCACGCATTTCAGCTATACGGCACAAGTTGGAGATGACCTGTCTGATGTTGTCGGGCAGCTTGCATCCCTAGTCAATGAAAATGACGGTTTGACGGCAGGCTATGCCGATGAGACCCTGACGATTACGGCAGGCGCCGGAACAAGTGCCCTCACCCTGTCTGTTGGCTGGACCGACGGGACGGTCTCTTTCAGTGAAGTCACTTCCCATGGAGATGTGGCGTTGACAGCCGGCGGCGCCATCCGTGAAACCGCTTCCGATGAGGGTGTGGATCTGGTGGCGGATACCGTCACGATGCATGCTGCAACCGGTATCACCGGGCTTGAGATCGCAGCCAATACACTGACGGATCTGGATACTGTCTCGGGTTCGGTGCAGTTGAGCGAATATGACGGTTATGGGGAAAAAAGGGCCGGACTGGTTGTGCTGTCTGTGGAAGCCCCTGATACAGTGGATATTCAGGCTGATCAATATCTGGAGGCGGGCAGTGCTCAAGCTGTTACCGCAGCCATTATTGCGCCCACTGTTCGTTTAACAAGCACCCAGGGCAACCTGGTGGTTGTGAATCAGGTTTCAGCGCATACGCTGGCGCCGGTTTCAGGCGTAGAATTTACCGAAATCGCCCTGATTGCCGGTAATCAAATTTTATCCAACGAATTTTTCGATGCCACTGATCATCTGGAATACCGGGCCGGGGATCGTTTTGATTTTGATACGGATGATCCTGCCGTTGCACCGGGCGTTAATGATGCTACTGCTCTGCCCGACAGCCTGGAGGCCGATACCATCATCCTTGAAACCGGCCGGGTCATCAGTATTACCGGGTCGCTTCAGGCCGCTGACCGCATCGAACTTATCTCTAAAACAAATGTCTTCATCACTGGAACCATTCAAGCCACCGATGCTGCCATCGACGAATTCATCGTCACAGCCCTAGGTGAACACAGTGTGGCCGGCACGGTTTTTGGTTATAACGAGTTATCGGACACGGTCTCAGAATCAACCCAGACCGTTGCTTCAGGATACATCAATATCCAGACGGATACTCTGCCGGCTGAAGATTTTGAGATTCGGGCGGCCAAAGATATCTTTATTGAACTTGAGACCAGCCTGACCGTTAATGGATATATCGGCGGTCTTGAGGGCTTTGCCAAAGCTGAAAATGTGGATATCAAGCTCAGGACATCTCAGGAAGATACCAGCACCAGCGCACCTGATGATTTGATCTTCACCCCTGTGGGGATACTGAATCTGCAAAGCGGGATCATTGCCGCGGAATATGACATGAACTTGCTGGCCCGGAGCATCACCACCGGAGATGCCTCGGTTTTTATTGCAGGGGACCTGGATGTCCGGGCCACCAATGCAATGACCTTGAATACCCTGGTTGATACAGTGACCGCGCACTCCACTGCTACCGGAGATATTGCCATCAATGAGGCGGACCTGGTGACGATTAAAGAAGTCGTTGCCCAGAACGGCCGGATAGATATCAGCAGCGGTAATGATATGACGGTGCTTGATGTCCGGGCCATGACCGAAGGCAATGATATTACCCTTAAATCTTCACAGGGTCTGTATGTGGACTACGTAGATGCCGGTGTGCTGGGCGGTGCGGACAGAACCGGTAGCGTGGTGACCCTTGATGCCGGAGGTAGCATTCGAGAACCCCTGGGCCTCGAGGATAACGATCGGGATATAGATGGTGAAGGCGGCTCTGACACGGATACGGACGGGGATACCCCGATAATCGATGTTGTGGCCTCTGAGCTGATCTGGAAAGATTCAAGCGGGCAGTCCGATAATTTTACCCTGATCAAAAGCGAGTGGGATGTGGGCACCGGCAATGAGCTTGAGGTCTACACTTCCACCTACGCAGTTGATACCAGCCAAGACACCACCATGACCGAAGGCGGGACCCTTGGCGGCACCGGATCGGATAGATTGATCATCGCTCCTGAATACTCGGGTAATGTGGATTTGACCACGGACGGCAGCATATCGGTTGTTGATTTAAACACCGCAGGCAGTACCACGATTTCCCTTACCTCCACCGGCGGGGATATCGCCATCACCTCGGATCTGGATGTCGGCACCGGCGACGGGCACGATATCACCCTTTCGGCTGCCGGCGGCAGCATTGCCGTGGGCGGGACCCTTACCGCCGATACACTCACTATAACCGCCGGTGATGATCTGGAACTCACCACCCATGTGGATCATCTCAATTTTACACTGGGGGGCAGTGACAGTGATTTGACCGTTCATCAGACCGGGGATCTGATCATCGATGCCGGGAGTCTGGCCGGCGGCGATATTACCGTTTATGTTGAAGGCGATATTATCATCCAGGGCGATATCACAGGGGCCGGAGATGTTGTGCTGAATGCCACCGGCAGTATCATTTTTGCCGACGGCACGGTTCTGCATGCAGACGGCAGTTCTGTGGCCCTGGAATCAGGCGGTGAAATCAAAGGGTCGATCAGTGCCGGTGAACTGAATATCGATGCCGGCGGCGATGTTGACATTGAGGTTCCCGCCAGCGGGCCTCTCACGGTGAGCAGTGTGGATCTTTCCGCCGGCAGCAGTTTTGCCTTGAATGC
This sequence comes from uncultured Desulfobacteraceae bacterium, assembly GCA_964418755.1. Taxonomy (GTDB): domain Bacteria; phylum Desulfobacterota; class Desulfobacteria; order Desulfobacterales; family 4572-123; genus 4572-123. The sequence goes on from CAYQNS010000249.1 coordinate 3,175, forward strand.
CAGCGGGGGCGGTGCCGTGACCTTAAACGATGAAATTGATGTCACCGGTCAGGGTACCATTGACGTGCGCACCACAGGTACAGGGGATCTTTCCATCAACCAGGCCCTGAGCAGTGAGTCCGGTGTGATCAATATCACTTCCGGGGGGGATACCCTCCTGTCCGAGCAGGCGGACATTACCCTTGAAGGCCCCACTCTGTCTCAAACCCAAAGAGGAGGCAGCGATCTGGCAGCGGAATATGATCTACTGCTGTCTGATGCCACCATTCATTTCACGGCCGCCGATAACGGCAGCGGCAGTGAATTTAACGATCTGACGGTGAGTTTTGTCAATGACGGGACATCTGAATTTGTAGAGATCCAGGACAAGACCCTGATTGTTCACACCAGAAGTGACGGCAGCAGCACTGTTGCGGATGTTGCCACGGCCATCAACAATCATGACTATCTTTCTTCCAGCCAGAACAGTAATATCTTTCCCTATGTGTCTGCTGATGCGGGCGTTGACGATGTTTTGTGCCTGCAAAGCGGAACCGGGACCCAGGCGGCTGAGTATGCGTTTAATATAGAAGGCGATACCATAAGCTTTAAAGCCAGTGATAATCAAAATGAGAACGGTGACGGCACGGCCTTTAATGATTTGAACATACGCATGGTTGCCGATGCAGACACTACAAACGGGGAATTTGCGGTGTTTGCCAATGGTAATCTCACCATTCATGTCTTGAGCAATGGGACAAGCACCACCGCCGATGTGGCAACGGCCCTGAATAACCATGCTAATATTTTCCAGGCTTCGGCCAATGACACCATATCCGTTTCCCAGTCCGAAGCAGATATCCAGCAGACCCGGTTCGGATATTCTCTTCAGGCAGCAATGTATACGCTCCAGGTGCCTTTAAATTCTACTACGGAGGAGATTACATTCTATGCCAGCGCTGACGGCACGGCAGATGGCGCCGGAGCGGATTTTAACGGACTCAGGGTCCGCATGGTGGACGATTTGAATCCAACGGGTACGGACAATGCAACGGCTTTTTATAATGGTTCGGATACCCTGACCATACATGTCAAGAGTAACGAAACCAGCACGCCTGCTGATATCGTGGCGGCCATCAACAGCCTGGCAACGTTTTCATCAACTACCAGCGCCAGTGCCACGGCCATGGCTGAGCCGGATAATCTGGTGTCTAACCTGACCGTGACCCAGTCCGGCACTAACCCTGCCGTTGTCTCTTTTGATGCGGGTGCAACTACCATCGGCTTCAAGGCCAGCGCCAGCGGTAGTAGCAGTGGTGACGGCAGCGGGTATGCCGGGCTGCAGATAAGGGTTGTGGACGATCTTGCTTCGGGCAGCGTCAATGCCGTGTACAACGGTGTGGAGACCCTGACAATCCATGTCTTAAGCGACGGTACAAGCACGGTGGCTGATATTGCGGCCGCCATCAATGGGGAAACCACAGGTAAGTTTTTTGAAGCTGCGGCCACACCGGTGATCTCCGTGGAGAGTCCGGATGTGACCCAGACCCGGGACGGGCAAAGCGCCCAGGCAGCCGGTTTTTCTTTTGACCTGGAAGGCGATACCATCACCTTTTTTGCCAGTGCCAATGGCAGTGAAACGGGAAATGGTTCAAGCTACGATGGTCTGGTTGTCAAAATCGTTTCCGACTCGGCAAATGGGGTAAGTGCAGGATACAATCCAATAAATAATGTTCTCACTATCCATACCCGGGATGACGGCTCCAGCCACACCAATGAAGTGGCCACGGCCATCAACAATATTGGCACCGGCTTTTTCAATGCTATAGCAAATTCCTTTGTATCCACCAGCAGTTCGGTGAATACGCCCCTGGTTGTACAGACATGGATGGCTGACGGTTCCAGTAATGCCGCTGCCTATTCCATGAACCTCAATGAGGCTACCATCAAGTTTAAGGCGGCCGGCACCAGTACTGCTTATAACGGAATCACGGTAAAGGTCGTTAATGACGCGGATAGTACCAGCGGTGAGTTCGTAAATTTTAACACTGGAAATAAAGTACTGACCGTGCATGTGCGCAGTGACAACACCAGCACGGCTCAGGATGTGGCCACGGCCATCAATGCCCATGGCAGCTTTATCGCCATTGGGACCTATATCACTGCCGG
>CAYQNS010000250.1:0-5290 GCA_964418755.1 uncultured Desulfobacteraceae bacterium
GAGTTTTGAATGATGGAATGCCGCCTTATTTTATTTTTATGGGACACGGATTAACACGGATTTGCACGGATAAGGGCACTTCTTTGTCAGCTTCGCTGATTTAAAAATATGACAATCTTTATCCGCGTGTATCCGCGAAGATCTGCGGCTAATTTTATTTTTATGGGACACGGATTTACATAGATGAACGCGGATAGGACATTTATTTGTCAGCTTCGCTGAATTAAAAAATAAAGCACAGCTTTTGTTTTTTTGGGCCATATTTCTTGTATGGCCATTTTCCCCCCCGGTGTCGTGCCTTGCTCTGGAGGCGGATGAACTGCTGGTGGTGGCCAACCGTAATGCCCGGGACAGCATCGCTCTGGCTGAGAGAGATAGGGGACAGGCGAATAATACCTGACATTCACTGCCTTACCGAATTATAAATGTTGTTGTCAAAAAAAATGAATGAGCAGGGGGATAAGATGCCAAGAATAGCCAGGATGATCGTTAAGGGTGAATCGGCGGTGTATCATGTAATGTCGCGAACGGTGTTGGATGGTTTTGTGATCGGTGATGTGGAAAAAGAATACCTGTTGAAATTGATTAAACACTTGAGTTTTATTTATTTCACAGAGGTTTTAGGGTTTTGCCTGATGGGAAATCATTTCCACATTTTAGTAAAGATGATTCCGGGAAAAGCGTATTCGGATGAGGATGTTAAGGCGCGGTATAAGCGGTTCTATGGAAAGGATAAACTGCCGGGGGATGACCAGATACCATTGCTTCGGCAAAAGTGGAGCAGCCTTTCGGAATATGTAAAGTAAGAACTGGGGACAGGTATTTTATCCTTGCAAATATGTTAAATCACCTGTATGGTATGAATTGGGCTTATAAATCGGGGAAAGTCAAAAATGCCACGAACACAGCGATTAATAATAAATGATGAAACCGCCGTTTACCATGTGATGTCCAGAACTGCCCTTAACGGGTTTCCGTTGGACGATGTTGAAAAGGACTTCATGCTGGATCTGATCAGACGTTATTCTGCTTTGTATCTAACTGAAATTTTAGGGTTTTGCCTGATGGGCAACCATTTTCATATCTTGGTGAAAATGGTTCCGGAGTATAAATATACAGACGAAGACATAAGAAAACGCTATGCTACGTTTTATGGAGACAAAAGAGAGCTTTATGAGGGGCAAATTCCATCACTTCGAGAAAAATTATCAAATCTTTCTGAATTTGTCCGTGAAATAAAAGTTGGATTTACAAGATATTATAATAAAAGGCATAACCGGCGAGGGTATTTTTGGGGTGGGAGATTTAAAAGCGTCATCGTTGAAAAGGGGGAGACGCTCATAAACTGCCTGGCATACATTGATTTGAATCCCATACGCGCCGGCCTGGTAGAACGCCCGGAGGATTACAGGTGGAATTCATTGGGTTATCATGTGCAGACAGATAATAAGGATAATTTTCTTTCAACCGATTTTGGGTTGAAGGAATTTAACGTCAAAAGCGAAAAAGAGAGGATTCGGTTATATCGGAAATATGTTTACGAGACAGGAGCTATCCAGCGTAGCGACCAACAACAGTCTAAGATAATTGATGAAAAAATAGTGGCGAAAGAGCAAAAGAAAAATTTTGAAATCAGCCGGAAAGACCGATTTATGTATCGCACCCGCTATTTTACGGATTCCGGAGTTATCGGCACCAAAGAGTTTGTTTCCGCGAATTATCAGCGGTTTAAAGATGTTTTTATGTCCAAAAGAGAGAAGGTTCCCAAGGCGGTGGCCGGGCTGGATGGGATCTATTCACTTAAACGGTTGACTGAGGTTTGATTTTTTTTGGACACGGATGAACGCGGATTTGCCCCAGTACGATCTTCCGGACCTACGGGGCAGGCACGGATAGGGAAAATTCTTTGTCAGCTATCGCTGATTTAAAAAAATAAAGCGTGGTTTCTGTGTTTTTATTTAGTGATCCGTGTCATCCGCGTTAATCCGTGTCCACTTTTACTTTGTAAGCTGCGTTGATTTAAAAATATGATAATCTTTATCCGCGTGTATCTGTGTGAAGATCTGCCTGTCCAGTGAAACCGTTTTGTTTTTTGCTTCACCGGGGTGGCTGAATTTAAAACAAAATGTGCAATTAAAGTAACGCAGGTGTGCAGAAATTGTCAATTTTATCAAGGGTGGCGATTGGAATGTGTTGACCTGTTGGAGAGATATGATAGAATCATATTATGGGTGAAATTATTAATCCTCATGATAAGTTTTTTAAAGAAGTTTTCTCCCGGCGGGAGGTTGCCGTAGATTTTTTGCGGAATTATCTTCCTGCTGATGTTTTTTTATGTCTGGATGAGGAAAGTATTTATCTGAGGAAGGATTCCTTTGTGGATAAGGAGCTGTCGACCTATTTTTCAGATCTGCTTTATCAGGCAAATCTGAAAGACGGGTCGGATGCTTATGCTTATGTGCTGTTTGAACATAAGAGTTATCCGGAGCCGTTGATTGCCTTTCATCTGTTGCGCTATATGGTAAAAATATGGGAACAGGATTTAAAACAGGGTTTTTCCGGCAAAATGTCATCTGTTATTCCCATTGTGATTTACCACGGTACAGCCCGATGGAAGGTGGATAAACGGTTTATCGGTCTTTTCAACTGTCCTGAAGCATTAAAATGTTTTCTCCCCGATTTTACCTATGCGCTTTGTGATATTTCAGGCTTTAGCGATGAAGAGATCAGAGGGGTTGTGATTCTCAAGAGTACATTGCTGCTGTTGAAATATATACTACGCGATGAATTGGGAGATCATCTTCCCAGAATTTTAGGGCTTTTAAGGGAATTGACCGGCAAAAAAACCGGTATGGAATATTTAGAGACGGTATTGACCTATGTTTCACGCGGAACGGACAGGATTGATGAGGAAGATATTAGCCGTGCCGTGGAAAAGGCCTTTCCGATTATAGGAGGTGAGATTATGCCGACTTTAGCTGAAAAATGGATTGAGCAAGGTATGCAGCAAGGTATGCAGCAAGGGATGCAGCAGGGAATGCAGCAGGGAATGCAGCAGGGGTTTGTAGAGGCATTGAGAGGGGCATTGATTGAAGTACTGGAAGATCGTTTTGAAACTGTTTCACAAACGCTTAGAAATAGATTGAAAAATATAAAAGATCCTGATGTGCTCAAGTCCTTGCACAAGAAGGCACTTCATGCGAGTTCATTAGAAGATTTTAAAGACGCGGTACAGGTTTCATTGATTTAAGTGTAAGTGCCTCGGGAAAAATAATTTATTTTGAAGATCTGTTCCCTATTTTATTTTATGGGACACGGATGAACCTCGGTACGATCTTCCGGATCTACAGGGCAGGCACGGATCTGCACAGATGGGGCAATTATTTGTAGCTTCGCTGATCTAAAGCGAATTGATCTTTATCCGTGTGTATCTGTGAAGATCTGCCCGCCCAGTGAAACCGTTTTGTTTTTGCTTCACCGGGGTGGCCGAATTCAAAATAAAATGTGAAAATAAAGTAGCGCAGGTGCGCAGTTATTCTAAATTGGGCGAGGAAGATTGAATTGTCAGCTATCCATCATTTTCGTTTATCTTCCAGCTCAAAAACCAGATGGCGGCTCGTACTTTAAACAAGAGGGAGATACATCAATGGCAATAAATTTATTACAGAAAACCAAACTTTTTATTTATGGCGGTTTATTGTTTTTCGGATTGATGGCAGCAGTTCCTGTTGCCATTGCAGCGGGTCCGATTATCATTGATCATACTTGTACCGATGTAACTCAGATTCCAGGGACAGCGATAGAACATGCCAAGGCACAACTCCATATTGCTTACGGTCATACTTCCCATGGCAGCCAATTGACAACGGGTATGACAGGACTTGTCGCTTTCGCAAACGTTGGAGGCCTTGGGCTAGCTCATCCTGAAAACTTTTTTCAATGGAATAACGGTGGGGCGGGGGGCGCTCTGGATCTTCATGATTATGCAATGGCAGGAGATTGTGGCTATTATCCTGCTTGGGTAAATAACACTACAGCCTATTTGAATACTGCCATAAATCAGGATGTTAACGTTATTATTTGGTCCTGGTGTGGACAGGTTAGCAGTAAATATGCAGCGGGTACACTGGAAAGTGAATATCTGACCCCTATGGCAAATCTGGAAAATCAGTATCCCGGGGTCACATTTGTTTACATGACCGGTCATGTGGATCATTTTGATGATGCCAACAATAAGGCTGCAAACCAGATGATTCGTGATTTTTGCATCGCCAACAATAAGGTTCTTTACGATTTTGCGGCCATTGAAAGCTACGATCCGGATGGAACATTTTATGAATTTCCTAGTGATAATTGTGACTATTATGTTTCTGTTGGTGGAACTAAGCTTGGCAACTGGGCCACAGAATGGCAAAATACTCATACAGAAAATGTGGATTGGTATACCTGTACCTCAGCTCACAGCCAGCCTTTAAATGCAAATCGAAAAGCATATGCCGCATGGTGGCTCTGGGCAAGACTGGCCGGATGGGATCCTGATGGTGTGCCTGTTGCCAATTTTTCAGGGACACCTACTTCAGGTACGGCACCTCTGGAGGTATCTTTCACCGATTCATCTACTGGGGACGTGGAGAGCTGGTCATGGTCTTTTGGTGATGGCGGGTCGAGCACGAATCAGAATCCCACGCACACCTATGAAGATTTTGGCACGTATACAGTTTCCCTTGAGGTGACAGGTCCCGGCGAGGCAGACACGGAGATCCGGAATGATTATATTACGGTCACCGCGACGCCTGCAGAATATGACTTGACGGTGGAAATGATAGGTGAAGGCAGTGTGACGATAGACCCGCCTGGTATAACCTATGATCAAGGCACGCCGGTGCAACTGACAGCATTACCAGATGGCAGTGCAGGCACTGAAGGCGTGTTCACCGGGTGGAGTGGCGACTTGAACGGTTCAGAAAATCCTGAAATGATCACTATGGACTCTGATAAGACCGTTACAGCAACATTTATCGAGATTGGTGCAGGCAGTGGAAATCTTACGAGCCTGAGTTGTGTCGATCCTGACAGCCTGGCGGATAGTTCAGACAAGCCAGATGATTTTCCGTATGGACTGCTTGAAATGGAAATGGAGGTTGCTAATTCTGGTGACCAGGCCATTGTAACGATATATCTGCCGGATGCAGCACCCGCGGATTATAAATGGTACAAATACACTTCTGCTGGTGAATCGGACATTCCGCATCCTTTGATAACAATTTTCCTAATTCCAAGACTCCTTACA
>CAYQNS010000251.1:0-2312 GCA_964418755.1 uncultured Desulfobacteraceae bacterium
TGGCCACATCATTATTCCTGCCGACATCGACGCAAACCGAACCGACGAGATCCGGTATCATCTCCCGGGTCCTATTTAAATTTTCCTGGTTCCGGGCAAATATGACAACTTTAGCTCCTTCATCAACGAAGCGTTTGGCAGTGGCAAATCCGATTCCACTTGAGCCTCCCGTAATAATAACTCGTTTGCCGGTAAGATTTTTATACATATATGGATTAACTCCTTTTATAGATTAAGCAAAAGTGTCCGTTTTATATTTTGATTCCTTTCAGGGCCGGCACCCGCCCGCTTTGAACGGGGGCAAAGGCGGAGCATGGACCTGACGACCGGGGTTTTTGCCCATTTCTTTATCCAGCCCGTGTTCCGTCCGGAACCGAGCTTTCCGGTACGATGAGCACCGGGGTGATGCCATCGTCATATCCGGCATCGAATATCATCCCCTGGGAGGTTTCCCCCATCATCTTTCGCGGTTTGAGGTTGACGCAGAACAGTGCCTGTCTGCCCTCGATCTCCTTCGGGTTTTCACGTTCCTGTTTCATCCCCGAGAGGATAGTTCTCTGGTGATCACCGAAATCCACTGTCAGCTTGACGAGTTTATCCGCGCCGTCAATATTTTCCACGCGCCGAATGGTTCCGACCCGGATATCGACCTTGGCGTATTCATCCATGGTGATGGCTGGTTTGATGGGTGCCGGTTTAATGGTTTTCATGGAAACTCTCCTTATGTATCAATGGGCCTTATTCTATTTTGCCGATAGCCGTTTAGCCTTTTTTACACCATTGGCTGCGTACTCTGCATAGCATCGGCGCCAATTTTGTTTGCCCAGCGCTGGGCCAGAGGATCTCCGCCGACATGCAGAGCCTGTCAGCAGGCGGTTTGTCCAGCCCGGTGTTTATTTTTTGGAGGATTCAAGCTGGGATTTAAAATAATTTACCGAATTGATCTCGATATCGAGTAATTCAGCGATCTTGTATTTGGCCATGATGCCTTTTGGGTTTCCGGCCACAGCGGTCGTGATGCCGATGCCCAGGTCCTCCCTGAGTGGACGCGTCACATCAATGTTGACCAGATCGATCACAGCGATTCCCAGTTTTTCTGCCACATATTCTTTGGCTTCTGCTATCTTCATCTTATGGGTCATCTGCATCCAGGCTACCAGATCTCCGGTTGTCCGAACGCCCCCCATGCAGGAAGCCATGTTATGGGCAATGCTCATGCCGAAAGGATCGCCGACGCCAATCTACAACCCGTCTGCCTTGCCGATCTGGACCAGTGCCTTGGAAGCCCTTGTTACAGCATCGATAGCCGGTGACTCCATCATCGGGATCCCCCCCACGCCCATTCCCACATTGACATGAACCGGGATATCGGCAACAGCCACGGCCGCCTTGCAAAAGGTTACCGCTCTGGCTACGTTCCAGGGAATGGTTTTACTCGTGGAAACGTTTACGGCCATACCGTAAATATCGGCGCCTGCCTTTTCCACCACCTTTACCTGTTCGTGGGGATACATGCCCGCCAGGCGTTTTCCGTCGTAGGTGATTTCCCCATGCATGCCGAGGACAAATTCCCCGGCCATACCGATGATTACCGACATATTCGGCGCCACTGCCTTGAGCTTTTCAGTCGCCTTCAGGGCCGCAAGAAAATCCGCATCCCCTGCGGAGCCCACCGTGTCGAGATTTATACCCTCGCAACCGATGCTATTGAGCTTCTTACCGATGAAGACGATATCGTTTGTGAGGTGCTCGGAAGCCTGTTCCTGTGCAGTTCTGGCTTCTGTTATTTTTCCCAGAGGAAGGAGATCAGCCGGATTGTCGTAAGGGCCGTCGGGTTTAAAATAGAGCCCCATATTCGGTTGGGCACCGTAGAATAGGGGGGCCGTGGCCACGATTGAGGCTTGGTAATAGTCGTTGAGTTCATAATTAATAACCGGTTTGGCCGGTTTAAAACTGAAGTCGCTATGCCCCATGCATATGGTGTCGCCGGCACATGCCCGTTCATAAGTCAAGATGGCCTGCAATCGGCTCAGGGGAATACCTACGGCCCCGCTGTCCTGCCCGGCATAAAACGCCATGATGCAGCCATCGTCGGTCCCGACAACTTCCTCACCGGTGGATACGCTGACCATCCGGGATGGATCGGCAAAAATATCGAACAATTTATTGATTTCCTCCGATGTCATTTCCGGGATTTGACCCTTTTCGGCGGCATCGTTTGTTCCTGCCAGGATATCTTCCCGCAGTTCATCGGCAGAGATCGAGATTTGTTCCCCATCTCCCATTCTTGTCGTTATGGTATGATTCATTAT
>CAYQNS010000251.1:2412-5288 GCA_964418755.1 uncultured Desulfobacteraceae bacterium
GGGGGACAGCGCACTGAAGATGCACCGGGCGGTGATCCCTTTTGCTCCGGACAACGAAAAACAGCATCTCGTGACCGGTGAACACCCCCATCATTTTCCAAGCAGTCGGCAAACAGGTATGCCTTTTCGGGCAAAGCATTAATTTAAATTTGGAGAAATTATGAAACAGTTACTTGTATTATTGGGAATCATATGTCTGGTTTCGGCCCCTGGTTGTGCGCCGGTACTTATCGGCGGCGGTGCGGCAGTCGGCTACAAGGCCGGTACGGATGAACGGAGTGTCGGGCGAATTTGGGACGATGCCACTATCACCACCAAGATCAAGACCCGGATGATTGAGGATTCCGTGGTCAAGGCCAGGAAGATCGATGTGGACACGACCGATGGAAATGTTGTACTGGTGGGCGTTGTTAAAACCAATGCCGAAGTTCAGCGGGCCCTGGAAATCGCCCGCGGCGTGCCGGGCGTAAAATCGGTCAGGAGCAGCCTGCAGGTGGGCGACAAAACAATCGGCCAAAGCATGGATGACAAGGTGATCGTCAGCAAAATCAAAACCCGGCTGCTTTCGGAACCGGGCATACGTTCGCTGAATATTGACGTGGATTCAGCCAAAGGGGTAGTTACGCTCTCGGGGATTGTAAAAACCCAGGTTCAGAAAAGCAGGATACTTGCCATTGCCGAAGCAACCGCCGGTACAGTCAGTATCGTTGATTTTATCACGGTTAAATATCCTTGATAAGTTTACTGATAAAATGCTCTATGTGCTTAATTTTTGTTTTTGAGTTTTTTATGTACAAAAAGTGTGAGGTGACTTTTTATAATTGACAATTGAATACTGAAAATTGAAGGTATTCTATCAATTTTAGGTGTGAAAAGGCAGAGCGGAGCGATATCACAAGTTTTCACTTGACAATATTCAACGTTCAATTGAAAAGGCGGGCGCTTTGAATCAATCAAAACTATCACAGGGACTAACAATGATGCGCAGTCTATCAAGAACCCAAAAGGTGCTTGCAGGAGTGGTTTTGTTTTTCCTGCTTTATACGGTCACGGGGTTCGTGGTCATGCCGCTTATCATCCGGGCTGTTTTGACGGACAAGGGGTCCAATGCCTTGCAGCGGGAAGTCATTGTAGCGGATGTCAATGTCAACCCCTATACTTTTACACTTCAAATAAAAGGGCTGCGGGTCAGAGGCCACGACGGTGAAGCGTTGGCGGCGGCCAAAGAGGTGATGATTAACATCCAGTCGTATTCTCTCTTTAAAAGAGCCCTGGTGATCAAAGAGTTTGTCATTTTAGAACCTGGCATTCATCTGGTCCGTAACAAAGCAGGGGAATTAAACATTTCCGATCTTTTTTCAACGGAACAAAGCAGTTCTGAGAATACCCCCAGTGCTGTTTTTCCATTTTTTCTGCAGCATGCTGAAATAGCCAAAGGCAGGGTTGATTTTATTGACCATGCCAAAGAATCCAGACACCAATTTAAGGATATTGACCTGGATGTTGTTTTTTTATCCAGCCTGCCCCAGGACAAAACCCTGAATACCCGGATTCATCTTGCCGGTATTCTTAACGGTTCTGCTGTCAGCATAAACGGAAAAAGCCGGCCCTTTGACGACACGTTGCAGACCGCTTTTGACGTCAATATAAAAACAATTCAGATTCCCCACTATCTCCCCTATGCGGAGTTGCCACCCGGAATTCAGGTCCAATCCGCAACCATGGATACCGATATCAATTTTTCCTATCAAAAGAAGAAATCCGGTCTGCCCGATCTTATACTGGCGGGTCGGTTTGACCTTTCCGGTGCAGTGGTTTCCGATTCACAGGGCCGGCTGCTGGTTTCGATACCCATGCTTTCCCTTTCCATGGCACAGTCGGAAATTTTGAAACAACAGTTCCACTTCACCAGTGTAACCATAGATGCCCCGGAGCTGAATGCAGCAATCTCTGAAACAGGTCATCTGAATTTAGCCCATTTTTTACCAGAACCCGGGCCGGACACTTCTCCGGAAAAAACAGATGAAAAACCTGCCGCACTGTCACTGCTGATGGATTATTGCAAGGTCAGTGATGCAACTGTCACCTATACCGATGCCTCCCGGACAAACTACTTTACGACAAAACTGTATCCACTGGATCTTGCGATTGAAAATTTCAGTACCCGCCCGGGGGAAAGCGCCCGGATTATGCTGGAGCTGAAGACGGAATCCGGAGAGGCCTTGAACGCCCGGGCACAATTTTCTCTGGAACCGTTTATGAGCGATGGAATGCTGGCGTTTAAAAATATTTCCCTGCCAAAGTATGCTCCCTATTATGAAAAATATATCCAATTCGGCGTAACCGACGGCACGGCGGATTTCAGGTTTGACTATCAATATGAAAAAGATTTGCAACAAAATTTTACCTTATCCAACACGCAATTGTCCCTTTTCTCCGCAAAACTGACGGATACTGTAAACCGAAAAGAATTTTTAGCGCTTCCCGCTCTGACCGTGGATAATACCCGGATCGATATTTTGGGTGGCGTGCTGGGTATAGGCTCCGTATCCGTCAAAGACGGGCATTTTTTTGTCAGCCGTTCGGCACAGGGCGAAATCAATTTAAAGCATTTGTTTGCCACAGCGGAATCTGTGGAAACAGCCTCTCCATCCAAGGCGGCCCGGGAAGAAAAGCCAGGTTGGCAAGTCACTCTGGAAGATGTAAAATTTGAGAACTGCACCGTTGAAACAGAAGATCTGATGCCCTCTGATCCGGTTCGTTTCAAACTGGACAACATCACATTTGCCGCAGCCGGACTCGGCACCGAAGCCGGTAAACGTGGCAAGAGCACCAGAATTTTTGCAAGCTTTTTTTTGACCCATTTTTCAGACAAC
>CAYQNS010000252.1:0-5279 GCA_964418755.1 uncultured Desulfobacteraceae bacterium
CTTGCCGCTGCCCGGCGCCTGTTCGGCAGTTACGGCTATCAGGGCACAACCACACGCATGATTGCCCAGGATGTGAGCATCGACATATCCACTCTCTATTACCACTGGGGGGAAAAGCAGGACCTTTATGAAGCCGTCATTATGGATCTCAATGATGAGATTCAGCTCAAGCTTAAAGAGATCGAGAAGATCGTTCACGGAAAATCGGTGGCCGTTCGCCTCGAAGTGGCCATCGATATGATCAGTGATTATCTGTTTGCCAATCCGGAAGTATCCAACTTGATCCTGTACCGTTATTTCAGCAAAAACAAAGAGGACTTCGGCGTCGATATACATGTTACCGGATATATTTCCAATATCGCAGTGGCAATGGGGCTGGCGCTTGATAAAAAAAGCATTTCCGTGCAGGCCAAGGCGCGTGTTCTGGCTGTCTGGAATTCGGTTTTTAATTTTATCTCTGGAGAGACTTATTTCAGGCCCATGCTGGATGTGGATCGCAAAAAATATATCGAACTTGTTAAAGAAACATTAAAATTTATTCTGATTCCGGCGTTTACGCGGCGGGATTAAAAAGGAGGAAAACAAATGGCGTTAAACCTTGATTCAATCGGAAAGAAAATCGGCCCTCTTTCCTCGGATTATACCTGGAAAGATGCGGTACTTTACGCCTTGGGCGTTGGTGCCGGTTTTTCCGACCTGGAATACTGCTATGAAAAAGATTTGAAAATCATACCGAGTTTTGCCACCACCACACTTTATAATTTTATGCCCGAGCTGATGGTGGCTTCCAATGTGAATCTGGCAGGCATTCTGCATGGCGAAGAAGAACTTGTCTTTCACAACCCGATCCCGCCCGAGGGCACCATGACCACCGAGGGTAAAATCACCGATTATTTTGATAAGGGTGAAGGCAAGGGCGCCCTGGTCGTGGCCAGGAGCGAGACACGGCATTCCAACGGCAAAAAACTGTTCACGGCAATCGCCACTGTGTTTGCCAGGCTGGACGGCGGGTTCGGGGGTAAGAATGCCCCTAAAAAGGAGATCGTTTTTCCGGATCGCAGTCCGGATTTTACGGTCGATGCATCACCAAGCGCTGACCAGCCCCTGATCTACAGGCTTTCAGGAGATGTCTTTCAGCTTCACGTAGACCCGGAATTTGCCAAAATGGCCGGTTTTGAAAGGCCCATCATGCATGGGCTGTGCACCCATGGCTTTGCATGCCGGGCCCTGATCCAGAGCCTCATCCCGGGTGAGCCGGAAAAAGCACGGCGAATGTTCAACCGCTTCACAAAACCGCTTTATCCGGGCATGCCCCTTAAGACACTGATCTGGAAAACCGACGAAGGAAAGGCGGTCTGGCGGGTGGTAAATACCGAAACAGGCGAAATCGTCATCGACAACGGTGAATTTGAATACGGCGATATTCCTGAAGACAAGATTCGGTTTGACGACAGGGTGGCCATTATAACCGGTGCCGGCGCCGGCCTGGGACGGGTCTATGCCCTGGAACTGGCAAAACGGGGAGCCAAAGTCGTGGTCAACGACATGGGCGGAGCCCGGGACGGATCCGGCGACAGCTCGAAATCACCGGCCGACAAGGTCGTGGCGAAAATCAAGGCACTGGGCGGCCAGGCCGCTGCCAATTATGATAATGTAGCCACGACCGAGGGCGGTGAAAATATTGTCAAGACAGCCCTGGATGCTTTTGGAACAGTGGATATCCTTATCAACAACGCCGGAATCCTGCGTGACAAGAGTTTTATCAAAATGACCCCGGAAAACTGGAACGCGGTTCTCGCAGTCCATCTGAACGGCGCGTATAATGTTAGCCGTCCGGCGTTCAAGGTCATGCGCGAAAAAGGTTACGGCCGGATCGTGATGACGACGTCTGCTGCCGGACTTTACGGCAATTTCGGCCAGACCAATTATACCGCCGCCAAGCTGGCCCTGGTTGGATTTATGAATACCCTCAAACTCGAAGGGAAAAAGTATAATATCAAGGTCAATACCATTGCCCCTGTGGCGGCCTCGCGCCTGACCGAAGATGTACTGCCCCCCGATTTTCTGGAAAAACTCAAACCCGAGTTCGTGGCGCCCATGGCCCTGTTCCTGTGCTCTGAAAAATGTCCGGTCACCGGAAATATTTATAATGCCGGCATGGGTTTTTACAACCGCGCAGCCATTGTCACAGGGCCTGGAACCATCGTAGGCGACGGCACCCAGATACCTGCGGTAGAGGATATCGAAAGCCATCTGAATAAAATCTCCACGCTCAAGAAGGGCAAGGAATATTTTCAGCTTAATGACCAGCTCGGCGATGTCGTGGCAGCCTTTGCCGCACCGGCCGACGATGCTTCGGACACGGCCGGAGGCACCACTTCCGTGGCTGCTGTTTTCGAGGCCATGCCGGATGCCTTTAATGCCGACGCAGCCGGAGGTGTAGATGTTGTGTTTCAGTACAATATCTCCGGTGAAGGCGGCGGCAACTGGTATTGTGCGATCAAGGACGGAGCCTGCACCATTACCGCCGGTAATCATGACAGTCCCACGTGCACCCTGAAAATGGCCGCCGGTGATTTTCTCGCCATGATGAACGGCACCCTTCCGGCCATGCAGGCCTATACATCCGGAAAGCTCGGGATTGAAGGCGATATCATGAAATCCCAGCTCATTGAAAAGCTGTTCAAGTTTTAACCATTTGACGAATACAGGAGAATAAAAAATGATAGGTATTACTTCATACGGCGCCTATATTCCGCGTTTAAGGCTCAACCGGTCTGCCATTGTCCAGGGAATGGGCTGGTTTGCCCCCGCCATCATGGCGGTATCCCAGGGAGAAAGGTCCATGTGTAACTGGGATGAGGATTCCATTACCATGGCGGTGGCTGCATCACGCGATTGTCTCACCGGCGCCGACAAGCAAACTCTGGACGGATTGTACCTGGCATCCACGACACTTCCCTTTGCAGACCGGCAAAATGCCGGCATCATATCCGCGGCCCTGAATTTGAAAGAGGAGCTCGTGACGGCGGATTATACCGCTTCACAGAAAATCGCCACCACGGCACTGGTGAGCGCCCTGGAGTCGGTGCAGAGCAAAGCCAAAAAAAATATCATGGTGACGGCAACAGACCGCCGGGAAACCAGGGCCGCCTATTTTTATGAAATGTGGTTTGGCGACGGCGCTGCCTCTCTGATGGTCGGGGATACGGATGTGATTGCCGAATATAAGGGGTCATATTCCATTTCCTGCGATTTTGTCGATCATTACCGCGGCAGCCAAAACCAGTACGATTATGTCTGGGAGGAGCGCTGGACCCGGGATTCCGGCTACGGCCGAATTATTCCAAAGGTGGTCAACGGCCTCTTCGACAAACTGGGGATTACCATGGATGATGTGGACAAACTGGTTTATCCCTGTTTTTTCAAGGGTGATCATCGCAAGATTGCCAAAAAACTGGGGGCAACCCCTGAAAAACTGGTGGACAACATGCACGAGGTCTGCGGTGAAACCGGTGCGGCCCATTCCTTCATGATGCTGATTTCCGCGCTTGAGGAAGCCAAGCCGGGAGATCGGATACTCGTGGCCGGTTTTGGCCAGGGCGCCAACGCGCTCTACTTCGAGGTCACGGAAAACATCACCGGACTAGCCCCGAGAAATGGTGTGTCCGGCTGCCTGGCCAATAAAAAAACCACTGACAACTACCTTAAATGGCTGAAATTCAGGGACTTGCTCAAGACCGAGATGGGCATCCGGGCCGAGGCGCCCACCCAGACCGCCACCACCGTGTTGTGGCGCAAAAATAAAATGATCCTGGGCCTGGTGGGTGGCAAATGCCGCGAGTGCGGTACGCCGCAGTTCCCCAAAATGGATATCTGTGTAAACCCGAATTGTGGAGCAATACACAGCCAGGACGATTATGAATTTGCCGATGTTCCGGCTACGACCAAGACCTTTACCGGAGATATGCTGGCCATATCCGTGGACCCGCCGGCCATCTACGGCATGGTTCAGTTTGAAGGCGGGGGCCGGATGATGGCTGATTTTACAGATTGCGAACTGGATGACGTCAAAGTCGGCCTGCCGGTGCAGATGGCATTTAAACGCAAGGTAGCGGACAAGGAACGCGGATTTGTGAATTATTTCTGGAAAGCCGTGCCCGTGCCCGGAGCCGCCGAAGAGATGAATAAAATTCGCTATGACGGCCGGGTGGCAATCGTTACCGGCGCAGGCGCAGGACTGGGCAGGGTCTATGCCCTGGAACTGGCCAAACGGGGGGCAAAGGTCGTGGTCAACGATCTTGGCGGTGCCCGGGACGGTTCCGGATCGGGTTCCCAATCACCGGCCGATAAAATCGTGGACGAAATCAAGGCCCTGGGCAGCGACGCAGTGGCCAGTTATGACAATGTGGCCACGGTTGAAGGCGGTGAAAATATCGTCAAAACGGCACTGGATGCCTTTGGCAGGGTCGATATCGTCATTAACAATGCCGGCATCCTTCGGGACAAGAGTTTCATGAAGATGGAGCCGGAAAACTGGCAGGCGGTCCTGGATGTACACTTGAACGGGGCCTATCATGTCAGCCGGCCCGCGTTCGAGGTCATGCGTGAAAACGGATACGGCCGCATCGTTATGACCACTTCGGCCGCAGGATTGTACGGCAATTTCGGCCAGACCAATTATTCGGCCGCCAAACTGGGTCTGGTCGGCCTCATGAACACCCTTAAGCTTGAAGGAAAAAAATACGACATCAAGGCCAATACCGTGGCACCTCTGGCAGCCTCACGGCTGACCGAGGATGTGCTGCCGCCGGAGATGTTCGAAAAAATGAAGCCTGAATTTGTGGCGCCCATGGTGCTCTACCTTTGCAGTGAACGATGCGATCAATCCGGCAGAATTTTTAATGCCGGCATGGGGTATTACAACCGGGCGGCGGTGATGACCGGTGCGGCAACCTTTCTGGGCGATGCGGAAAATCCGCCAACGCCCGAAATGATCCGGGACACTTGGGATACGATCAATGCCATGGAAGGCTCCAAAGAGATCGGAGATGCCAATGCAGCCATTATGGATCTGATAACCCCGTCGACCCCAACGACTTCAACCGAAGCTGCAGCTGACGACAGCGGTATGGATGTGGCCGGAATATTTGATAAAATGGCCGGCACCTTTAACGCGGAAGCGGCCACCGGAGTGGACGTGGCCTTTCAGTATAATATCGCTGGTGATGCCGGCGGTGACTGGTATTGCGTAATCAAGGACAATGCCTGCACCATTG
>CAYQNS010000253.1:0-1395 GCA_964418755.1 uncultured Desulfobacteraceae bacterium
CATATGAGTATCAAGAGAAACCCGTGGAAGGTTACTTTTTGTAGGGCCGTTTTCCTCGACGTCTGGAATGAACATAGGCAGCGATCCCGATCAAACCCAGAATATAGCCCAACCCACCCAGAATATCCGTGATCGAGGGGCCCTCCTTTTGCTGTTCAATCTGATTCAGCCTTCGGATAATCGGTTTCAATTTTTTATCAAGCACCCTTTCCATTGTCGCTTCAATATCGCCACAGCCGATTGCCGTAATCGGCAGGACGATTTTATCCCGGCGGTCTTCGACGGTTTCTCCGACAACCATCAGTTCCGTATCGGCATCGGATGTATCCCCGATTTCATCGCGAGTCAGGGTCCATTCGGCCCTATGTCCCATTCCAGCCTCAAGGACAATTTTCAAATCGGTCCTTTGTGGTATTTTAAATGAATATTCTCCGAGGGCATTGGTTCGTCCTTCAATCAGTTTCCGGCCATCAGGGGCGTAGACATTAATGGTGCCGTCATGCACCCGCTTGCCGCCGCTGAATTTGCTCTCTGTAAGAACAGTATCCCCTTCCACCCAGGCAAACACGGTCACCTTGTGGGCCCATGCCGACGTCGGAAGGGTAATGATCTGTATTGTGAGTATAATAAAAAAAGCTTTTAATATCGTGCCTTTTTTCAAAAATTCGGCAGTCTTCATATTGACCTCACCGCAGGCAAAAAAATTTATCGTCCATCAAGCGCTATTTGAAAAATCCAGGCAGCATCTCGGGCTGCACTTTTTTTAGAAAAGCCACGCAAAATGCGGTGATAATGCCCTCTATCACCATAACCGGAATATGGGCCATGACCACCAGCGAAGATACTTCCCAGAAGTTCTGCTCGGTAAATATCAACGAAACACCTAAAAGGATTGCCGATAAAAAAACCGCCGTAAAACCGCAGGCAAACGCTCCTGCCATGGCAACGGCCGATTTTTTATAAAGCAAAGAGCCGAATAGATAATAACAGACAACCGCAGGCAGAGCCATAATGACCGTATTGATACCGAGCACGGTTATGCCGCCGAACTGGAAAAAGACGGCTTGCAGTGCCAGGGCCACCAGCAGGGCCGGAAAAGCGGCCCATCCCAGGAGCAGGCCCACAATGCCGTTCAAAAGCAGATGGACACTGGAAGGACCGATATTGACATGGATCAGGGATGCCACGAAAAAAGCGGCACTCAGCATGCCGACCTGGGCAATGCGGTCGTAATCCAGTTGTTTCAGCCCGACGGCAGTACCTGCCGCGGCCAGCACGCCGCCGGATATCAGCACCTGTGCCGATAAAACACCTTCGGAAATATGCATAAATATCTTTCGGTTAAAATAATCGTAGGGTGGGCTGTGCCCACCTAAATTGAATAGTGAAAATTGA
>CAYQNS010000253.1:1495-5272 GCA_964418755.1 uncultured Desulfobacteraceae bacterium
AATTGAATATTTGTGGAATCGCTCCGCTCGTCTTTTTATAAATACAATCGGTAGGCAGGGCGAGCACAAGGTTCGCCCCTGCGTTCGGCATTATTCAATTGTGCGGGTGCGCCCACCTTATTTCCAGTCATGAAACTGGACCCAGATCACGGCTCCCATTTCCACATCCTTGTCCTGCCCGTCCTGCTTTAACTGGTAGTCCGCCGTATTCAGGGCTGCAAATCCCCACCATCCAGCGACAGGTGCGGCATAGGAAAAAACACCGTTTGCATCGGCTTTGATGGTCTGGGTTACCATGTAGTCGGTGGGGGCCTGAGCTTTCCCGTCCGCATTATAGTATTCCACTTCCACCTCGGCATAGGGAACTTTCTTCCCATCCAGCTTCACTATTCCCTGGAAGATGTTGCCGGCGTACAATCCAAAGGGCTTTGAAAGGGGAACGATCTCTGTTTTCAGACCGATTTCGGTATCCCATCCCTCATCATCGCCAAAGGCCGTCACCACAGTTTTGGTGTAATGGATGATAAAGCAGTCTTCAGCCGGTTCCCAATAGGCCCGGGGCGCCATGTAAAACATGTAAACACCGGGTCTTTTGACACGATAGTCGACATTCCAGGCAGTGTGACCCATGACCGTCGTCTTTTGCAGCTTATCGAGCAGATTTGATGTTTTGCCGTTGGCCCATACGTTGAAAACTTTAGGTTTGATAAGTTCCATCCCCTGGCCTTCAAAGGGATGGGAAAACGAAAGGGTCACGTCGATGTTACGGTTATCGTCCTGCATAACCATAGAATCGGAAGGGATTACCATACCAAAATGGGCCGCTGCCGGCAGGGCCATGATGAATAGAACGAAAGAAAGCACCACGGACAAGAAAAAAAATTTCATTGTTCACCTCCGATCAAGCAAAAAAAAACCACGAATGCGTACATGACTTTCATGTTGCCGCTACCTTCGTGGTATTGCTTTATCGTGGTCTTTCGATTTTTAGTTGCGTTGTTTTTTCATGCAGGCTTCTGCGCTGCGTGTTATGGTCGACTTTTACAGGTATTGATCATTTTTGTCAATGAATATTCCTTTAACCCTGAATTGGTGCCGAAGATTCTTGACTTGATCGCCAAAAGTTTCTATGAATGAAAGTTTTTAGGTGTTCGGTGCTACGTTTTAGGTTTTAGGTTTTAGGTTAATGATATTATCCGTTTGAACAAAGGCTTAAAACTTAACTCCTAATATTTAAACCGTTTCGTAAAAAGTGGTTTTTTGACTTTTTGCGGGACCATCAAGGTCAATCATGCGACGTTTTTTTAAAATACTTCGCAATAAACATTAAAAACATGAAAGCTATATCAAGATGAAACAAAAAATAGCAGACCTGATCATAGATGCCGCAAACCGTGCCCATGAAAGCGGCGAATTGCCGTCGGCTTCATTCCCTGCCGTTGAAGTTGAAGTCCCCAAAGTAGAGCGCCAGGGAGATTTTGCAAGTAATCTGGCCATGATCATGGCCGGAGAGCAGAAAATGGCCCCGCGCAGGATTGCCGAGGCTGTTTTACATCACATGGAGGATACGGATGAAATCCTGGCCAAAACCGAGATTGCAGGGCCCGGTTTCATCAATTTTTTTATCAACCCATCCGCCTGGCTGCCGTTTTTGCGCAAGGTTCATGATGCAGGTCCCTCCTATGGTGCCTCAAAGATAGGGCGCGGCAGGAAAGTGCAGTTAGAGTTTGTCAGTGCCAATCCGACAGGGCCTCTGCATGTGGGACATGGGCGGGGGGCTGCCGTGGGTGATGCAGTGGCATCCATTTTAGCATTTTCCGGATTTGATGTGCAAAGGGAATATTATATCAATGACTCGGGCCGTCAGATCCAGACCCTGGGACGATCGGTGTTTCTGCGATACCGGGAATTTTTCGGGGAGAAAATCACTTTTCCGGAAGACTGTTACCAGGGGGCCTATATCCGTGACCTGGCCGAAACGATTCGCAACGACAGGGGCGATGATCTGTTGAGCAAAGAAGCAGATGAGGCAATCATGTACTGCGCCCGTTCGGCCGCCGCTACCATACTGACCGGCATCCGGGATGATCTTGAATCCTTCGGAGTAAAGTATGATAAATGGTTCAGCGAACAGAGTCTTTATGATAACGGCCTTGTGGACGGGGTGATAAAGGATTTTCAGCAGCAGGAAATTATTTATAAAAAGGATGATGCCCTGTGGTTCAGGACCACTGACTACGGAGATGAAAAGGACCGGGTCGTAGTCCGCTCCAATGGCCGGACCACCTATTTTGCCTCGGATATTGCCTATCATCAGGAAAAATACAGCCGCGGGTTTGATAAAGTTGTCGATGTCTGGGGTGCGGATCATCATGGCTATGTCCCCCGAATGCGGGCTTCCATCGAGGCTTCCGGGAAAAAACGCGATCAGTTTGACGTCATTCTCGTTCATCTGGTAAACCTGCTGCGAGCCGGGGAACCGGTGGCCATGTCCACCCGGGCCGGAGAGTTCGTCACGTTGAAGGATGTCATCGATGATGTGGGAAGAGATGCCGCCCGTTTTATATTTTTGACCCGCCATTACGAGAGTTCCCTTGATTTTGATCTGGAACTGGCCAAAAAAAAGAGCAATGACAACCCGGTATATTATGTCCAGTATGTCCATGCGCGGATATCCAGCATCATAGGCAAGGGGCGGGAACGGGGAATTGAAGAAACCCATGGTGATCCCGAAATCCTGGCTTTGATCAAGGCACCCGAAGAGATGCAGCTCATCAAGGCCATGGCCCAGTACCCCGAAACCGTCGCCTTCAGTGCAAAGCTGATGGAACCGCATCGGATTACCTACTACCTGATGAACCTGGCATCGTTGTTCCATGCGTACTACAACAAGCACAGGGTACTGACCGACGACCAGAATCTGGCCATGGGCCGCCTGTATCTTGTCACTGCGGTTCAAAAAGTCATTCATAATGGTCTGTCATTACTGGGGGTTTCAGCGCCGGATAAAATGTGATCATGAAAAAAAATCAAAAAAAAAACCCAACGCCTGGAAAACAGGCCATCGCCTATTCCCTGACGCGCAAGGGGATGACGACGTGGTTTTGTCTGATTTTTTTTATCTGTGCATGGATGTTTGTGCTGGGCGTCCTGGTGGGGCGGGGTACGGCACCGGTGCATTTCGATATTTCCGCGCTGCAGAAAGAACTGGCAGACCTGCGGAAGGCGGTCATCAAAAAGGATGAGAAACGCTATACGATCAGACAGACATCGAATTCAGGCAAACCGGACCTTGATTTTCATGAAACCCTGAAAAAAAAGAAAGATGACAGTGAAAATTTTGCAGGGCGTTTCGCAAAAACCGACAAGTCTCCCCTGTCGGAAGAATTAAAATCCGTGAGAGCGGCGGACGCACCGGAAGCTTTGCCGCGTAAGGCAAAGACCTCTTTAAAGAGTCTGACATTCAAAAATAAAATCGTAAACAGCAAAGCTGTACAACCCAAAACGGTTGCCGGGAGGGTGGGAAAGCACCCCGTCGGCCAATTTATCATTCAGGTGGCCTCAATCAAGGATTCAAAACAGGCTGATAAAATGACCGCAGATCTCAAAACCAGGGGTTATCAGGCCTACCGGGTTTCGGCCGGTATCCCCGGAAAGGGCACCTGGCACAGGGTGCGGGTGGCCGGCTTTCAAACCAGGGCCGCCGGGGAGGCCGGTTTAAAACGGCTGAAAAAGGACGGGTTTGACGGATTTTTGTTGAAAAGGTAATTATTATAA